>JBEDEQ010000012.1:0-16658 GCA_041175645.1 Actinomycetota bacterium | reverse complement strand
AAATTCACGCAGTCGACATTTGAAGCTCTGTATTTCGCTGAGGACATTGAGACGATTACTACGACTCGAGTTCGTTTGGTAGACGAGCGCTTAAGCACGAAAATGGCCCAGGCCAACCTTCACGAATCGGGACGAAACACTAAGAACTCACGTGCGGTTATTGATTCTGCTAGCGCGGTTGAGATTCTTGAACGCGCCTTAGACATTCTGAAATCGGGTAGAGAGGCGGGGAAGACAGTAGATGCCGTCAACGAAAGTCTTCTTTAAACGCAGGTTAGCCGTACTCCTTGCCTTAGTTCTAGCTACGGGGGCCATCTCTTTCGCCGCCAAAGACTCCATCAGAGGGTGGTATGAAATAGCAACGGGCGCAGACTTTTCTGGAGCTGGCACCGACGAGGTGATCATCACAGTCTCTGAAGGAGAGTCAGGGGAGCAGATAGCAGAGTCGCTTGTAAGCTCAGGCGTGACTGCGAGCTTCGGACCAACCTATCGGGCACTTCTAGCAACCGATGGCCTTTTCTACCCTGGCGACTACCAGTTGCGAAAACAAATGAACTCAAAAATCGCCGTCGAGGCGCTACAGAATAGCGCGAACCGCGTTGAGAAACGCGCGCTGGTAAAAGAGGGGTACAGAGCGTCGCAGATCTTTGAGGTTCTGAGCGAGGTATATGGCTTACCGGTTTCTGACTTCGAGGCTGTAAGTCCTGCTGATTTGAACCTTCCTAGCCAGGCAGTCAACCTCGATGGATATCTTTTTCCGGCGACCTATAGCTTTTCAAAGACAGACACGGCGCTGACCATGCTTCAGTCAATGTGGAAGAGGATGCAGCAAGAACTGAGTTCTCTCGATGTGCCGAGCAACAAGATTCACGAAACCCTAACCCTCGCCGGTCTCGTGCAGCGCGAGGGTAAAAGTTCCGAAGATTTTGCCAAAATGGCCCGTACTTTTCTGAACAGAGTAGACGTTGGTATGCATCTTCAGAGCGACGCTACTGTTTCGTACGGGGTTAATTCCAAAACCGTGTCAACCACAGCAGCACAGCGCGCGAATGACAACCCGTGGAACACTTATAAGTACCCAGGGCTCCCGATCGGTCCGATTTCTGCCCCTGGCACGGCCGCAATAAAAGCGGCATTGAATCCCGCTGTGGGCGACTGGTTGTTCTTTTGCACAGTGAATCTTGAAACTGGAGAAACTGAATTTAATGAAACATACGCTGGGCACGAAGTGTCGGTTGCCAAGTGGCGCGCGTGGATGAGGGCTAATCCAGGATGGGAGTAAAGCAATTCGCCGTTCTTGGTGACCCTATTGAGCACTCTCTCAGTCCTAAAATCCACCAGGCGGCTTACGACGCGCTAGGACTTGATTGGCATTACTCCCGCATTCAGATGAGTGAAGAGGGTCTAGCACTATTCCTCGAAGAACAGTCTCACTTCTTTGCGGGCTTCAGTTTGACCATGCCACTCAAAGAAGAGTTGTTCAAATTGGCTGTGGAGTTCGGATGGCACATTGATTCAGATGCACTGTCACTTCGTAGTGCGAACACCTTGGCGTTGGATGCATCTGGTCAGAAAACAGTAGCTAACACTGATTTAGTCGGGGCAAAGCGGACGATAGGTGATCTACCCGCTGCCATCGAAAGCGCTGCAATATTGGGATCTGGAGCGACCGCCCGAACATTGGCGCTTGCAATCGCTCAAACATTCTCAAATTTGCGCGAACTCACTGTGTTCTCACGCCGATCTGAACCGGCAAACATGATTTCCGCGCTCCTTGACGATACAGGCGTTCAAGTGAAGTTCGAGTGGCTTCCGCTTGAAGCGGCAGCAGACTTTGGCGGTGCAGGCTTTACGGTAAACACTTTGCCCAGTTCGATCTCTAGGAACATCGAAGTCGATCTTCCCTTCACGGAATCCTTCGTTCTTGATGTCACATACGACAACGACGCCGGCTCACCAGCCCAGCGATGGCCTACACACAACCGCTTGGATGGTCGCAGCATGCTGGTCTTTCAGGCAGTTCAACAGCTGAAGCTGTTTGGAGCCTTTGATGAGGGTGATTCAACAGTTACCGAGGCCGAGGTTACAAGGGAAATGTTCGCTGCTCTATAGCTCTAAATCGGCCGCTTGATGCCTCAAGGTCGGTTCCATGAGAGAATAGGCAGATGTTACGTTGGCTCACCGCAGGTGAATCTCATGGCCCAGAACTCGTTGCAGTTCTAGAGGGGCTTCCGGCTGGTGTTCCCGTCACCACTGAAAATGTTCAACTCGCGCTTGCACGTAGGCGCTTAGGCTTCGGGCGCGGAGCGCGCATGAAGTTTGAAAAAGATGAAGTTAGCCTGAGTGGTGGAATCCGGCATGGCAGCACCATGGGTGGCCCAGTGGCAATCACCATAGCGAACACAGAGTGGCCGAAGTGGGAGCAGATTATGTCTGCAGACCCAGTCGACCAAGAACTCCTGACTGGGGCGCGAGCCGAGGCGCTTACACGGCCTCGACCAGGCCACGCAGACTTCACCGGCATGCAAAAATATGGTTTTCTAGACTCAAGGCCGATTCTAGAGCGCGCGAGCGCCAGAGAGACCGCTGCCAGGGTGGCCCTCGGCTCTGTAGCCGCTTCGTTCCTTTCTGAGCTTGGCATTCGCTTGGTCACTCACACGGTGTCGATCGGTACCGCATCCTTGCCCTCGGTATACGCTTTGCCAAAGCCGGACGATGTCGATCTGATTGACGAAGACCCAGTGAGGGCATTCCACGCTGAATCTTCCGAGTTGATGGTTGCTGAGATTGAACAATGCCACAAAGACGGGGATACGCTCGGTGGCGTGGTTGAGACTCTCGTCTATGGACTTCCACCTGGGCTTGGTTCGTTTGTTCACTGGGACCGGCGTCTAGATTCACAACTAGCCGGTGCTCTCATGGGCATCCAGGCAATCAAGGGTGTCGAGGTCGGCGACGGGTTTGAAACTTCCAGACGACGCGGATCGGTAGCTCACGATGAAATCATTCGTGACGCAAACGGTGTCGTACACCGCTCTACTGATCGAGCAGGTGGAATCGAAGGTGGAATGTCGAACGGTGAGATTTTGCGTGTTCGTGCCGCTATGAAGCCAATTTCGACCGTGCCTAAAGCCCTCGCGACTATCGACGTGAGCACTGGCGAGGATGCAAAGGCGCATCACCAACGTTCAGATGTTTGTGCAGTTCCAGCAGCCGGCATCGTCGCTGAGGCGATGGTTGCCCTTGTGCTCGCGAATTCGGTGCTTGAAAAGTTTGGAGGCGATTCACTCGCCGAAACAAAGCGAAACCTGGAGAGCTACATAGCTTCTATTCCAGAAGTTCTCCGAAGCACCAACGCAAATGACTAACAAGCCGATTGTCTTGGTTGGGCCGATGGGGGTCGGAAAGACAACTGTCGGTAAGAAACTCGCCAAGCGCTTGGAGATGCAGTTTGTTGACACTGACGCGGTGATCACAAAGAACCACGGAGATATCAGCGAGATTTTTGCTAGCAAGGGCGAACCAGCTTTTCGTGAAATCGAATCGGATACGCTCGTGCCCTTACTAGCCGGCCCATGTGTTATTTCAACAGGTGGGGGTGCAGTGTTGCACGAGCGTACACGCGAGGCGCTCGCTCTTGCTACCGTGGTTTACCTAAGCACCGATGGCAAGCACATCGCCAGTCGCCTTCGAGGTGGAAATCGTCCGCTAATCAAGAACGGTATCTCTGATTGGCGACAAATCTATGCAAGTAGAAAGCCGCTCTATGAACAGGTGGCCGACATTACGGTAGACACTTCGAATTCGAGCTTGGTTCAGACAATTGATGCAATTTTGGAAGGCTTGAAGAGGCAAAATGCAGACGCATGAAACCGTTAGGGTATCCGGACAACCCGGCTACGACGTGCTTATTGGCCGCGCGATGCTCGATGACGTTGTGAATGGTGTGCCACAGCAAGTGGCAAAAATACTTCTAGTGCACCAAACCGCACTTCAAGTTGCCTCGGACACCCTTGCAGAAGCCATTCGTGCCAAAGGGTTCGAAGTCTTTCAGGCAGCAGTGCCTGACGGCGAAGACGCGAAGCGCATCGAAGTCGCATCTTGGTGCTGGGGGCTTTTGGGTCAGTCTGATTTCTCTCGTAGCGACCTTGTAATTGGTTTTGGCGGGGGAGCGGTGACCGATTTAGCCGGATTCGTGGCTGCAACTTGGCTTCGAGGCGTTGGCTTGATCCAGGTTCCAACCACATTGCTCGGCATGGTCGACGCTGCCATCGGTGGTAAGACAGGAATCAACACCACCGAGGGAAAGAACCTTGTCGGAAGCTTCTACGCACCTACGCTCGTTGTTTGTGATCTCGACACACTTGAGACACTTCCTCGAAATGAATTGTTGGCTGGCTTCGGTGAGGTTGTTAAGTACGGCTTTATCGCGGATGAACGAATCCTAGAGCTCCTTGAATCGGATCTCGATGCGGCTACCGACGTCAACAGTTCATCATTTGCAGAGATTGTGCGTCG
Source organism: Actinomycetota bacterium (assembly GCA_041175645.1). GTDB lineage: Bacteria > Actinomycetota > Actinomycetes > Actinomycetales > Microbacteriaceae > Rhodoluna. The sequence goes on along the minus strand of JBEDEQ010000012.1, from coordinate 12,140 downwards.
CTGCATCGAAATAAAAGCTCGCGTGGTTGGCGAGGATTTCAAAGAGGCAGGCCTGCGAGAAATTCTGAATTACGGGCACACACTCGGCCACGCTATCGAGCTTGCAGAGCGTTACCAATGGCGTCATGGCGCGGCAATCTCTGTGGGAATGATGTTCGTGGCCGAACTCTCGCGTTTAGCCGGGCGTTTGAGCGACGACGTTGTAGAGCGCCAGCGAACCATTCTTGAGAGTCTGGGATTGCCAACGAAATACGAAGCTCCAAAGTGGAATGCCCTGCTGGCAACCATGCAACGCGACAAGAAGAGCAGAGCAGGCAATCTACGATTCGTCGTACTTGATGGGGTAGCGAAACCCACCATTATGACTGCACCAGCACCTGAACTGCTGTTCGCCGCATATCAAGAGATTTGCAACTAGGCGGTAATCTATAGCCATGTCCAGCATCCTCGTTCTAAACGGCCCAAACCTTGGTCGACTCGGTAGCCGTGAACCCGAAATTTATGGCTCTATGAACTACGCCCAGCTAGTCGCAGAACTAGAGGCCTTTGCTCAAAAGCTCGGACACAACGTGGATGTTCGTCAGACCGACAGCGAATCTGAGCTAATCGGTTGGCTTCACGAGGCTGTCGATTCAAAAACGCCAGTCGTGCTTAACCCGGCTGCTTTCACGCACTACTCATATGCACTCGCCGACGCCGCTGCCCTGGTAACCAAATCTGGCGTGAAGTTGATCGAGGTGCACATCAGCAACCCCCACGCACGCGAGGAATTTAGGCACAAGAGCGTCGTCTCTGCAGTTGCCACTGGAGTGATCGCGGGTTTTGGCACAGACTCGTACAAACTCGCTATTCAAGCCATCTAAAGCGTGGCTCTAAGGTAAACTCGACAAGGTTGGCCGAAGCGCGGTCAAAACATTTGTGAGGCAATTGTGGCAACTTCTAACGATCTAAAAAACGGAATCGTATTGAACATCGACGGCCAACTTTGGGCCGTAGTCGAGTTTCAGCACGTCAAGCCAGGCAAGGGTGCCGCCTTCGTGCGAACCAAGCTCAAGAACGTTCTTACCGGCAAGGTTGTAGATCGCACCTTCAACGCTGGTGTAAAGGTTGAGACTGCAAACGTAGACAAGCGCGACATGACCTACCTATACAACGATGGTTCTGGCTTCATTTTCATGGACAAAGACACCTACGACCAGGTAAGTCTTAGCGAAGAGACCGTTGGTGACGCAGTGAACTACATGCTCGAAAACCAAGACGCAGTAGTCGCCATGCACGAGGGCAACCCAATCTATGTTGAGCTTCCGGCATCGGTGGTTCTAGAAGTCACCTACACCGAGCCTGGCCTTCAAGGCGACCGCTCATCGGGCGGCACCAAGCCAGCTACCGTCGAAACCGGACTTCAAATTCAGGTTCCTTTGTTCCTTGAGAACGGCACCAAGGTTCGCATAGACACCAGAACCGGGGACTACCTGGGCCGCGTGAACGACTAAGTTGAGCTCTCGTACAAAATCCAGAAAACGAGCAGTAGACGCGCTATTTGCCGCAGATCTACGAGGCGTGAGCCCTCATGAAACGCTAACCGAGGCCAAAGATGCCAACGCCGACCGACAAAATCAAGACGAAATCTTTGGTTACGCATCCGAGATCGTCACTGGTTTCGATTCGCACCGAGATGAGGTGGATGCCTACCTCGAGGCATATTCACAAGGCTGGTCAATTGAACGCATGCCAGCTGTAGATCGAGCAATTATGCGGGTGGCCACTTGGGAGATCGTGTTTAACGACGACATTCCTGACGCGGTAGCCGTAAATGAAGCCGTCGAATTGGCTAAGGAGTATTCAACCGACGACTCACCTGGCTTCATAAACGGCCTTCTTCAGAAAATCGCCAGCACCAAGTCGGCACTATAGACATCTCACTCTGCTAGAGTGGCAACAACACATCCTTTAAAGGGCGTCCTGTGAGGCGCAGAAGGAGGTTCGAGTGCAATCACGCACCGTTCTGACCAGCAGCGACATCGATCGCGCTGTTACTCGTATTTCCCACGAGATACTTGAGTCAAACCAAGGCAGTCAAAATCTAGTAATTCTCGGCATTCCCACGCGCGGCGCTGTGTTGGCCAAGCGAATCGTTGAGTCAATCGCCAAGTTCGAGTCGATAGATAGCCAGGCGGTTCTCGGAACTTTAGACATAACAATGCATCGCGACGACCTTGACTCAAAGCCAACTCGAAACCCGGCCAAGACCGTCATTCCTGCCGGTGGCCTTGACGGAAAAGTCGTAGTTCTGGTTGATGATGTTCTTTTTAGCGGCCGCACCATCAGAGCGGCACTCGACGCCCTCGGTGACTACGGACGACCTAGCGCCGTGAGACTAGCTGTACTCATCGACCGCGGTCATCGTGAACTGCCCATCCGTGCTGATTTTGTCGGCAAGAACTTGCCAACGTCGCGTGACGAGAGAATCAGAGTTCTTCTAACTGAGTCAGACACCGAGAACGAAGTGGTGATTGAGGCTTGAAACATTTAGTAAGCGTTTCAGATTTGAGTCGCGAAGCCGCGATTGCCATTCTCGATACTTCACTTGAAATGTCTGAGGTTAATGACCGAGACATCAAAAAGTTGCCCACTCTGCGAGGCAAAACGGTCGTCAATCTGTTCTTTGAAGACTCGACTCGCACCAGAATCAGTTTCGAAGTTGCTGCCAAGCGCTTGTCGGCTGATGTCATCAACTTTGCCGCCAAGGGGTCGAGCGTCAGCAAGGGGGAGAGCCTCAAGGACACCGCCCAAACTCTTGAGGCGATCGGTGCAGACGCCGTTGTAATCAGGCACCACGCTTCTGGTGCTGCACACATGCTTGCCAATAGCGGGTGGGTTATGGGCTCGGTTATTAATGCAGGCGATGGCACTCACGAGCACCCAACTCAAGCGCTACTTGATGCGTTTACTTTGAGAAGTGCAATCAAGACGGATGCACGCGGCAAGGGTCTTGACGGTGTTTCAGTGGCCATAGTCGGAGATATTGCCCACAGCCGCGTGGCACGCAGCAACCTGATTCTTCTAAAGAAGCTTGGCGCGAAGGTTTATTTGGTCGGACCACCTACTCTCTTGCCTGGCGCGCTTATCAAGCAAGCGGACGGCTTTTCGTACTCGCTCGACGAGGCGATCGCCACTTTCAAACTGGATGCTGTCATGATGCTTCGCGTTCAGCTTGAGCGAATGACGGCCGGTTTCTTCCCCAGCGAGCGTGAGTACGCACGTATCTGGGGGTTGAACGCAGATCGCCTGGCAATGCTGGGGTCTCAGACGTTCGTTATGCACCCCGGACCAATGAACCGTGGCTTGGAAATCGACGCTGGATCGGCGGACTCGAAGAACTCATTGGTGCTCAAACAGGTAGCAAATGGCGTGAGTGTTCGAATGGCCGTGCTTTACCACCTACTTTCAGGAGGCGAAAATGAGTGATTTCACTCTTGTCGGCGCAACTCTCGCCGATGGCTCTGTGACCAACATCGGTGTTTCTGATGGCATTATCAAGTTCATCGGCGGCGACGTCATTGGCGAAAGTATCGACTCCAAGGGCTTGGTCGCGCTACCAGGTTTCGTAGACCTGCACACGCACCTTCGCGAACCAGGTTTTGAGCAATCAGAGACGGTGTTGAGCGGTTCGCGCGCAGCAGCACTTGGTGGTTATACCGCGGTGCACGCTATGGCGAACACTATGCCGGTGGCCGATACGGCAGGCGTTGTTGAGCAGATTAAATCTCTAGGTGATGAAGCTGGATTGGTTCAAGTTCAACCAATAGGTGCGGTCACGGTCGGCCTTGGCGGTGAACGACTAGCAGAGCTAGGTGCGATGGCGAATTCACGTGCAAAAGTCACCATCTTCAGCGATGACGGAAAGTGCGTCTCAGATCCACTTCTAATGCGCCGCGCCTTGGCTTACGTCAAATCATTTGACGGCGTCATTGCTCAACATGCACAGGAGCCTCGCCTTACAGAGAATTCGCAAATGCACGAAGGCAGTGTTTCAGCAGAACTCGGATTAGCTGGATGGCCTTCAGTAGCTGAAGAGTCAATCATCGCTAGAGATGTTCTCTTGGCAGAAGCAACCGGAAGTCGACTACACATTTGCCACCTCTCGACCGCTGGTTCAGTTGAGATCATCCGCTGGGCAAAACAACGCGGAATCAAGGTCACGGCTGAAGTCACGCCTCACCACCTGTTACTGACCGACGAGCTAGCGAGAACCTACGACCCCGTCTACAAAGTAAATCCGCCACTTAGAACGGATGCCGACGTTAAAGCTCTACGCGAGGCCCTGGTTGATGGAACCATTGATATTGTGGCCACAGACCATGCACCACATCCTGTCGAGGCCAAGGAGTGCGAATGGTCAGCCGCTGCGTTTGGAATGCTCGGGCTCGAGACCGCGGCGTCAATTGCACAACTAGTGCTGATTGACAGCGGCGCCAGCAACTGGCAGCGCTTCAGCCAAGTGATGTCGCTTAACCCAGCCGCAATTTCGAGGCTGGAAAATCAGGGGCAGGCCCTTGAGGCAGGTATCGTCGCGAACATAACCGTGATTGATCCGAATGCAAGCCGCGTGATTTCTGGCGGGGGAGCTAGCAAGAGCAGCAACCAGCCATTTGAGGGCATCGAACTGCCGGGGGCCGTCATTCATACGATTTATCGCGGCGCGTTCAGTGTGCGCGACTCGAAGTTAGCGAAATAGGGAGCATTTTGAACAAAGCAATTCTTCTGCTCGAGGACGGCAGAGCATTCAACGGATTTAGCTACGGCGCATCGGGCTCGACCACTGGTGAGATCGTTTTTGCTACCGGAATGACCGGCTACCAAGAGACACTCACCGACCCCTCATACGCAGGGCAAATCGTCGTACAGACGGCTCCTCACATCGGTAACACCGGCGTAAACGCTCGCGACGAAGAGTCACAACGTGTTTGGGTCGCTGGATACGTTGTTCGCGATGCAAGCCGAATGGTCTCTAACTTCCGCTCTGAAAAGACTCTTCCAGACGAGCTCGAAAAGTACTCTGTAGTTGGAATACAGGGAATCGACACCCGGGCACTGACCAGACACCTTCGCTCAGTTGGTGTTATGAGGGCCGGAATCTTCTCTGGCACCCATGCCAACAAGCCGACGGCGGAATTGCTAGACGAAGTTAGGGCCACAGCCCCAATGGCAGGGCGTTCTCTAAGCGATGTCGTTTCTACCTCTGCGGTAGTTCACCACAAACACAAGCGAACGCGAGTTGGCAGTGTGGCAATCCTAGATCTCGGATGCAAGGCTTCAACAATCGAGAACATGGTTGAGCGCGGTCTAGACGTGACCATTTACCCGGCGAAAGCCACGTCTGCCGAGCTTTTATCTGAGCAGCCAGACGCAGTGTTCTACTCGAATGGCCCTGGCGACCCAGCGACCGCGGCGGGGCAAGTAGAAGCTCTTAGAGACATTCTGCGCTCGGGAACGCCATTCTTCGGCATCTGCTTCGGTAATCAACTACTCGGTAGAGCACTCGGCTTCGAAACCTACAAACTCGCATTTGGGCACCGTGGAATCAACCACCCTGTTCTCGACAGAACGACCGGCAAGGTAGAGGTTACCGCTCACAACCACGGCTTCGCCGTCAAGGTAGATGGTGGCCCTGAGGTCGAGTCTCCAGCCGGCTTCGGTCGCGTGTTGGTTAGCCACGTTTCGCTAAATGACGACGTCGTTGAGGGTCTACAGTGCCTCGACATTCCTGCATTCTCGGTTCAGTATCACCCTGAGGCAGCTGCTGGGCCACACGATTCGAACTACCTTTTCGACCGCCTAGTCGCGGCAATCAACGCCAAGAAAGGCAACAACTAATGCCGAAGCGTAAAGACATCAATTCCGTTCTAGTCATTGGTTCTGGACCAATCGTCATCGGCCAGGCATGCGAGTTTGACTATTCAGGAACACAGGCCTGCCGCGTGCTACGCGCCGAGGGCATCCGAGTGATTCTGGTTAACTCGAACCCAGCAACCATCATGACTGACCCAGATTTTGCCGACGCAACCTATGTTGAACCGATTACACCTCAGGTAATCGAGGCAATCATCGCTAAAGAGAAACCCGACGCGATTCTGCCAACTCTCGGTGGGCAGACAGCCCTAAATGCCGCCATGGCCCTTCACGAACTCGGAATTCTCGAGAAGTACAACGTCGAATTGATCGGCGCGAAGGTTGACGCGATCAAAAAGGGTGAGGACCGCCAGATCTTCAAGCAGCTTGTGCTTGACGCCGGCGCTGACGTAGCACGTTCATACATCGCTCACAACATGAATGAGGTTCTCGAGGGTGCCGAAAAGCTTGGTTACCCGGTAGTTGTTCGCCCGTCCTTCACCATGGGTGGACTCGGTTCAGGTTTCGCCTACAACGAAGAAGACCTGAGGAGAATTGCTGGTGCCGGCCTGCAGGCCAGCCCGACCAGCGAAGTATTGCTCGAAGAAAGCATTCTCGGCTGGAAAGAGTATGAACTCGAGCTCATGCGTGACACGAGCGACAACTGTGTTGTTGTTTGTTCGATCGAAAACGTTGACCCAGTTGGTGTTCACACCGGAGACTCGATCACTGTTGCCCCAGCACTCACCCTAACCGACCGCGAGTACCAGAACCTACGCGACATCGGCATACAAATTATTCGCGATGTTGGAGTAGACACCGGCGGTTGCAACATTCAGTTTGCAGTCGACCCTGCTACTGGTCGTGTGATCGTCATCGAGATGAATCCTCGTGTTAGTCGCTCATCGGCGCTCGCATCGAAGGCAACTGGCTTTCCGATCGCCAAGATCGCGGCCAAGCTAGCCATTGGCTACACGCTGGATGAAATTCCCAACGACATCACCAAGGTGACCCCGGCGTCGTTCGAGCCAACCCTCGACTACGTGGTCGTCAAGGTTCCACGATTTGCCTTTGAAAAGTTCCCGGCTGCAGATGCCACTTTGACCACCACCATGAAGTCAGTTGGTGAAGCTATGGCGATCGGTCGAAACTACACCGAAGCGCTACAAAAGGCGCTGAGAAGCCTTGAGCGCCGAGGCTCTTCATTCCACTGGGGCGAGCTCAAGCAGTCAAAGCAAGAGCTACTCGAAATTGCAAAGGTTCCGACCGATGGTCGCATTGTTACCCTCCAGCAAGCGCTGAGGGCTGGAGCGACAGCCGAAGAGGCATTCGACGCAACAAAAATCGACCCTTGGTTTATCGACCAAATGTTTATCATCAACGAAACCGCAGAGACACTTGCCAATGCGCCTACTCTCGATGAGTCGCTGATTCGTCTGGCTAAGTACCACGGCTTTAGTGATGCACAGATTGCGCAACTACGGGGCATGAAAGAAGCGGATGTTCGTGCACTTCGCCACTCGCTCGGGCTTCGCCCGGTTTACAAGACCGTTGACACTTGTGCGGGAGAGTTCCCAGCACTGACTCCGTATCACTACAGCACCTACGAGCAAGAAACCGAGGTGCAGCCAAGCGATCGCCAGAAGGTCGTGATTCTGGGTAGTGGTCCTAACCGCATCGGTCAGGGTGTTGAATTCGACTACAGCTGCGTTCACGCTTCGTTCGCACTGTCAGACGCTGGTTACGAAACCATCATGATCAACTGCAACCCAGAGACCGTGTCAACCGACTATGACACCAGCGACCGTCTCTACTTTGAGCCACTTACGCTCGAGGATGTTCTTGAGGTCATCCACGCAGAAAGCGCCAGCGGTACCCTCGTCGGCGTTGTCGTGCAACTTGGCGGACAAACCGCCTTGGGGCTTGCCAAGGGCCTGAAAGAGGCTGGCGTGCCGATTCTTGGCACAACACCAGAGGCTATCGACCTAGCTGAAGAGCGTGGTCTGTTCAGCAAGATTCTTGATGACGCAAAGCTAATGTCGCCGGCCAATGGAACCGCTATCGATCTAAACGGAGCCTTGGAAGTCGCTGAACGTATCGGTTACCCAGTTCTGGTTCGTCCTTCGTTTGTGCTCGGTGGCCGTGGAATGGAGATCGTCTATGACCGTTCATCACTAGCCGACTACTTTGACCGCATCGAAGACCAGGCCATCGTGGGAGAGGGTTACCCGCTGTTGGTTGACCGATTCCTAGATGATGCCATCGAAATCGACATCGACGCTCTGTATGACGGCACCGAGCTTTATGTTGGCGGCGTCATGGAGCACATCGAAGAGGCAGGCATTCACTCAGGTGACTCTTCATGCACATTGCCCCCGATCACAATGAGCCAAACACAGATCGACCGTGTTCGAGTTGCCACAGAGCTTATTGCTAAGGGCATCGGCGTTCGCGGTCTAATCAACGTTCAGTTCGCCCTTGCGCATGATGTTCTTTACGTCTTGGAGGCAAATCCACGTGCTTCGCGAACCGTTCCGTTCGTAAGCAAGGCACTAGGCATTACTCTCGCAAAGGCAGCCTCGCTCGTGATGGTTGGCAAGAGCATCCGTGAATTGATTTCTGACGGGCATCTGCCAGCTAAAGACGGTACGCACATTCCGGCAAGCTCTGCCATTTCGGTCAAAGAAGCCGTGCTGCCATTCAAGCGCTTCGCCACAAAAGACGGGCGATTCGTTGACTCGCTGCTCGGGCCAGAAATGCGATCCACCGGCGAGGTCATGGGTATCGACGTCGACTTTCCGACTGCATTTGCAAAGAGCCAGGCTGCTGCAGGAAGCGCGCTGCCAACCAGCGGCACCGTATTCATCTCGGTCGCAGACCGCGACAAGCCTCAACTTCTTCTACCGGTTCGTAGATTGCACCAGCTTGGTTACCAAATTCTGGCAACCTCGGGCACGGCGGCGATTCTTAACCGACACGGCATCGATGCCACGACTGTTCGCAAGCACTCAGAAGATGCTTCGGTAGCTGAGGGTCCGACAATTGTCGAAATGATCACTGCCGGCCAGGTAGACGTCGTTGTGAACACTCCTTCTGGTTCTGGTCTGGCAGCCCGCAAGGATGGCTACGAGATTCGGGCAGCCACCACAGCGGCTGATAAGGCAATCTTCACAACTATCGCCCAGCTGAGCGCTGCCATTGGTTCGTTTGAGGCAGTCATCTCAGGTCCGTTCAAAGTGAAGTCACTGCAGCAGCACGCTAAAGACAGGGCGGATGCTCTTGCCTAGGTCTTTCGGTCGCAAACTCTTCGACGCCTTCGAGACAAAGGGGCAACTTTGCGTTGGCGTTGACGCACACGCTTCGCTGCTCGAACAATGGGGTCTCGACGACGATGTGAACGGACTCGACTACTTCGCAAACAGTGTCATTGACGCGGCAGCTGGTCAGGTCGGAATCGTAAAGCCACAGGTGTCGTTCTTTGAGCGCCACGGTTCTGCCGGGTTTGCAGTTCTAGAGCGAATCACTCGCAGAGCAAACGAGGCCGGACTCGTGGTCGTCGCTGACGCCAAGCGTGGCGACATCGGCTCGACCATGGAGGCATATCTCGAGGCGTGGCTAGGTAAGAAATCGCCCTTTTACGCAGACACTCTCACGGTCTCGCCTTACCTAGGGCTAGAAACCAGCACTTCCCTGATGGGTTCTTTCCTTGAAGGTGGAAAGGGTCTGACCGTTCTAGTTGCAACCTCAAACCCTGAGGGTGCCTCATTACAAACCGCCAGAAGTGAATCTGGCGAAAGCATCGCGTCTGACATCTGGAACAAACTTGAGCAACTAAATCGTATTAGCGCAGCTCCCGGGGATCGTTTTGGTTCCTTCTCCGCGGTACTCGGCGCAACTCTGCGGTTCGAGCGTTTCGGCCTGAAACTGGAACAATCGGGCGTGAAGACGCCTATCTTGGCGCCGGGATTCGGTGCACAGGGGGCCGAGCTGCGCGACATCCGCCTAATTTTTGGCGAGGCGGCCGGCAATGTCATCGCATCGGTTTCTAGAAGCGTGCTCGAAGTTGGCAAGCAGGGTCTAACCGAAGCCATCAAACGGGCCAATGATGAACTCGCCAAGGGTCTAGGGTAAGTTTCGTGAGCAGATTGACAGTTATCGCCGGGCCTACCGCCGTGGGCAAGGGCACTGTGGTGCAGTACATGCGCAGTCACTTCGATAACGTGCACCTTTCGGTGTCGGCGACCACACGTGCGCCGCGACCGGGCGAAGTTGACGGCCGCGACTATTTCTTTGTCACAGCAGCAGAGTTTGACGAGATGATCGCCTCGGGCGAGATGCTCGAATATGCGGTGGTGCACGGAGTGAACAAATATGGCACACCCAAGACGCCGGTTTTAGAGGCATTGGCTAGGGGAGAGCACGTAATTCTCGAGATCGACATTCAGGGCGCAAGACAAGTAAAGAAAGTCATGCCCGAGGCATTGTTGGTGTTCATCAAGCCTCCGAGCTGGGATGAATTGGTTCGCCGCCTAGGCGCACGTGGAACAGAATCGGCAAGCGAGCAAGAGGCGCGTTTGCAAACAGCGCGCGTTGAACTTGAATCGGCTTCGGAGTTCGATGCTGTTGTTGTTAACGAAGACATCGCCAAATGCGCCCACGATGTCTTAGACTTGATCCAGGCTTAGTTCGCGTTTTCGAACTTCACTCCAAATCAAAGACTATTGAAGGATTCTCATGTCTGAAAAACTTGAAGGTATTGTCTCACCGGCGATCGACACTCTCTTGTCGAAGGTTGACAGCAAGTACCAGTTGGTGATGTTCGCCTCTAAGCGCGCTCGTCAGATCAACGATTACTACAGCGCACTTCACGAAGGAAGCCTCTTCAACAACGTTGGTCCGCTAGTTGACTCGACCGTTGACGAAAAGCCACTAACTATTGCCATGCGTGAAATCGAGCAAGACAAGCTCGCTAAGCGCGACGCTTAGCCAAAACTCGCGCCATGCGCATCCTCGTTGGCATAACCGGCGGAATTGCCGCGTATAAGGCCGTGGGGGTAGTTCGTCTTCTTGTTGAAGCAGGACACGACGTCAAGGTTATTCCAACCGCAAACGCACTCCGTTTTGTTGGCGCTGCCACGTTAGAGGCAATCAGCAAGAACACGGTTGACCCCGACCTTTACACCGATGTTGCAGACGTCAAGCACGTCGAGCTTGGCCAATCTGCAGATCTGATTATTGTTGCCCCGGCCACCGCAAGCTTCTTAGCTCGAACTGCCACCGGGCTCGGCGAAGACTTACTCTCAAGCTCGATTCTTGCATCAAAAGCCCCAATTCTGGTCGCGCCAGCGATGCATACCGAAATGTGGGAGAACCCTTCAACTGCCGCAAATGTCGCAACATTGCGGTCTAGGGGAGTAAACGTTCTTGAACCTGCCGTTGGTCGTCTCACCGGAGAAGACACGGGTAGGGGTCGCATGCCCGAACCTGAACACATCGTCGAGGCCGCACTCAATCTTTTAGTGCCGCAAGATTTGGCCGGCGTCAAGGTTTTGGTAACTGCGGGCGGAACGCGAGAGCCAATTGATTCAGTGCGCTACATCGGCAACAATTCTTCTGGGCTCATGGGGTTGGCCCTATACAAGGCAGCGAAGAGCAGAGGCGCGGATGTTCGGCTCATCGCGGCGAACCTAGAAGTCGGCCTCACCGAAGGTCAAGTCAACGTATCTACAACCCAGGAGCTCAGAGGCGCACTAAGCGATCTTGCCCCCTCGGCAGATGTTTTGATCATGGCGGCGGCAGTTAGCGACTATCGACTTGAAAACCCAAGCTCGTTGAAGCTAAAGAAGGCCGATCTCGGTTCAACTCCAACGATTAATCTGGTCGAGAACCCAGACTTGCTGGCCGAGTTGGCAAGTAGCCGCACTACTTCGAGCCGCCAACTCCTTATCGGTTTCGCGGCAGAAACGCTGTCCGGTGACAATTTGGTCGCCAGTGCACGCAAAAAACTAAACGCAAAAAACGTGGATCTCATAGTCGCTAACGATGTGTCTGATGGGGCAGTGTTCGGCAGCGAAGACACGTCAATCAAACTTGTTTCACACAATGATCAGAGCTCATTCGAGGGTTCGAAGCTTGACGCTGCCAACGCCATTCTCGACTGGATTGTTACAGCCAGAAAATAGTGTCGCGACTTGGCGATATACTTGTTCCAATATGAGCGAACTCCGTCTTTTTACTTCTGAATCTGT
>JBEDEQ010000011.1:0-17695 GCA_041175645.1 Actinomycetota bacterium | reverse complement strand
AGTTCCATCTGGCTGCAACACCCAAACTTCGTCACCGCGGTTCGGCAAAGAATGCTCTGAACCGTCGAGGTGCAAGAACACCAAGCGTCTTGGCGGGTGACCTAGATTGTGTGTCTTGGCAACTGCCTCTTGACCGCGATAGCAGCCCTTGCTCAGGTGCACAGCAGTGGTCATCCAGTCGACTTCATGTGGCATGGTGCGCTCGTCAACTTCGTGCAGCGATGGACGCCATGCGGCGATTCGCAACGCTTCGAGGGCGTCGGTGCCAGCTTCACCTTGAGTCGACGCAAACGCCTCCGCTTCTTCAATTGGCACAAGGTATTCGCGGTAGTTCCAGTCAGAACCGACCTTGGTGCTGTAGCGAGCCCCACCCAAAACTAGGTTTGGCCACGGGTCAATCCAGGATGCTTCTACGGCGTCTAACTCGGCAACCGAGCCGAATACGGCCCACTGCCCTGACACATCGGCAATCTCAACCTTGGAACGAAACATCATGCGGTCGAGCCACTTGAGCAGGGCATCCACGCGGTCAATCGGAACGATCAAGCTGGTGGCCTCGCCATCGTCGAAGGCATGAAAAACCTGTTCGACGTGACCCTGAACATTTAGCAGCAATGCCTCGCGCGACTGGCCCGGTTTTAGGTTTTTGAAATCGGATGTCAGCATCGAATGCAGCCACTCGAGACGATCAATGCCGGCAACTCGGATGACGCCGAGGTCTAGCCGCACCACAGCCTTGCCGCGAGCCAGATTGCGCTGCTCAATCATCGGGTTACCGAAGTGCGCTTTGGCGGTCATGGCTACTCGACGCGTTCGAGGCGGGCAGAAGCGTGTGACTTGAGTTCACTGCCGAGAAGCGCGATATCCCATGCCCAAAGCAATGCACCTTCGACTAGCCCATAGATTCGGGTTGAGTGGCGGTAAGTTTTGGCGGTTTCGAAGGCCACGCCGTGTGCCGAGGCTAGATCGATTCGAGCGTTTTTCACGAAACCCCGGTAAAGCTCCGCGACTCCGCCAGGGTGCAACGTAGAAACCTCAATAGCAAAACCGTTATCGGTGCGCAGGGCATCTAAATCTTCGTGAGTTTTGATTGAAGGCTCACCTTGGCCAATCAGCAACCCTGGGCCATGGTCGGCATCTTCGGCTGGGCGCGAGATCCGCCAGAATCCAAGCTCGGTTGGCAGCGAGGCATCGGTGCCGTCAGCCAGACGCACCTGTGAAACGTAGTTGAGGTAGTTTGCGTCGGTGTAGCTGAACTCGACGGTTTGCAAAAATTCGTGCTCTACGGGCGGCTCGTCGCTGCCTGGTTTCGAATACGAGATGACGCCGCTGCCAGACCATTTGCCGGCAAGAAAGGCAAGCGGGGTTAGTTCAAGGGGAAGACCCTCGGGCAGAACGAACAAGTTACTTTTGGCCCTTGAAGAGCTTGTAAAGAACTAGGGCTGAAACGCCGGCGATGGCCAACGACGCAAGTACGAGGAGCCCGGTAAAGAAGATTTCAGCTGCGAGGATCATGGCTCAAGTTTACCTCTAGAAGCGAAAGAGAAATAGGTAGCCACTGGCGATACTGAGAATCACGTAGCTACCTCCAGCAACATAAATCAACTCGGTAACGATGCCGGTAGCGCTGGCTTTTACTAGGTGAATCATGCTTACGGTAGCGATTGAACCGGCCAAAATTGCTCCATACCAAGCGAGCGCAGAATCGGCGGGGGCAGCAGCAGTCACCACGATGGTGGTTGCAGCCACGGCAACCCAGATGGCGATGATTTGCGACCAAGCTCTTTTCACAGTTCCATCATGCCCTAACGGTGCTAAAACTCGCTGTAAACTTCACTTAATACGCTTGGAGGCTCGACTTGGCGCAACTTCTGGTTCTTTCGGCTCAGACCGATACCGAAGTTTTGCCTGCGCTCGCCCTACTCCCCCACAAAGTTCGCTTGATTCCTGCCGAGCCTGCCAGCCTGGTTAACGCCCCAGCAGCCGATTTGATTTTCTTGGATGCTCGTCGCGACCTGACCGGATCGAAATCTCTCGCCACCCTGCTGCTAACCACGGGACTCTCTGCGCCGCTGATTGTTGTAGTTACCGAAGGCGGCATGGCTGCCATTTCTCACGAGTGGGGCGCCACCGACATCATTCTCGACTCGGCCGGGCCGGCAGAGATCGATGCGCGCATCCGCTTGAGCATTGAACGCAACTCAACTGGCTCTGACAGTAGCGAACTAATTTCGGCTTCGGGCGTCGTGATTGACGACGCAACATACTCGGCCAAAGTTCACGGCAAACCGATGGACCTCACCTTCAAAGAGTTTGAACTTTTGCGCTTTCTCGCGCAGCATCCTGGCCGCGTGTTTTCTAGAGAGCAGCTACTAAGCGAAGTTTGGGGCTACGACTATTTCGGTGGCACCCGAACAGTGGATGTTCACATTCGACGCCTGCGCGCAAAGCTGGGTGATCTCGAAGCGCTGATTGGAACCGTGCGCAACCGCGGATACTGCTTCAACCTCAGCAAAGACGACCAGTCAATCAACGTCTGACGATTGTTCACCTTATAGAAACCAGTTAGTGGCAGGATTGCAGGTATGTCTTCTGAAGAAACCATGGCGATCGATTTGCCAGATTTTGGTGATCTGCCGATCGACCGTTTTCTAGACCGCGAACTGAGCTGGCTAGCATTCAACCAGCGCGTGCTCGAGCTGGCCGAAGACAAAGACATGTTCTTGCTTGAACGCGTCAACTTTTTGGCAATCTTCGCCTCGAACCTCGACGAATTCTTTATGGTGCGAGTTGCCGGCCTAAAGCGTCGAATTGCCGCCGGCCTCGCGGTAACCTCGGCTTCTGGGCTTGCTCCAGATGAGGTGCTTAGACGAATCAGCGATGAAGCTCACCGACTACAGCTACGCCACGCAACAGTTTTTCGAGAAGACATCGAACCCGCGCTTCGAGAAAGAGGTATTCGCCTAGAAACCTGGGATGGCCTCAGTGAGGCAGAACAGAATGAGCTCAGCGACTACTTTGAGAACCAAATTTTCCCGGTGCTCACTCCACTGGCTGTAGACCCAGCGCACCCATTCCCATACATCTCGGGTCTATCGCTGAACATGGCGGTAATGCTTCGCAACCCAGAAGGAAAAGACCAGTTCGCACGCTTGAAGGTGCCACCACTGCTGCCGCGTTTCGTGCGCATCCAAGGCAGCGCAACAAGCACTTCGCCGCGCTATCTACCTCTCGAAGAAATCATCGGGCAGTTCTTGGGTCAACTGTTTCCTGGCATGCAGGTTTTGCAGCATCACACATTTAGAGTCACGCGCAACGAAGACCTAGAAGTCGATGAAGATGAGAGCGAAAACCTACTCGAATCGCTCGAGAAAGAACTTCTTCGTCGTCGCTTCGGCCCGCCGGTTCGGCTCGAGGTTGCCGACAACATCAACCCGCAGGTGCTCGAGCTTTTGGTTCGTGAACTCGACATCGAAAAAGACGATGTTTACCACCTACCTGCTCCGCTTGACCTCACCGGGTTGTTCGAGATCGCGTCACTCAAGCGTAACGAGTTGCATTTTGCCCCGCATCCGGTTGTCACAAACCGCTACCTGACTCATGCAGAAGACGAAACCCTGAGCATTTTCAAGGTTTTGCGCGAGCGTGAAGTTTTGGTTCACCACCCATATGAGCGCTTCTCGACTTCGACTCAGGCATTTTTGGCACAGGCAGCAGTCGACCCGAAAGTTCTGGCGATCAAGCAGACCCTTTATCGAACCTCTGGTGACTCGCCCATCGTTGATGCCCTTATCGCAGCCGCTGAGGCTGGCAAGCAGGTTCTCGCTCTGGTAGAAATCAAGGCTCGCTTCGACGAACAAAACAACATCACATGGGCTCGCAAACTTGAGCAAGCCGGTGTGCACGTGGTTTATGGCATCGTCGGTCTAAAAACTCACTGCAAGTTGTCACTCGTCATTCGACAAGAAGGCACCAAGCTGCGCCGTTACTGCCACATCGGAACCGGAAACTACAACCCGAAAACGGCTCGCTTCTATGAAGACTTTGGTCTGCTCACATCACGCGAATCGGTTGGTGAAGACCTGACCAAACTCTTCAACATGCTGAGTGGCTATGCGCCAGATGCAACATTCTCGTCGCTTTTAGTTTCACCAAATGGAGTGCGTGAGGGTCTTGTCGAAAGAATCGACGCCGAAATCGCTCACCACGCTGCTGGCAAACCTGCACGAATTCGACTCAAAATGAATTCGTTGGTCGATGAGCAGATCATCGATGCGCTTTACCGCGCCAGCATCGCCGGGGTGCCTGTAGACATCTTCGTTCGTGGCATGTGTTCACTGCGACCAGGTGTGCCCGGTTTGAGTGAAACCATAAACGTGCGCTCGGTGCTGGGGCGCTACCTCGAACACTCGCGAGCTTTTGCTTTCGCCAACGGCGGCGACCCCCGCTATTACATCGGCTCGGCCGACATGATGCACCGCAACCTTGATCGCCGTGTCGAAGCGCTAGTGCAATTGGTTCAGCCAGACCACATGCAAGAAATCGAAGCTCTGTTTGACCTTGCGATGTCTGAAGAAGCATCCTCGTGGCGTTTGGGTAGCGATGGGGTTTGGACTCGGCACAAGGTGTCGGCTACCGGAGGCAAGCTAGTCGACGTGCAAGACGAAGTGATGCGACGAATCAGCGCCAAGCGAGGCCGCAACTAGATGACGGTTTTTGCAGCAGGCGCGCTCTGCTGGCGAGAGGTCGACGGACAGTTGCTTATCGCCATCATCCATCGAAAGCGCTATGGTGATTGGTCTTGGCCAAAGGGCAAAGTCGACGCAGGTGAGTCACTTCCTCAAGCGGCCGTGCGTGAAATTCGCGAAGAGACCGGCTACAAGGTCAAGCTCGGCGTGCACCTTGGCAAGCAAAACTACATGCTTCAAAATGGTGCCGCCAAAGAGGTTCACTACTGGGCCGCAAAGGTTACCGAAAAGGCCTTGGCCAAGAGCACCTTCAAGCCAGATGAAGAAGTCGAAAAGGTGGAGTGGAAGACCCCCGCCGAACTCGAACTCTTGCTCAGCTACGAGCAAGACAAAGAGTTCCTCACAAAAATCGTTGATCTGCATAAACAGGGCCTTCTTATGACTCGCCCGTTTGTGCTGTTGCGCCACGCGAAGGCGACCCCGAGAGGCCAGTGGCCAAAAGATGAGGCTCACCGACCGCTGTTGCCCCTCGGTCAAGAACAGGCCAAGGCGATCGTGCCGATTTTGGCAGCGTACGGAATCGAAAAAGTGGTGAGCAGCCCGTGGGCTCGTTGCGCCAACACAGTTTTGCCTTATGCCCGTTCCAAAGGGCTCAAACTCATCGAGCGCGGCCAACTCACCGAGTTCGGCAACGCAAACGGGCCACAGCGCACGGCCAAAACGGTCGAAAAACTTCTGGCCACGGGTTCAGCCGCTGTGCTCTGCAGTCACCGTCCGGCCTTGCCGACCATCCTCGATAGCATTTCAAAACACGCCACCCCCGCCCAAGAAATTTTGATTCACGAAGCTCGAGCACTCGAGCCCGGCCAGATGTTGATTGTGCATCTCACCAAAGGTTCAGGAAATAAGCGCCGTGTTGTCGGGTTAGAGATTCAAACACCAACCGTAAAATCTGAGGAAACCAAGTGAACGAATTTGAGCAGTGGGTTGAATCGCGCAACAGTGCTTGGCGAAACCCGACAGGCTTTTTGTCGGTGACCAGCATGAACTGGCTCGATGAGAACCCTCAAACCTTCAGCGACTTCTCGGGCTCTTGGCACGCGATCGACCACGAGGTGTTTAGCTTCGGGTTCGAAGGCGCCGCCGGGCAGAGTTGGGTTGTCGAGCACGGTGGCGAAGTCATGGTGCCGATGGCCGACGGAGTTCTTGAGCTGGCCAGCCGCGGTGGGCGAATCATCTCGCGCCCGAGAAACTCGAAGTCACCTGCCCTGGCACGATTCGATGGCGTAAAGGTTTTTGACTACAACCCGAAATTCCGCGTGGATGCTCGGCTCGAGGCTGACGAGAGAAATGTTGGCGTTTCATCGGTTGCTGGCGAGCTGGGTAACAACTACGACTCCCCTGGGCGTCTGGTGTTCGAACTTGATGGCGAAGAACACACCTTAATCGCATTCAACCGACCAGACCCTGACGTGCTGTGGGTGATTTTCAAAGACGCAAGCGGAGGCAAGAGCACCTATGCCACGGGTCGATCAGTATCTGCAAAACGTAACGGCGACAACTGGGTGATCGACTTCAACATGTCAGCCAACTTTCCGTGCGCATACACCGACTTTGCTACCTGCCCACTCGCCCCAAGTGAAAACAGACTGAGTGTTGCAATTGAGGCGGGCGAGCAAACCCCAAGCTTCAAGATCACCTCAGAAGGAATCAAAGAACAGTGAGATCTGAGTCTCTAGCAACAGGACTCCCTCTTCTCAAAAACGCGAAAGGGCAACCAGCCCTCTGCCTGGTGACCGGTGCAACCGGCTACATTGGTGGGCGACTTATTCGCGAGCTGCTTGCCCACGGCTACCGCGTGCGCATACTTGCCCGTAACCCAGAGCGCTTGCACGAGCATCCGTGGTTTGACCAAATCGAGATCGCGACCGGCGACGCGCATGACCCAAAGGCCATTGCCAATGCGCTAAAGGGCGTGGATGTCGCTTATTACCTGCTACACGCGTTGATGAGCAAAGACGACTTCGAAGCCGAAGAGCGATCTTTGGCACAGGGCTTCTCGGCCGCCGCCAAGGCAGCCAAGGTTTCGCGCATTGTCTATCTGGGCGGAATCATCGCCGAGTCAGAAACCTTGTCGCCTCACTTGAAGGCACGCACCGAAACAGGCCAAATTCTTCGCGCATCGGGTGTTCCAACCATCGAACTTCGTGCCGGAGTGGTGATTGGTTCGGGCAGCGCCTCGTTTGAGATGCTGCGTTATCTCACCGAACGTTTGCCGATCATGACAGTGCCGAAATGGGTGAATAACCGTATTCAGCCAATCGCCATTCGCGATGTGCTTCGTTACTTGGTTGGCGCGGCTGCGATTGACCCAAAGATCACGGATCACTTTGACATCGGTGGGCCAGAAGTTTTCACCTACAAGGAAATGATGATGCAGTACGCAGCGGCAGCTGGTTTGCGCAAGCGAATCATAATTCCGATTCCGGTGTTAACACCAAGGCTTTCATCGGGTTGGGTTGGCCTAGTAACCCCTGTGCCTTACACCCTCGCCAAACGTTTGGTCGCGAGCCTCAAGAATGAAGTCGTGGCCGCAGATTCGCGCATCCGTGAATTGATACCAGACCCGGTTGGTGGTCTAACGCCGTTCAAGAGTGCTGTGCAGCTGGCGCTGACGAGAATCAAAGAAGCCAACGTTGAAACTCGCTGGACGAACGCTTCGGTGCCTGGCACACCTTCTGACCCGCTACCTACCGACCCAGATTGGGCCGGTGGAACGCTCTACAACGACACCCGTGTTGTTGAGTCGACCGATTCTATAGATGTGGTTTGGGCGAGAGTTGAAGGCATCGGTGGCGACAACGGGTACTCTACAGCGACCTGGGCTTGGCGCTTGCGCGGGCTAATGGACAGATTGATCGGAGGCGTGGGGCTTCGCCGCGGACGTCGCGACCCGAATCACCTAGTCGAGGGTGATGCTCTAGATTTCTGGCGAGTTGAGGCGATTGAACGCCCGCACCTGCTTCGACTACGGGCCGAGATGAAAATGCCCGGGCTAGCTTGGCTTGAATTCAGACTCGAAGAGACTGAAACCGGTACTCGACTAACCCAGCGAGCCATTTATGCGCCTAAGGGTTTGCTAGGCCACATGTACTGGGCTTCGGTTTGGCCGATGCACGGCATCGTGTTTCCATCAATGGCAAGGCATGCAGCGTTAGGCAACAAGCGCAAATAGACTCGTGAGGTGAAGAAAACCTCGATTGCGGCCATCGCTCTAATGAGCGTTGCTGCGTCTTGGGGTTTCGGATTCGTTTGGATGAAAGATGCCATCGAACGTCAGCCATATTTCGACTTTTTAGCCCTGCGCTTCACAATTGCCGCCGGAGTGATGTTTCTCATTCGCCCGCAACTGGTTCGCCACATCAACCTGAATTTTCTAAACCGCGGTGCCTTGCTAGGCGTAGCGCTTGGCCTCGGTTATGTGACTCAAACCATCGGGCTCGAACAGTCAACCGCAGCCATCACAGGCTTTTTCACCGGCCTTTACATCGTTCTTACTCCCCTCTTCGCATGGCTGTTGCTGCGCCAGAAAATCGCTAGCAAGGTCTTGCTGGGTGTAGTCATCGCAACCGTCGGTCTCGGTGTGATCACCCTGGGCGGCCTCGGCTTCGACATCGGCACCATCAGCCTGCTGGCCTGCGCGATTCTGTTCGCACTGCACATTGTTGGTCTCGGTCGCTGGAGCCCAGGGCGTGACACCTATGCGCTGACCGTGGTTCAGCTCGCCACCGTGGCCGTCATCTGCTGGGTAGGCGCATTGTTCAACCCGAGCGATCCTGGCTACCAGTCACCGCCAGACGCCGACGTTTGGAACGCCGTTCTATTCACCGCCATCTTCGCTACCGCCATCGCGTTCTTCGTTCAGACCTGGGCGCAATCAATCATGGATGCTTCGCGCGTGGCGATTATTCTGACCACCGAGGTTGTCTTCGCTGCACTTTTCGCGGTTGCTCTCGGTCAAGAGGTGCTTTCGATTCGAACTGTGATCGGTGGCTCTCTAATGGTCATCGCGATGTTGATCGTCGAATGGCCGAGCCGAAATGAAAAGAATCAGACCGTGACGCCCGGGCTTGACCCGCTGGTTCACTAGAAGCGGCTAGGAGGCGAACTTGGCGATACTTGCAATCGATGCCGGCACCACCGGCGTCACGGCCATGGTCGTGGGTGTTGATGGAAAAGTGCTTTCGCGCGGGTATCAAGAGTTCGAACAGCATTTTCCGCAACCGGGTTGGGTCGAACATCAGCCCGAACAGATTTGGCAGGCAACACTCGGCGCCGTGCGCGAGGCTTTGGCGGCAGCATCCGAGTCGCCAGCCTGCATTGGCATCACCAACCAGCGCGAGACCGTCGTGCTCTGGGATAAGCAAACGCTTCAGTCACCGACGAACGCGATTGTTTGGCAAGACCGAAGAACCGCTGAACTGCTGGCCGATGCTAAGTTCAGCGAACGGGCCGACGAGGTGCACCAGAAAACCGGCCTTGGGCTCGACCCTTACTTCTCGTCGTCGAAACTGCTCTGGATCAAACGCAACCTGCCGCAGGTCTGGCGTGGGGTTGAGGCTGGCGTCACCGCCATCGGAACCGTCGAGTCTTATTTGGTCGCGCGCATCAGTGGTGGTCGGGCACACATCACCGACGCCTCAAACGCCTCACGTACCCAGCTCTACAACCTGCACGAAGGCAACTGGGATGACTCGTTGCTAGAGCTATTCGAGGTGCCTCGCATCGCGCTACCGACCATTGTGGCCAACTACGGCTCGCTCGCAACCAGCTTTGCGCCTGCTTTCTTGGGCCTAGAGCTGCCTATTACCGGCCTGGCCGGCGACCAACAGGCCGCTCTCTTCGGCCAGGGTGCGATCAACTCTGGTGACGCAAAGTGCACTTACGGAACGGGCGCGTTTCTGCTGTTGAACACCGGCGAAATCCCGGTGTCGAGCAACGAAGGATTGTTGACGACGGTCGCGTGGCAGCATCCGAGTGGTTCAAGAACCTATGCGCTTGAGGGTTCGGTTTTCGTGGCCGGGGCGGCCGTGCAGTGGTTGCGCGACGGACTTGGCTTCATTGAAACCTCTGCCGAGGTTGAGGCCCTAGCCGGTTCGGTGCCCGACTCGGGTGGAGTGAGTTTTGTGCCTGCGCTGACCGGGCTTGGTGCACCATTTTGGATGCCGGATGCGCGGGGCTCGCTTCACGGCCTAACGCGCGGAACCACTCGCGCCCACATTGCTCGAGCGACGCTCGAAGGCATCGCTTGGCAGGTTTACTGCGCGTTCCAGTCGATGAGCACCAATGCCGCGCAAAAGATCGAACGCTTACGAGTCGATGGCGGTGCCACCGCCAACAACCTGCTGATGCAAATTCAGGCAAACCAGTTGCAGTGCCGAATCGAACGTGCCGAGGTGGTTGAGTCGACCGCGTTCGGGGCAGCGCTCTTGGCTGGGCTAGGTGCTGGTTTATTCACCAGCCTTGAACAGGTGGCCGCCATGAATCGGGTTCGAACAAACTTCACGCCAGGCGATTTTGATGAAGCGGGGCGCGATCTCTGGATGTCGGCGCTGGAGCGCGAAAACGGTCGCTAAAGGCACAGGTTTGAGCTGCTTCGGCGTGGCTACCGAAACGTAGCTCTGAGCAAACTTATGCTCTTGGTCTCATGTCAAAAAGTGTACGCAAGTTGCCCAGAGAGCTCGATGTTCCGCATCCAGAGCGCTTGTCTTGCGACGACCCGAACTTTGACGAAATCATGCTGCGCCACAACATCTCAATGGCGCTAGAAAACCCTGGATACACAGACCCTGAGACGGGTTATTTTGTGTTCAGTGCGAAGACGCTGGCCGATCGGGGCAAGTGCTGTGCAAACATGTGCCGGCACTGCCCCTTCAAGCGCTAAATCACGCCTACTCCTGGCGCTTGTCTTTAGCTTCTGACTTAGCCTTTTTCTCGAGGCGCTTCTCTTTGAGGTTTTTTGCAGGTGCGGTCTTTGCCGAGTTCTTCTGCGGGGATTTCTGGGCCATGACAGGCCTCCTTGGTGAGGCACATTTGGCCTATAGCCCAACCCTAGTAGAATGTTCTAGTTATGGGCCTCTAGCTCAGTTGGTTAGAGCAACGGACTTTTAATCCGTGGGTCGTCGGTTCGATCCCGACGGGGCCTACAAACAAAAGAGACCCCACTCATTGAGCGGGGTCTCTTTTTCTTAAGAACTAAGCAGAAGTCTCTACACCACACCCAAAAGGTCAATAACAAAAACGAGGGTGCGGCCCGAGAGGCGGTGGCCTCCACCAGCCGGGCCATAGGCCATCTCTGGTGGGCATATGAGGGTGCGGCGACCGCCGACCTTCATGCCCGGAATGCCTTCTTGCCAACCCTTGATTAGGCGGCCTAGAGGAAACTCGATTGGCTCGCCACGACCCCAAGATGAGTCGAATTCTTCACCGGTTTCGTAGTCAACACCCAGGTAGTGAACCTTGACGGTCGCACCGACAGGTGCTTCAACGCCGGTTCCCTCGAACACCTCTTTGATGGAGAGTTCGCTTGGAGCAGGTTCGAGCATTGGCTCGAGAGTTGGTCTTTCAAGATTTGTCATGGTGCAACTTTATATCAGCGGAAGCAAACTAGCGATGGCGTGGTTGAAAGCCTTATGACAAAAACCCGCGGCACGCTAATCGGCATTTACAAGGCCGATGGTGGCATCGTTGGCGAGCTCTCATATTTCTTCGGTCACCTGGTTGGTGTGCGTAGTTGCAGCCTCTGCGACATCACTCACTCCCCAATCATGAAAAAGTCGTCTTTCAAGGCTCTTGAACGCCACCTGCTCGCAGAACACGGTGTCGCGGTTCGTATGCTCCACATGAATGAACGCAACGAGCGAGAGCAAAAGGCTTCAGAGGGGCGCGAGCCGTGCATCCTCTTGGAATACCCAGACGAATCGATTTCGATGTTCATCGACTCTGCAGACCTATCAACGTTGTCGGGCAGCGTGAGCTCACTAAAGAAGCTCATCAAATCTAGACTCGACCTATACCTATAAGGAGAAATCATGGATGAGCGTCAGTTACTAGAACTTTGGAACAAGCAGCGCAACCAGCTGATGTTCGCTCAACTTGCACCAACCTTCTTGCTCATCACGACGGTGGGTCTGGTTGAGCAAATTCGCGAAGCCGGCACGTTTGCCGTTTGGGCGACGCTCGGCATTTTGGCAGCATCCGGCATTCTTGGTGCTCTCGCCGAGTATTCGGCCGCTCACGAGGCTCAGGCGGTGGCTCGCGACTTGGCGAAGGTCGAAAACCCAAGCCACCTGACCAAAACCATCGTCAAGAACGCCGTTTGGTTGCACGTGGCCAAATACCTGACTCCGGCCATCTTCATCGGCATCTTTATTGCCCTCGTGCTGGCTCTGATCTAGCCCGAGCGCTAACGCGACCGAACGCCACCGACTTGACCATCACTAAATTCATCGCCAGCGACCTTGGCGATCTTCGCCCTGACCAGCCCGTAGTTGTTCTGCTGCACGGGTACGGTGCGGATGAACGCGATTTGCCAGGCATCATGAGCTTCTTGCCCGAGCTGCCCTGGGTGTCGCCGCGAGCGCCACACCCAACCGAGTTTGGCGGATTCGCTTGGTATGGCGTCGAGCGAGTTTTGAACCCGAACCTCGAAGACGTAATGCCGCCAACCGACGCACTTTGGGAATGGCTTGACGACGTGCTCAGCCCCAATCAACCTCTCGTGGTGATCGGGTTTTCGCAAGGTGGTCTCATGGCAACCCAGCTGCTGCGAACCCGCCCCGAGCGAATCTCGGCATGCGTCATACTCGCGGGTTTCGCTGCCGATGTCGAAATGGCGGCCGATGCAGCTCTGAAACTAGACAAACCGAAGGTGCTTTATTGCCGCGGCGCGCAAGACACAGTTGTGGCCAAGGATGCTGTGGCTGGGCTCAACCGATGGCTGCAGTCGCACACCCGAGCGCAGACCAAAACCTACGACGGCCTAGGTCACAGCATTGATGACCGGGTTATGAACGATGTGGCCGACTTTGTCGCCGCATCGATTGGCTGACGAGCCGCCCTTTTTTGCGATGGTTAGAGGTCAAGCCCCTCAGGGAATCTTGACCCACCCTTGAAGTTTCCGTAAATCGGGCGATCACCATCGGTAACTGCGTCGATCAGCAAGTCGCCACCAACAAATGCTCCGCGCCATGACGCACCGAGACCACCAAAAACCTCTTCGCGGTCACCGCGTGAACGTGGCGCATTGACACCAAACTTGAACGCCGAAATCTCTTCACGAACGCGCTTGGCGAATGCCATGTCATCTGTCGCAACCGAAGAAACCAGGTTTCCGTTCGAAACATTCATGGCGGCAATGAACTCTGCCTCGGTGTCAACCAGCACGATCGAGTCGATTGGACCGAAAGGTTCACCATGGTGAAGCGACCAAGCACGAGGTGGCTCTAGAACGGTGGCCGGTGCTACGTAGGCCGAGGTGTCTTGACCCGCGATGAAACGCCCGTGGTCGAGGCTACCGACATAAAGCGGAATGCCGCCGGTTGTGATTGCCTCGGCAAACTGCGAGCGCAATTCTGCTGCCTTCGTGGCGTGAATCACTGGGCCGAACTCGAGCTCCGGCGGATCATCCTCGTCATTTTCAACAGCGAGCGGATGCCCGAATCTCAAGCCTTTGACAATCGGTAGGTACATCTCGAGGAACTCTGGGAACAGTCTGCGCTGAACCACGTAGCGCGGGTAGGCAGTGCAGCGCTGCTTGGCGTATTCGAAACCCTTGCGGATGTGCGGGGCGAGGTTGTCCCAGTCTGAGAAGTCCCACACGCCCCAGGCGTTCAAGCCCTCTTGTTCGAGAATGTGGCGCTTGTCGAAGTCGGCCAAGCGCTCGAGAGTCGCACGGCCGTTCGAGCGGCCACCGACGAAAGCGAATGCGCCAAGTTCAGGTGAAGAAACTAAGGCGTCGCTCAGCTCAGCACCAACACCGCTCAACAGGGTGACCGGAAGACCCGCCTGAGCCATAACCGCGTGGGCGAGAGTGAGAGCGTGAAAACCACCCTGTGATGGAGTCTTGGCGATTGCCGCGTTTCCGGCAAGCATTTGAACGAGTTCTGCGTGAACCAGCACGCTGAGTGGATAGTTCCAAGAAGCGATGTTCGAAATAGGGCCGCTTAGCGGAGTGCGACCTTCTAGCTGGCGATCGATTTGAGTGACGTACCATTCGACTCCGTCGATGCAACGGTCGACGTCTGCGCAGGCTAGCTTCCAGGGCTTACCGATTTCCCAGGCAAGGAGTAGCGCAAGAGTGTCGCGTGCCACACGAAGCCCTGCCAGTGCTGCCGTAACCCTGACTTTGCGTTCGTCGAGGCTCACCTTGCCCCAGGCAACGTGCTGACGGGCGGCATCGGCGACTGCGTCGATAGCGGTTTGGTGGTCAACCTTTGGCGGGCCCTGAATGACCTGTTGGTCTACTGGATTGATGTGATGTGCGGGCGTGCCAACTGCAAGCCACTTGCCCAGGGCAAGATTGCTGATGCGGTCGGCGTCAAAAGCCTCTGGAGCGAGGGCTCTGGCTTGGCTGTATACGCTCTGCCAGTCGGTGCCTTTTTTCACATGTAGTGTCATTTTTCAACACTAGATGGCATAACCCGAATTACTAAGAGAAATTATTGCTGTTTGGTAGGCACTTTGGCTTGGCTGAAGTAGCAAACAAGAAGAACCACTGACACATAGGCAGCCTGCGAAACGGCAACAACGCGCTCCCAAACACCGACGGTCATATTTGTCGGGTCAGTCCAACTACTCAAGAACCAGAGCGCGAGCACCGTCTGCAACGCCGTGCCGATAATCGATGCTGTTGGGCGAATGATCCAGGGAGCATCCGCTCGCATTCTCATGGCCAAAAGCGGCCAGCCTGCAGAAAGCACAAACGATGCGATGGCGAACACTCTGTGTTCGATGGAGTAGCCGATCAGCGGCGTTGGGAAAATAGTTAAACCGAAGGTGCAAATGGCGGCAACGAAAAGCGCCACTCGACCAGGCATGGCCAGAGTTCGCCCATAAATGGCCGCTATGAGAGTCAGCACTCCCCCGAGCACGAAGAACGACGACATGATGAGTTGAACCGGCGACTCATTGGCAGCCAGATCGCTGATGGTTTGGCGCACTGGGTCATACCCTGGCCACATGCTGCCGGCAATCAACCAACCTGCTGCCGATTGAAACGGCCCGATGTAGGCAGCATAAAGCGCTGGCTTGCCAATTCGGCCGATTGGTGTCTGCTCAGGGGGCTTTTTCATGAACTTTCCTAGTCTTTCGCTAGAAACTCTTCAACGGCGGTTTCAACAACGGCTCGGTCATCGGCGGTGATGCTGCCGTATCGAATAGTGATGAGTCGTTCATTCTTTGGGTCTAGGTTCTCAGCGGTGGCGAATTTGCCGTCGACAATCGTGAATTTGTATTCAGAAGTGCCGAATTCGCCGAAATCTTCAAAAGTTGTGAACGTCGAATCGTTAGCGTCAAATGTCACATCGATTGCGGCTTCTTGCCCAGCCTCTTCGGCCATGCTGAACGTGTAGTAGTCGGCGCAAGCGGTGATTGCATCCAGCTCCCAAATCAAACCGTAGGTGCTTGGGTATTCAAGATATGCTGCCGAGTAGTCTTTGTAGGCTTCGTCTTTGTTCAATGCGACAACGATAAAGTCTTCGCTGCTCTCAACAACGCCAAGCGCTTGGGCTTCGAAACAGCTGTCTTTTGCGATCTTGGCGAACGCGAGCTTAGCCTCGTCTGGCGTCATCGGGGCAGGTTTTGAAGCGGTCGGAGTCGAGCTTGCACTCGGGCTCGGGTTCGGTTGAGGCGCGCTACAGGCGGCAAAGCTTGCCGCGAGCATCCCAGCAATAATCAACGAAGAAGCGATTCGGCGTATTTTCATGATCTCCCCTGACGTTTCAAGTCTCATTCTGAGAGTAACCCACGCAAGCCGCCAAAGCCCTAATGGTTATGGCAGTTTTGACCAGTCAATCACCATTAGGTACAGCTGCCCACCTCGAAAAGCCGGCCAAAGCTTGCCGAGCGCTGGGGCATTCGTGATATCGGGTCGAGTTTTGGCGACATCGGTATGCACCTGAATCGAGAAAACTAGGTACGTTTTCTTGTCGAGCTTGGATGTTCGCAGATGTCTGCTGACGTCGACGACACTGGTCAGCTCTTCATTGTTGGTTAGAAAGTCGGTTCCAAGAGCTGAAAAGTAGCGTTCTTTGGCGGTTGCCAAAACCGTGAACTTCGAAGTCGTCGGCTGAAAAACGATTAGGCGTGAGCGATGTTCGTTGATGCCCGGATCTTCTTCGATGAATATGTTGCCGAATTCATCAATTTCTAGATTGTCAGGCTTGTTCAAATACGGAGCCTCAGAGCCGTCGAGAATCATGGTTAACGTTGCACCCGAGAGCGGCTTGGCAACGTCGTTAAAGCGCAGCCGCCAAAGCGATCCACCATCACGTTTGATTTTTGGAGTCGCTGGGTTTGCCTTGGTCGCGTTCACATCGCCGCTCGACTCAGTGGTGGTGAAGTAAAAATCATTAGGACTAGTTGGGTCGAAAACGCCGTCTTCTAGGCGCGACATGGTCGTACCACCAAGAAGGGCCTCGAAGTTTTGGGTGCTGCCATCTAGGGTGGTGTCAACTTCGTTGAATCGAACAGGTATCGGGGTTCCTTTTGGCACGGATGCTCGAATGTCGGTGTCATCGGCAAACTCGCCGGCTTCCATCACATAGCTCTTGCCATTGCTTAAGCCAGCTCGTTCGAACCATTGGCCGGTCGCCAATTTCTTTCCGACATAAAGCCGAAGCTGGCTGTTGTTCGCCGCGTTGTCTTCAGTGCCGATCACAACAGTGGCGGGTGAAGGCTTAAGCGCAGGTGTCAGGTTCTCCCACGATCCGAGACCCAACTTCGGCAACTGCACCAATTGCCCTAGTGCGTTCATCGCGAACGCGCGACCTTCGTCACCTGTTTCTTCACCGGTGAGAAAGACTCGACCGGAATAGCCGAGCAACGCACTAGACGCCGATTTACGGTAGGTGAACGCACCAGTCTGGCGAAGTGTGGCCGAACAAAATCTATCTAGAAACTTTGAGTGTTGCGGTACTCCCGTAAGGTCGACCGACGCGGCTCCTTTTGGCGCAACAGGTTTCTCGCCATGCTTCTTGGTCTGATAGTTGAACCAGAGAACATCTGAAATGGCGCTTGATGCACTTCTTACAACGCGTGACTTTGGGTCAATCACAAAGTGTGTGATCGGAGATCCTTGAGCCTGCCCGCCCGCGTAGTTGAATTTTGCCGTGGATGCTGAGGCGTAAGGAAACTCACTAACACTCAGAAGGTGAAGCCCCTGTGAATCGCTATAAGCCCCAGTTCCGTCAAGAAGGCCTGGTACAAGAAATGAGCCAAACCTGTCGCCAGCCGTGACGAGAGGTTTTAGTGTCGCCGCTCGGCTAGAGCTTTCTACAAAAACCGGTTTCGGAATCGCAGCCGTTGAGCTCACCGAGGATGAGGCAAACAGAGCCAACAATGCGCTAATTGCTAAGGTCACATGAAGTGTTTTCTTAGCCATTTTCAGCACACCTTTTCTTTGTTCGAGCTAGTCCAACTATCTTTGTTCGAGCTAGTCCAACTATGCCACTTATAGGCACGCGCTACCCGCCCGAACCAGCCCTAACCTGTATTCTTGTCTAGGGCGAGGTCGCTCTAAGAGCAGATTGAAATGGCCTGACTTTTTCGGCCCCCGCATCCATAGCCAAGGAGAAATCTTGAAATTCGTCAAGAGAGCATTCAAAAAAGTAGTTCGCACCTTCATGAAATTAGGCGTGTCTCGCAAGGTGGCGCGCCTGATGGCAAACGCCAGCGAGCGCATCCTATTTGTTGGCAGCAAGCCATGGAGCAAGAACTCTTTCGACCGA
>JBEDEQ010000010.1:0-18219 GCA_041175645.1 Actinomycetota bacterium | reverse complement strand
AGTTTTGTCGAATCCATGTGGTTCTATTTAGAGCAGGAGGAAGAATGTCCGAGATTCAAGAAGTAACCGAAACCGAGCAAGAGGTTGTCGCAACCAGCAGCCAGACCGCTCCGCTCACCGCTGGTGACCGATGCGACTCATGCGGTGCACAGGCTTATGTTCGCGCCACCTTGGTTTTCGGTGAACTGCTCTTCTGCCTTCACCACGCAACCTTGAACAAAGAGGCTCTTGCTGCCAATACTCTGCACTGGCACGACGAGAGCGAAAAGCTTCTCGCTCGCTAGAAGCTATCGTCCACTGATTAGTGGTTGGCTTCGATTCTCCAGATTTCGTCTACGTACTCTCTTGCGCGCTTGCTCAAATCGCTCGAACGAACTTGTGCACCGAGTAGTTCAAGAACACGTTCTACCCAACTTGGGTTCTTCGCAAAAAATGGACCGTGCAACAAGGTCAAAATCACGAGAGACTTGATCTCAACCGGATCGACTCTTAAGTCGCTGTTGAGGTAACCAAGCGCCTCGCCTGGCCAACCATGAGCATCCACTTTCGCAACTACAAACTCGCTCACTCGATCGCCCTTTGACGATGTGTCAATATCTGTCCAAGCCAAGGCGCTACCCACTACGATTGCCGGGGTTCCGCTCTGGAACAGCAAATCGACCAAATTTCGAATCAATTCGTCGAATGCCTCTAGCGACTTCATGCCCGCTCGCGATCCGTGACCAATGGTTACGAAGACGCCTTTCTGGCCGCTCTCAAGGAGCCGAATCAACTCACGTAGCTCGTCTTCAGAAGAAACCCTTTTGAGCTGGGCGGGCTCCCCCATCCACTCCAAGTTCTTTTTCAGAACTAGCGAGTTGGCGGCATCGCCATTGAGGTTTAGAACCTCGGGAAAGAGCGTGTAAATCGAGATCATCGCTCAACCTCTTCGGGGCTCCAGAACCCGAGAGACCGTCGCATGCGTCGCATGGCATCAGCGCTGAACACGACGGTCTTGTGCCCATGCTTTGGCTTAGGCATAGCGAAGAATGTCGCGGTAGCACTCTCAAGATCATCAGTCACATGGCCAATCGGTACCTCGTTGTAGTGCAAGACCAGAGCTGCTTCATGGGCGTTGTAGCCGGTGCAAACGTCGACATGTTTGAGGTTTGAGTAGTCGACCGTCCAAAGCCATGAAGGGTCGTGCACGTCTCGCCCGATAGCAAAGAGTAACTGTTCTGGCTCCCCCACCAGGTTGTCTAGATTCAACTGCATTGACCCAGGGTTCTGAACGAGGATGAACTCCACATCTTCACCGTTAATCTGCACCATCTCGCCGCGAGCAAAAACGGGAGGAACTTCACCCAACGCCTTGGTTGCTAGCTCGAGGTCGAAACTGGAGCCGAGAAAGGATCTCGCACTTTCGAACGCCGCGACAGCATCCAAGGCAAAATGCACACCTCTAGACGGCAAATCAAAATCGGTTTCTCCCCAAGACCCCAAGAGTTGCACTCGAACGCCATCTAACTTACTGACCTCGCTAGAAGTTTTCGGCCGCTTAATTTGTGGCAGATAAGTCGGGGCGTTCTGCAACCCCCTACCTTGCGCACTGAGCACCTCAGCCGAGATGCCAAAGAATTTGGGCTCAACGGTTTGCAACTCGGATGCAATCAGCAAAGTGTTTTGGTCATCGGCATTTAGCAAAACGTGATCGGTCGCGCGCTTGGCGACCAGTGCCAAGTCGGCACGAACCAGAGCCGGGTCTACAAAGCGATCGAGTTGGTCCTCCATTACGTTCAACACGGTGACCTGAAGAGGCGCTATCTTTCGGGTGAGTTCTTCTGCGTGCGCTTCATCCATTTCAAGAATCGCTACCTCGCCCCAAATCTTTCCTTTCCAGTCAGCACGCTCGATGATTGTCGAGTAAAAGCCCTGAAGGATGTTTGCAGTCGAGGGGTTTGTGAAAACCGACACACCGTGTTCGCGAACGATGTTCACCAGCATCTTGGTGGTGGTCGACTTTCCGGCTGAACCCGTGACAATGACCAAACCCCTAGGGAATGACCTGAGCACCCGATAGAGAATTCCAGGGGCAAGCATGCTGAGAATCAGGCCGGGAAGCGCAGAGCCACCACCCTTGCGAACCAATCGAATGAAAACGCGCGCGATTCGTCCAACCAGCAAAGCGGGCCAGTAGCGAATCACTGTTTGACTAGTTTTCTAGAAAGTCGCGAAGCATCTGCGAGCGAGAAGGGTGACGAAGCTTTGACATGGTCTTTGCCTCGATCTGCCTGATTCGCTCACGAGTTACGCCAAACTCTTCACCGATTTGGTCAAGGGTCTTTTGAACGCCGTCGCCCAAACCGAAGCGGCTACGAATAACGCCAGCTTCTCGTGGGTGAAGGGAATCGAGGATGCGCTCGAGCTCGCGCTGCAGCATCGAGTAGCCGACCGCGTCAGCTGGAACTACTGCTTCGGTGTCTTCAATCAAGTCGCCGAACTCTGAATCGCCATCTTCACCAAGTGGTGTTGATAGTGAAATCGGTTCGCGGCCATACTTTTGCACCTCGACAACCTTTTCGGGAGTCATGTCTAGCTCGCGAGCCAGTTCTTCTGGAGTCGGTTCGCGGCCAAGATCTTGAAGCAGCTGGCGCTGCACACGGGCAAGTTTGTTGATGACCTCAACCATGTGAACCGGAATACGAATGGTTCGTGCCTGGTCAGCCATGGCACGGGTGATTGCCTGGCGAATCCACCATGTTGCGTAGGTAGAGAACTTGTATCCCTTGGTGTAGTCGAACTTTTCTACGGCGCGAATTAGACCGAGGTTACCTTCTTGAATTAGGTCAAGGAACTGCATGCCGCGACCCGTGTAGCGTTTGGCGAGCGAAACAACCAATCGAAGGTTGGCCTCGAGAAGGTGGGACTTGGCTCGTTGGCCATCTTTCATAACCCAGCGAAGGTCGCGAGTCATCTCTTTAGAGAGTCTCTTTTCGGTGGCTAGCTTCTCTTCGGCAAAAAGACCGGCTTCAATTCGCTTGGCTAGCTCGACTTCGAGTTCAGCGTTTAGAAGCGCAACCTTGCCGATTTGCTTTAGGTAATCCTTGACCGGGTCGGCGGTAGCACCCGAAATAGTCGTGGTCTGAACTGGGATGTCGTCGTCATCTGCGTGCGAGATAACGAATCCACCGCCAGCCTCAAGAGCCTTCTCTTTTTCCTTGGCTTCGGTATCTTCGTGTGTCTCTTCTTCGTGAGCTTCTTCTTCAGCAAGCTCGACGATGTCAACTGCTGCTGCCGCCTCAGCGACGATGTCACCAACCTCTAGGTCGTCTTCATCCTCAAACTCTTCTTCGTCGCCTGCAGCACCCTTCGGCAACTTAGCTGCCTTCGCTGGTTTGGCTTTCGTAGCAACAGGCTTTGTCTCGGTCTTACTTGCGAGGGCCTTCTTGGCTGCTGGTTTGTCTGCGGTCTTGTTCTCGACGACCTTGGTTGCTGCCGGCTTGGTAGCTACTTTTTCGCTCTTTGCGGCGGCTGGCTTGGCTTTAGCAACTGGAGCCTTGGCCTCGGCTTTGGGCTTGGTGGTCGTTGCCTTCACTGACGCCTTTGGTTCAACGGCCTTTTTTTCGACCGAACCCTTTTTAGCTTCCTTTGCCGTCACTGCTGCCTTGGTAGCGGGCTTGCCTGCATCGGTTTTTGATGGCTTTGACTTGGCGGCTGGAGTCTTGCTCTCGGCCTTGACTTCGGATGTTTTCTTTGCCGTTGGTTTCGCCGCGTTTACCTTTGGCTCAGCTGCTGACTTAGGGTCGGCTTTGGTCTTTGGAGTCTTGACTGCAGGTGTAATGATGGTGCTTTCTGGCTTGGCGTTCACTTCGGCTTGTTGCTTAGATTTGCTGGTTTCAGGGTGAAGCATGCGCGAAAAAAGCCCGCGCTTCTTGCCGACAGATTCTTCTTTGTCTTTCGCCACTTTTGAAACCCTTCATTGGTCTGATCTTGGAAAAATCGACGATGATCTAGGCAACACAAGGACCCATGTCAAGTTCTGCAAATGCAAAACCGAATGGGTCCGTTTTCAAGTATGCCACCAACTAGAGACATTGAGCGTCATATCCTGTGATGTTTAGAACGCATTTCGCTCGGCGAGTATTCCGGCGGCAAGGGATTCCGACCCCTAAGAAACCACTTCTTCTCTACGTAGTCTTCGATTTGCAACGGTAAACCTCCACAGGCCGAAACCAATAACTAGAAACTGAACGCTCAAAGCTAGCTTGAAGTGGCCGGCGTCATAAAGGGAGGTCTCTGGATAGACAGCTCTCTGTGCATCCAGGGCAACACCGATTGCGCCGATCATTAGAAGCCCAGCTAAGAAACCTCCGATGTTGATGAAACCATTGGCAGCGCCTAGTTCTTTGTTCGTTACGAATGCTCGTGAATAGTCGAAGGCAACCATCGAAACTGGGCCACCCGTTCCGATGACGACAACCAAAATCACGACGACGAGGTCTGGTAACGGACTGGGCAAAAGCAGAGCCACGGCCCACGCGCTAAGAATTAATGCTCCGCTTGTATAGACGAGAATATGCCTGTGTGCTTGATAACGAGCGGTAAGCAACCCGACTACTGGACCCATCGCAGCGTTTGTGAAAACGAAAAGCGTGAGCATGGCCGACGCGAAAGCGGGACTCTTTCCATTTGCTTCAACTAGAAAAGGCACACCCCAAAGCAAGGCAAAAACGTTTCCTGAAGACTGAGTCAAAAAATGCGTCCAGAACGCAGCCTTGACTGGGCTGCGTTTGAAGTTGACTCGCAAGGCATCTACTACTTGAGAAACTCTTGACTCTGATTTGATGCGTCCGTTGGGAGCGTCGAGAGCCGCGATTAGCACGAAAACTCCCGCGACCAACCCAGACAAGGCAAGTGCAGAAAACGCGGATGTCCAACCGTAGATTGCGAGACCGGCAGCAAATGGAATGGCCGAAACAATTTGTCCAAGCTGCCCGATCGTTGCTAACCATTGCTGCGCCAGGGCAGCGGCCTTGCCGGACATCCAGTTATTCACCATGCGGATCATTGAGATGAAAGTGAAGGCATCCCCCATACCAACCAACATTCGACCTGCAACAGCCCACTCGAGGCCGGGGGCAAATGCAACGATTAGCTGACCAGTAGCCATGATTAGAGCACCGCATCCGAGCATGAGCCGTGGACCGAAGCGATCTAGTGCAATACCAACTGGAATCTGCATGGTCGCGTAGACAACTAGTTGGAGTACGGCCAATGAAGCTAGTTGCGCTGCGGTTGTGTTGAATCTTTCGGTTGCTTCGAGAGATGCGACAACCATGCTGCTGCGTTGGGTTACCGCGATCAAGTAAGCAAAGTTGGCGGCAACAAGAGCGACAATGCCCCTGTTAGTAATGCTTTTCAGTTTTCTTCGCCATCTGCTTTATTGCGACGCCGCGCCGCTAAATACTCTTCGATGTCGGCAGCGAGATCATCTGCGCTAGGAATCACGGGAGTAACAGGGTTCACACTGGCGCGCATAGGAGCATTTCGCTCGCTCTGATAACCCTGCTCGAGGTTTTCGACCATTCGAGCGAGATCGGCATTTTCAGCAACTTGTTTGTCGAGTTTCGACTCAAAACGAACATTTTGTTCTCGAAGATCGTCAGTTGGAAACACCAACCCCGTTGCTGCAGAAATTAGCTCGAACGCGGTGAAACCCACCTTTGGGTACTCCGAATCAGAAATGTAGTGCGGAACCAGCAATACGAAGCCGGTGCAAGGCAATCCCACGCGAGTCAGGTTGTACTCGAGCAAGTGCAACACATTTCCGGGTACCTGAGTCTCTGGGCGCCATTCGCTGAATCTCGTTGCTAGGTCTGCTCTATTGCCGCTGACAGTTACACCCAAAGGGCGTGTGTGAGGAACGGGAAAAGGAATCGAATGTACCCAGACAAACTCTGAAACTTCTAGCTCCTGGACTATCTGCAGAACGGCTTCAGCAAAGGCATCCCATTTGAAATCTGGTTCATAACCGTGCAGAAAGAGAAACTGTTGACCGGCTTCATCTTCACAAAGGTAAAGCCCCAAGACGGCGGGTTCATACGAAGCTATGTGATCTTTTTCGAAATACATCAGCGGTCGTCGTGAACGGTAATCAAGTAGCTGGTCGTTTTCAAATTGGATAATCAGTTCGCAATCAAGACTCGCAAAGATGCTGTCTGATACCTGCGAGATGCTGCCACCCGCATCTGTAAACCCGTTTAAACCCGCCAGCATCTTGAGTTCGCGGGGTATGCGAAGCTCAGGGTCGACGATTTTGTAGAGGGCTTGCGTGTTCACCGGACCATTGTAAATCGAACGGATACGATTGCAGAATGACCAAGCTAAACATTGACGTTTCGAACAAATCAGTTCCACTAGACAGCGGTGTTGCCTATGTATTCGGTATCACCAGCCTAAAAGACAAGCTTCAGATTGCGGACAGCCTGATTGAGACATCCGCCTTATCGAAGGTTGAACTGAAAGCGCTCGGTGCGAGAGACACCTTTGAGCACGTGACTCGTATTCAGGGGCCTGAAGGTTCGGTTTACGTGGCAATCGGCCTTGGTGACGAAGAGCTAAGTGACGAACACTTCAGACAACTTGCTGGTGCCGCAGTCAGACACCTCGCTGACTTCGAAAAGGTAGTCATTGGATTACCTACCAAGTCATCGCAATCCTCCCTAGCGGCTATCGAGGGATCGCTTTTGGCTCACTACGAATTCAACGAGTACAAATCGGTAAAGAAATCGCGCAAGCTTTCGAGCGTCACCATTTTGTCGAGAGAACTACCCGCTACTGCAGAGATTGAAGAGGCAAAGCTTGTCGCTGAATCGATCAACTTGGTTAGAGACATGGTCAACACTCCTCCAAATGACCTATACCCTCAGACTTTCGCCGCACTGATGCAAAAGGCTGCTCGTGGCAAGGGCGTGACGGTCGAGGTTTGGGACGAAAAACGACTGACCGCAGAGAAGTGCATTGGAATCTTGTCTGTAGGTAAGGGTTCGGTTCGCCCTCCGCGCCTAGTAAAAATCGAATACAAACCACGCGGGGCAAAGAAGCACATTGCGCTCGTCGGTAAAGGCATCACATTCGATACCGGTGGGCTCACCCTAAAGCCGGGAATCGGAATGCTGGGCATGAAATATGACATGACCGGTGCAGCCACTGTCGGCCATGCGGCCCTAGCAATCGCGGCCTTGAAGTTGAATGTTCGCGTGACCGCCTACATGTGCGTGGCCGA
This sequence comes from Actinomycetota bacterium, assembly GCA_041175645.1. Lineage (GTDB taxonomy): Bacteria > Actinomycetota > Actinomycetes > Actinomycetales > Microbacteriaceae > Rhodoluna. The sequence goes on along the minus strand of JBEDEQ010000010.1, from coordinate 10,955 downwards.
GAACATGCCGTCAGGCACTGCCACTCGACCAAACGACATCATCAAGTACCGAAATGGAAAAACCGTTGAGGTTACGAACACAGACGCAGAAGGCCGACTAGTTCTTGCTGACGGCTTGATTCTCGCCAGTGAACAAAAGCCTGACCTAATCATCGACGTGGCAACGCTCACTGGTGCGGCGCGAGTTGCTCTTGGTGTTCGCACCACAGGCCTCATGGGAGTCGGAACTGGAGTCGAGACTCTGCAGAAGGCGGCCCAAGCATCTGGTGAAGCCCTCTGGGCAATGCCAATGCCGAAGGAGTTGCGCGCGCTACTGAACTCAGATACCGCCGACATGATCAACAGCAAATTGGGCGACCCAAGTGGCGGCATGCTTGTCGGGGCGCACTTCTTGAAAGAGTTCGTCGGTCATCACGATCGTGACAAGAAAAACCAGATCGACTGGGCTCACCTCGACATTGCTGGCCCAGCTAGCAACGATGGCGCACCTTTTGGTTACACAGGAAAAGGCGCAACCGGAGTCATGTTGCGAACCCTCGTTCAGGTAGCCAAAAGCCTCTAGTAGGCTTGTGTAGTCCCTCACAACAAATAGATGGAGTAAGTCGTGGCTGACCACAACTTTGACGTAGTTATTCTCGGTGGCGGAAGCGGCGGATACGCAGCAGCCCTTCGATCGGCCCAATTGGGTAAGAGCGTGGCTCTAATCGAGAAAGACAAACTTGGTGGCACCTGCCTACACCGAGGCTGCATCCCTACCAAGGCGCTACTTCACTCTGCTGAGGTCGCAGACGTAACCCGCGAAGCTGCCAACTACGGCGTCAACGCCCAGTTACAGTCGATCGACATGAGCGTTGTGAACAAGTACCGCGACGGCATCATTGACCGCCTATTCAAGGGTTTGAGCGGTCTGGTTGCTTCGAAGCCGATAACCGTGGTTTCTGGTGAAGGAAGACTCACCGGTCCTAAGACCGTCACAGTGAACGGAGACACCTACACCGGCGCAAACGTCATCTTGGCTACCGGTTCTTACTCGCGCTCACTTCCTGGCCTTGAAATTGGCGGTCGAGTCATCACTTCTGACCAAGCACTAGGTCTTGATTTTGTTCCGAATAAGGTTCTGGTTCTAGGCGGCGGTGTTATCGGTGTTGAGTTTGCATCAATCTGGAAGTCGTTCGGCGCTGAAGTAACCATCATCGAAGGCCTTCCTCACCTAGTGCCTAACGAAGACGAGAGTCTCTCAAAGGGCCTAGAGCGCGCGTTCCGCAAGCGTGGCATCGACTTCAAGCTTGGAGTTCGATTCGCAGGTGTCGAACAGCACGAGAACGGCGTGGTCGTTTCGCTAGAAGACGGCACGAAACTCGAAGGTGAACTACTACTTGTTGCTGTCGGACGTGGCCCAAACACTGCCGGTCTCGGATATGAAGACCAAGGCGTTGCCATGGATCGCGGATACGTTCTGACCAACGAGCGCCTTCAGACGAACATCCCAGGTGTTTATGCAGCCGGTGACATCGTGCCTGGTTTGCAGCTTGCTCACCGCGGTTTTCAGCAGGGCATTTTCATTGCCGAAGAGATTGCTGGTTTGAATCCAGTCGCCATCGACGAAACCGGTATTCCAAAGGTGACCTACTGCGAGCCTGAAGTTGCAAGCGTTGGTCTAAGCGAAGCTAAGGCCCGCGACACGTATGGCGCTGACAATGTCTCGGTATACGAGTACAACCTTGGCGGAAATGGCAAGAGCCAGATTCTTGGAACCGCTGGTTTCATCAAGCTTGTTCGTCGCAACAATGGCCCAGTCATTGGCGTTCACATGATCGGTTCACGCGTCGGAGAGCAAATTGGCGAAGGTCAGCTAATCGTAAACTGGGAAGCATATCCAGAGGATGTTGCGACTCTTGTTCACGCCCACCCAACCATGAACGAAGCCATCGGCGAAGCACACCTAGCTCTAGCCGGCAAGCCTCTTCACGCACACGCTTAGTATTTAAGACGAACCCACAAGGAGCAAAATGAGCGAGAACGTAGTTCTTCCAGCACTCGGAGAGAGCGTTACCGAGGGAACCGTAACCCGTTGGCTAAAAAAGGTCGGCGACACCGTCGCAGTTGACGAGCCGCTAGTTGAAGTTTCGACCGACAAGGTTGACACCGAGATCCCATCGCCATTCGCTGGCGTTGTCGAGCAGATTTTGGTTCAAGAAGATGAGACCGTCGAGGTCGGTGGCATTCTTGCCGTTATCGGTTCAGGAGCTGGCGCGGCCGCTCCAGCAGCACCGGCAGCACAAGAACCAGTTGCTGAGACTCCTGCCCCGGTTGTTGAAGCACCAATCGCACAGGCGCCGGTAGTTTCTGCCCCGGTCGTCGAGACTCCGGTTGTCGAGACGCCTGCACCGGCAGCGGCTCCTGTCTACGTGCCTCCAACAGCCCCTATTGTCCCAGTTGCGGCTCCCGTTGCTCACAGCACCTCAACCGATCCTGGCTATGTCACTCCCCTAGTTCGCAAGCTTGCCAGCGAGACCGGTGTAGACCTTGCTGGTCTCAACGGAACTGGAGTGGGCGGAAGAATTCGCAAGGATGACGTTATTGCAGCCGCAAGCGCACCAGCCGCTGTTGCAGCGCCTTTGACGTCTACTACTGCTGCAGCACCTGCAGTTCAGGTCGAAGCGTCGGCACTGCGCGGTACAACCGAGTCGATGTCTCGTCTTCGTAAAGTTTTGGCAGAGCGAGCCGTTGCTTCGATGCAGCAAAGCGCACAGCTCACCACCGTTGTTGAAGTGGATGTCACGAAGATTGCCGCTCTGCGCGCCAAAGTTCAGCCTGCATTCGTTGCAGCTACTGGCACAAAGCTCAACTTCATGCCTTTCTTCACCTTGGCCGCAGCCGAGGCCCTGAAGGCCCACCCAAAGTTGAACGCGAGCATCGACGGCGAAACCATTACGTACCACGCAACTGAGAACATCTCATTTGCGGTAGATACCGAACGTGGACTGCTGACCCCTGTGATTCGTGATGCAAGCACCTTGAACATCGCTCAGATTGCGTCTCAGATCGCAGACTTGGCATCTAGAACTCGCGAAAACAAGTTGAAGCCAGACGAGCTTGGTGGAGGCACTTTCACCTTGACCAACACTGGTTCTCGTGGAGCACTGTTCGACACTCCAGTCGTCTTCTTGCCTCAGGTTGCCATTCTCGGCACTGGCGTGGTCAGCAAGCGAGCTGTTGTCGTAAGCACACCTGAAGGTGACAGCATTGCCGTTCGCAGCATGGTGTACCTAGCTCTGTCATACGACCACCGTTTGGTTGATGGCGCAGACGCTAGCCGCTACTTGGTCGATGTGAAGACACGACTTGAAGAGGCCAACTTCGAACCGAATCTAGGTATCTAGTAACTCTAGGAATCGGGCCTGATCTCTGGATCAGGCCCTTTTCTTTTTAACCGACAAGACTCGCCCATCAGCGTTGGCTGTCTGCGTGACGATGAAGTCTTGCCCGCCGCACTCAATCGCACCCGTCTCCACGATGATTCCTCCAAAGCTTGCCTTGCTTCTTGAATTGGTTTGGGTTTCAGAAAGTGAGAATAGACAAGGCTCCGTCTTAGTTGATGCCAGCGATTCAGAACTGGGCAGTTGCGCGTTCGACTGCGAAAAAGAGCAAAACACCAAGTAGCACGACGCGCATACAACCAAGGCCAGAGCAGAAGCAGAGGCAACCACTCCAAATCTCTTCGCAAACAATCTGCTCGTTGGAATGTTCGCATTTTCAAGTGCGGCTGATCTTTCGCCCACCGAATTCGTTGCGATGTTTTGGGTAAACACTTTGTACGTAATCTTTACGTCAGCCACAGCCCTTCGTCGTGGTTTAGGCCTCGACTTGATTGACTCGGTTAACACTCGAGTATCTTCTGCCAAAAAGGTTCCAAGAGAGAATCGCGCCTGAAAAATGTGGAGAGTTTCAAGACTTACAATTACGTAGTGCCAGAGTTCACAATCGCCGGTTTAGACCCCCACTTCGTTGACTACAACGACGCGTGGAAACTGCAGCGCAGCATCCACGCTGAGGTGGCAGCGCACACCCGGCCAGACACCGTAATTCTGCTCGAACACTCGAGTGTTTTCACAGCCGGTAAGCGCACAGAAGATTCAGAACGCCCAACCGATGGCACTCCAGTCGTCGATGTTGACCGAGGTGGCAAGATTACTTGGCACGGCCCCGGCCAGCTAGTTGGCTACCCGATCATGAGGCTTCCTGACCCGATTGACGTGGTCGGCTATGTTCGCTGGCTCGAGCAGGTGTTGATCGACACAATCGCCGAGTTTGGACTAGAAACCGAACGCGTTGCTGGACGCTCGGGTGTCTGGGTGTCGACCGAATCGGGCTTTGAGAAAGTCGCCGCTATCGGTATTCGAGTCGCAGAGCACACCACCATGCACGGTTTTGCGTTGAACTGCAATAACTCCCTAGACCCATACGACACCATCGTCGCTTGCGGTATCAGAGACGCAAAAACAACCACCCTCACAAAACTCCTCGGCAGAACGGTTACCCCCGCGATGGCCGCAGAGGTCATCCAAAAGAAATTGACCACGATTGGCAAGGTAGCCGCATGACCGAGAATCAAAAACCAGAGCGAAAGATGCTTCGCATAGAGGCAAGAAACGCGGCCGTGCCAATTGAGCGCAAGCCCGACTGGATTAAGACTCGAGCCAAGATGGGCCCTGAGTACCAGGCAATGCACGCCCTGGTGAAAACCGAAAATCTGCACACCGTGTGCCAAGAAGCTGGTTGCCCGAACATTTACGAATGCTGGGAAGACCGTGAGGCAACGTTCTTGATTGGTGGAGCTCAGTGCACCCGCCGTTGCGACTTTTGCCAAATTGATACGGGTAAGCCAAGCCCGCTCGATGTCGACGAACCTAGACGCGTTGGCGATTCTGTAACCAGGATGCAGTTGCGCTACGCCACCGTAACTGGAGTTGCTCGTGATGACCTTGAAGATGAAGGTTCGTGGCTTTATGCCGAGACCATTCGACAGATTCACTTGCAGTCACCTGGAACAGGTGTAGAAATTCTGGTTCCTGATTTCTCAGGAAACCCAGAGCACCTCAAGCGCGTATTCGATGCTGCGCCAGAAGTATTTGCTCACAACGTTGAAACCGTTCCGCGCATCTTCAAGCAAATTCGCCCCGCCTTCACCTACGAGCGATCACTGAATGTCATCGAACAAGCTCGCGATTACGGGCTGGTAACCAAGTCAAACTTGATTCTTGGTATGGGTGAAACCCGAGATGAAATCAGCGACGCCCTTCGACACCTCTACGAGGCCGGCACCGACATCATCACCATCACTCAGTACTTGCGACCGACACTTCGCCACCACCCGGTAGACCGCTGGGTCAAGCCTCAAGAGTTCGTCGAATTGAAAGAAGAAGCTGAAGCACTTGGCTTCTTGGGTGTGCTCAGTGGTCCGCTGGTTCGTTCTTCTTACCGCGCGGGTCGCCTATGGGCTTCGTCAATGGTGAAGAAGGGGCGTGCCATTCCGGCTGAACTTCAGCACCTTGCCGATGCCGCTGTCAAAGACGGGTTTAGCCAGGCTGTCGGCTAGGCTTTCAACCATGGCTAAAGAGAACAAAACACCAAAAGAACCAGGCCGCTGGGGTCAAATCTTCAGACTTTTCCGCGAAACCATCAAGGTAGATAAAACAGCGCTACTGCTAGTTGTACTAGCTGTTGTTTTGAGCCTTGGTGTTGGTGTGCTGCTTATTCTCACTTCGCTCAACAACCTGATTTTGGCCATCATCTACGGTGTTCTTTCGGTCACCGCGGCCATGATGATCGGTCTACTCATTCTCTCGAGACGCGCCGAGCGCGTGGCATACTCGCGTATCGAAGGGCAACCCGGCGCTGTTGGCGCAGTGGTTACATCTGCAGTTCGACGCGGATGGCGCACCAGCGAAGTTCCAGTTGCCGTCAACCCTCGCACCAGAGACGCGATTTACCGCTGTGTTGGCGCTGCCGGTGTGGTGCTAATTGCCGAAGGTTCACGAAATGGCAGCAAGACGATCCTTGATGAAGAGGTGCGCAAGCTAAAGCGAGCTGTACCGGGTGTGAGCATCCACGTTTTCTATGTGACTGGTGATGAAACCGGAACTCCCCTAGCCAAACTTGGACGCGAAATCACCGGACTGAAGCGCACCCTGAACCGCAACGAAGTGAGCCTAGTAAACGCTCGACTTCAGGCAATGGGTACGAAGCTTCCGATTCCTAAGGGCATCGACCCGAAGCGCATCCGCCCGGTTCGTCGCTAACAAAAGTTTTACATTCACGAAACATTTCGTGACGGGCTAGGCATAGGCGCAAAGGTAGACTTTAGGCAGACGGCTTCGATGGTGCGCCGTTTTCTCCCACTCACCTTTTTGAAGGGATTTCCCTATGTTCAAGACCGCCTCAGAGGTAGTCAAGTTCATCAAAGAGAACGACGTAAAGTTCCTTGATGTTCGCTTCACCGACCTACCTGGTGTGCAGCAGCACTTCAACCTTCCAGCCGCAATGATCGACGAGGATTTCTTCCGCGATGGTCAGCTATTTGATGGTTCGTCGATTCGCGGTTTCGCATCGATTCACGAATCAGACATGCAGTTGATTCCAGACGTTACCACTGCTTACCTCGACGCTTTCCGCGCCGAGAAGACTCTGGTCATGCTCTTCGACATTTACAACCCACGCAACGGTGAGGTTTACGGTCGCGACCCACGCCAGACCGCTAAGAAGGCAGAAGCCTACCTAGCCAGCACCGGCATCGCAGACACCGCTTTCTTCGCCCCTGAGGCTGAGTTCTTCATCTTCGATGACGTTCGCTACCACTACGGCCAGAACAGCTCAGGTCACTTCATTGACTCAGACGAAGCTGCCTGGAACTCAGGCCGCGACGAGCGCGTCAACGGCCTAGGCGGAAACCTTGCCAACAAGACTCCTTACAAGGGCGGTTACTTTCCGGTCACTCCAGTTGACCAGCACGCAGACATGCGCGACAACATCGTTCTTGAACTTGAGGCCGTAGGCCTTCAGGTGGAGCGCAGCCACCACGAGGTAGGCACCGCAGGTCAGGGCGAAATCAACTACCGCTTTGACACCTTGGTGAAGGCAGCCGACGACGTGCTGAAGTTCAAGTACGTGGTCAAGAACGTTGCACACCAGTGGAACAAGACTGCAACCTTCATGCCTAAGCCACTTTTCGGCGACAACGGCTCGGGTATGCACGTGCACCAGTCACTCTGGAAAGATGGCAAGCCATTGTTCTATGACGAAGCTGGCTACGGTGGCCTAAGCGACCTAGCTCGCTGGTACATCGGTGGAATCCTCAAGCACGCACCATCGCTACTTGCCTGGACCAACCCATCGGTTAACTCTTACCACCGCCTAGTTCCAGGCTTCGAAGCTCCGGTGAACTTGGTTTACTCGGCTGGTAACCGTTCGGCTGCGATCCGCATCCCAATGACCGGCACCAACCCGAAGGCTAAGCGCATCGAGTTCCGCGCTCCTGACGCATCGAGCAACCCTTACTTCGCTTTCGCAGCGATGTTGATGGCTGGTCTCGACGGCATCAAGAACCGCATCGAGCCTCACGAGCCAGTTGACAAAGACCTCTACGAGCTCCCAGCCGAAGAAGCTAAGTTGATTCCTCAGGTTCCAGGAAACCTCGAAGACGTTCTAAAGGCTCTTGAAGCCGACCACGACTACCTGCTTGCAGGCGACGTGTTCACCAAGGACCTAATCGAAACCTGGATCGACTACAAGCGTGAGAAGGAAATCAAGCCATTGGCCCTTCGTCCTCACCCTTACGAGTTCGAACTGTACTTCGGCGTCTAAACGCAGTTTCAAACGAGAAGTCCCCGTGCACATTGCGCGGGGACTTTCTCTTTGTCTCGGAATCTCTTGAGCCGCTAGTCAGCGAAGAACAGGCGCTCAAATACCGAACGTGCTCGGCGCGTAAAGGCAAGATAGTCCTGCTCTAGAGCCGACGCGGAACCCTTCGGATATTCGAGGATGCGCGCCAAACCTTCGAGTTGACGGCGATCGTTCGGTAGAACATCCGTGCGCTTATTTGCCCACAAGACAGAAGCCGACCGAACGCGGGAGGCCAGCAACCAGGCTTCTTCGAGCACCCTTGCGTCATGTGCCTCGATCAACCCCGCCGAAACGCAAGCACTCAAAGCATCGAGTGTTTTTGGAGTTTGAATCTCGGGATGCTTGGAACCATACCTCAGCTGCATTAGCTGAACGAGCCATTCAACGTCGCTAATCGACCCACGACCGAGTTTGAGGTGGCGTTTTGGATCGGCACCTTGAGGTAGACGCTCGGTTTCAACTCGCGCCTTGATGCGCCGGATTTCAGTGACGGCAGCGGCATCGAGTGATTCTGGGTAGCGATAGCGGTCGATTAGCTCGACAAAGTCGGCGACCAACCTGGCATCGCCGGCAATCGGCTGCGCGCGCAACAGAGCCTGCGACTCCCAGGTGCTCGCCCAACGCTTGTAATACTGCTCATAGGCGTCGAAAGAGCGCACAATCGGGCCATTCTTGCCCTCTGGGCGAAGGTCTAGGTCGAGTTCGAACTCTAAAACCGGGTCGGCACTTAGTCTGCGGAGCTCGGAGACGATGCGCTCAGCAACCTTGTGCGCTTCTTGACCGTCGTCTTGAACCGAACGATAGACGAACATAACGTCGGCATCGCTTCCAAAGCCCAACTCCCCGCCGCCAAAACGGCCCATCGCGATGATTGAGAACTCGAGGATGTCGCTTACTTTGGATTTACCCAGATCGAGATGTTTTTCGTTCGTGATTAGCCCGAGGTAACCCTCGATGTAAACCCTGGCAATGTCGGTTAGTGCGGTTTCGATTTGTCGAAGAGTTAGCTCACCTAGAACAGCGCCCATCGCTATTCGCAATGTTTCTCGGCGGCGAAGCTGCTTGAGAGCGGCAGAAGCCTTTTCGATGTCTTCGTGGCGAGAAGTAATCGCTTCTGTTTCGGTCTCTAGCTGCTCAAAGGTTTTTGGCGCTAGTTCCTCAACGCGTTCGAGCCAAGCGGCGCCCTCTGGCAGCCGTTCAAAAAGCTCAGTTGCCAGGCGTGACAGTGACAAGACATTGGTCAGGCGCTCGGCTGCGCCCGAAGAGTCGCGAAGCATTCTCAAATACCAAGGAGACTCCCCCAAGTCTTCTGACAGGCGTCTGAAGGCCAACAGAGCAGCATCTGGTTCGCCGCCGTCACCAAACCACTGCAACAAGACGGGCAATAGTTGCTTCTGAATCGCTGCCCGCCTGGTGAGACCGCCGGTTAGTGCACGAATCTGGGCAAGGGCATTCTTTGGGTCAAGGAACCCGATTGCGCGTAGGCGATCTTCGGCCTGCTCTGAAGAAATCTCAAGGTCACCGCTATCGAGCTTCGCAACTGCCGAGAGCAGAGGTCTGTAGAACACCTTTTGGTGCAACGAGCGCACTTCAAGCTTGATCGACTCCCAACGGTCGATGAGTTCTTGCGCGGTGCGCAGCCCCATTGCGCGAGCGAGAACTCGGCGAGTGTCTTCAGACGATGGCATCAGGTGCGTTCGTCGCATCTGAGAAAGCTGGATGCGGTGCTCTAGTAAGCGCAAGAATCGGTAGTGCGCCGAAAACACGCTGGCGTCGGTGCGGCTCAGGTAGCCAGCATCCATGAGTGCCGCGATAGCACCAAGGGTGTCGCGCCTTCTAATTGTTTCATCGTTTCGACCGTGAACTAGTTGCAGCAGCTGCACGGTGAATTCGACATCACGCAAGCCACCGGGGCCAAGTTTGATTTGTGATTCGAGCTCGGCGGTGGGAATGTGAGCCATGACCCGCTCACGCATGCGCTGAGCCGATTCAACGAAGCCGTCTCGCTGCGCGCTAGCCCAAACCATTGGCTCTAACGCCTCGACATAGCGAGCGCCCAAAGCTAGATCTCCAGCTACCGGACGCGCCTTTAGCAGCGCTTGAAACTCCCAGTTCTCTGCCCATCGCTGGTAATACGCAATGTGCGAATCGAGGGTGCGAACCAAAGCGCCCGACTTGCCCTCTGGGCGTAGATTCGGGTCGACCTGCCATAGCGCCGGCTCGGATGCGTTGCCATCCATTGCGCGCATCATTCTGGTCGCGAGCCTGGTTGCGATCTCGAGCGCCCTAGAGGTTTCGGTGCGCTCATTGGTCGACTCCGCGACATAAATCACGTCTACGTCACTGATGTAGTTGAGTTCTCTCGCTCCGCACTTACCCATGGCAATAACGGCAAGAGAGGTGTCGGCCAACTCAGCTTCGCTGAATACCCCGTGCTCTTGCCCCTCGGCTAATTCGCGACGAGCGACCACCAGTCCAGCATCCAGGGCTGCACCAGCCAAGTCGCTCAGGTGAGCGGCTACTTGAGCAAAAGCCTCTTGTTGGTGCGCGTGGCTTACATCAAATGCCGCCAACCTCAGCAGCTCCCGGCGATAAACCAAGCGAATTGCAGGCCATGCCTGTTCAGGTGCAACCGGCACAGGGCAGACAGCAATCGCGGACCGAAAGCGCTTGGTCAGCTCTTCTGTGCTCGGTAACTTCGACTCGCTCTTGTCGAACACCGAGAGCATTGCAGGTTGCCGCCTAGTCAGGTCAACCATGGCCGAAGATGCGCCAAAGGTAAGGCAAACTCGTTTGGCTGACTCTGGGTTCTTGAGCAGTGACTTGATCGAAGACTTGTCTAGCTCGGCGAACTCGATTAGAGCATTGAGTGCTTGATCAGGGTTGGCTGCCTGTGAAAGAGGCGCTAGCGCAGCTCGGCCGGGGTCGCCAACCAGTGAGACAAGCTTGTCTAGCTTGCCAACTGTGCCGGCAAGATCTGAGAACCCTAGGCGTGCAAGCTCTGTAAGCCCTAGCCCAGTTGCACTTGCCACCAATGATTCCTAGAGGGTTTC
>JBEDEQ010000009.1:0-20865 GCA_041175645.1 Actinomycetota bacterium | reverse complement strand
GATGTTGCGTGATTCGAGAAGGTCCATTAGGCGACCGGCTTTGGCAAACCCTACGCGCAACTTGCGCTGCAACATGGATGTTGAACCAAACTGCGAAGAAACGATTAGTTCGCACGCCTGAAGCAGTAGTTCAAGATCGTCGCCGATGTCGGCGTCGACAACTTTTTGAACCTGAACCTCGGCGACATCTTCGCGGTATTCAGGCGACATCTGAGCCTTGACGTGGTCGACAATTTTGTGCAGCTCGTCTTCGGCAAGCCATGCGCCCTGAACACGCATTGGTTTGTTGGTTCCCATCGGAGAAAACAGTGCGTCACCTTGACCGATGAGTTTTTCGGCACCCGGTTGGTCGAGAATAACTCGCGAGTCAGTGACCGAAGACACCGAGAATGCTAGGCGGCTAGGCACGTTGGCCTTGATCAAGCCGGTAACGACGTCAACCGACGGGCGCTGGGTAGCCAGAACCAAGTGAATACCGGCGGCTCGAGCCAGCTGGGTGATGCGAACAATTGAATCTTCTACATCGCGCGGGGCAACGATCATAAGGTCGGCAAGCTCGTCAACCACAACCAGCAGGTAGGGGTAAGGCTGCATGACACGGTTGGTGCCCTCTTTAGCGGTGAGCGTACCTGCCACAATCGCTCGGTTGAAGTCGTCTACGTGCTTGAACCCGAACGAAGCGAGGTCGTCGTAGCGAGCATCCATCTCTTTAACAACCCACTGAAGAGCCTCGGCAGCTTTCTTTGCGTTGGTGATGATCGGGGTGATTAGGTGCGGAACACCCTGGTAAGCGGCTAGCTCAACGCGCTTTGGGTCGATTAGCACGAGGCGAACCTCGGCCGGCTTGGCGCGCATAAGAATCGAGGTGATCATCGAGTTGACGAACGAAGACTTACCCGCACCGGTAGCACCGGCGACCAAGAGGTGAGGCATCTTGGCTAGGTTGGCAACGACGTAGCCACCTTCGACGTCTTTACCGATGCCAATGGTTAGCGGATGCTGGCTCTGGGTTGCGACCGACGAACGAAGCACGTCGCCGAGTGAAACAATCTCACGGTCTGTGTTTGGAATCTCGATACCGATGAGCGACTTGCCAGGGATCGGGGCAAGGATGCGCACTTCGTTGCTTGCAACGGCATAAGAAATGTTGCTGGCCAAGCGTGTAACGGCCTCTACCTTTACGCCAGGCGCGAGTTCAACTTCGTAGCGGGTGACTGTTGGCCCACGCGAGAAGCCGACCACCGTGGCATCCACGCTGAATTCTTTGAAAACCGAAGTGATAGCGGCAACGATTTGGTCGTTGGCAGCGCTCTTTGCTTTTGGAGGTGTGCCAGGCGCGAGGATGCTTAGCGGAGGCATCTTGTAAACCCGAGTTGGGCGAGTTGCCGGCGCTGTGGCCGCAGTAGCTTCACCCGAAGGCTCTGGCTCAATCAGTGCCACCGGAGTTACGATTTCAACCGGTTCGGTGAGGTTAGCTTCTTCTGAATCGACCGACTCAAGGTCTTGGTTCTGATCTTCGAATAGGTCTTCTAAAGCCTGCTCGCGCTCTTCTGCCGATGCGGTGTCGACGACCGGTGTGTCAAAGGCAGGGTCTTTGGTTTTGTCGCGACGCCACCATGGAACTTTGGTTCCGTCGAAAGCATCGAGCACGTCATCTTCTTCAACGATTCGTTCAGGCTTTTGGGTTGGTTCGCCAAACAAAGCTTCACCAAGTTCGCGAAGGCGCTGCCCGATTCGGTTTGGAGCAGTTTTGGTCATGATCAAAAGTGAGCCCAAGGTGACCAAAACCAGTGCTGGGATGGCCCCCCAAATGGTCAGCGGCACAAACGGCACCGAAACCAGCCAACCGAAAACACCACCGGCTGCCGAAAGGGTTTTCTCAAACCCGGCATCAGACGGGGCTGGAGTGCCACCGGCCCAGTGGAAGAAACCCGAGATCGAGACCAGCAGCAAAAGCAAACCGAGGCCGATGCGACTGTTATCTTTTTGGCCAGATGGGTGACGCATCAGGTAGACGCCGAAAACGATGAAAACCACTGGCAGCGCTGAAGCTACTTGACCAAAGAGAAGGCCGAACGTCCAGGTGTGGGCAAGGTAGACGGGGTTTTCCGGGGTCAAGAACCAGGCGAACACCGCACCCAAAATACCGAGCAGAACAAAAGAAAAGGGGATGCTGTCGCTACGCTGATCAACGATTTCGTCTTGCCGCCCGAAGTATCGAACGGTGTTGCCGAAGCCGGTGGCAAACCAGCGGTAAATGCGCACCAATAGTGGTGAGTCTGAGCTTGAGGATTCGTTGCGCGCGCGAGTGGCACGTGCTTTGGGCTGGGTGCGAGAAGTTGGGCGCGAAGAAGATTTTCTCGCGCGTGATGCAGCTGGGCGACGCGTAGCCATGCGTCAAAAGTAACAGCGACCAGTGACAAGTTCGGGTAGGCACGGCGACCCGATTTGGGCAGCCGGCCGGCGATTACTCGGCGATGACCACCGGAATGATCATTGGGCGACGACGGTGGGCCTTATTCACCCAGGTTCCAATGGTGCGACGAATGACCTGCTGAAGCGCGTACGGGTCACGAACGCCCTCGCCAGCTGCTTCGGCGAGCGCTCGCTCAATCAGGGGCTTGACGTCATCGAACACGTGGTCATCCTCGGCGAATGCACGCGCTCTGATTTCAGGCCCAATCTTTACTCGGCCATCCTTGGCATCGATGACGCAGAAGATTGAGATGAAACCCTCTTCGGCTAGCACTCGACGATCTTTCAGGTCTTCTTCAGTGACCTTGCCGACGGTCTTACCGTCAACGAACAGCAGACCACATTCGACCCCACCGACAACCTCGGCAATTCCGTCAACCAGGTCGACAACCCAGCCATCTTCGGTGATTAGTACTCGTTCGTGAGGAACACCGGTTTGCTCGGCAAGTTTGCCGTTCGCGATCAGGTGACGGTATTCACCGTGCACCGGCATTACGTTCTTCGGCTTCAAGATGTTGTAGCAATACAGCAGTTCACCGGCCGCTGCGTGGCCAGAGACGTGAACCTTGGCGTTGCCCTTGTGAACCACGTTGGCACCGAGTTTGGTTAGCCCGTCAATCACGCGATAAACCGCGTTTTCGTTACCGGGAATCAATGATGAAGCCAGGATGACCGTGTCACCTTCGCCAATCGTGATTTGGTGATCGAGGTTGACCATGCGAGCTAGCACTGCCATGGGTTCACCCTGAGAGCCGGTGCACATGTAGACCAGTTTGTCTTCTGGGTAGCTAACCGCTTTTTCCAGGTCGACAAACACGTCTAGTGGAGCGGTTAGATAACCCATCTCTAGAGCAATCTGCATGTTGCGAACCATTGAGCGACCCACCAAGACCACCTTGCGGTCGTTGGCGAGAGCGGCGTCGATAACCTGCTGAACGCGGTGCACGTGGCTCGAGAACGATGCCACGACAACCTTGCCCTTAGAACGTGCAATCACATTCTCGATAACCGGGCCAATGTCTTTTTCTAGCGGCGTGAAACCTGGAACATCAGCGTTGGTGCTGTCGCTCATGAACAGGTCGAGACCCTCTTCGCCAATACGTGCGAATGCACGGAGGTCGGTCAGGCGACCATCCAAGGGAATTTGATCCATCTTGAAGTCACCGGTGTGAAGCACCGAGCCAGCTTTGGTGCGAATGGCTACGGCTAGCGCGTCTGGAATCGAGTGATTTACCGCAATGAACTCAAGGTTGAAGCCGCCCAGAGTTTCGCGTTGCCCTTCGGCAACCACCATCGAGTAAGGAGTGATTCGGTGCTCCTTGAGCTTTGCCTCAACGAAGGCAAGGGTTAGAGCCGAGCCGAGCAGAGGAATGTCGCCCTTTAGCTTGAGCAGATAAGGCACACCGCCAATGTGGTCTTCGTGCCCGTGGGTTAGCACAAGCCCGATGATGTCATCTAGACGGTCACGCAGGTAACCGAAATCGGGCAATATTACGTCGATACCCGGTTGGTGTTCTTCAGGAAAGAGCACGCCGCAGTCGACGATGAGAAGCTTTGAGTCGATTTCGAAGACGGTCATGTTTCGACCGATCTCTCCGATTCCACCCAGCGGGATGATGCGAAGCACACCAGGCTTCAGCGGGGCAGGTTGCGGGAGGGTCTGAACCATGGGGCTCTTTTCTAGCGAGTAGTGCCAGCCACCTTCGGCAGAGCACCACCGGCTGCTGCGTTACGGTCTGGGCGGAAGTTTTCGAACGAAAGGCCGGTGATCTGTTTGACCAGGTCGATGTCGGCCTCGATGCGGGCGGCTTCAGACTCTTCTGGGCCGACCAGTGGTAGACGAACGCGCGGGCTGTCGATTAGACCTAGCCCGTGCAAAATGTATTTCGATGCCACGGTGCCAGGCACGTGGTTCATTGCTGCTCGAACTAGGGGCTCAAGCGAATTGTGCACGCTGAGAGCGTGGTGAAAGTCGTTGCGGTTGGTGGCATCAACCATCTCGCGATAGGCAGCCGGTGCGATGTTCGCGGTAACGCCGATCAGGCCGGTTGCACCAATCGATAGGTGCGGAAGAACGTTGCCGTCATCACCCGAGAAATAAAGCAGATCGGTTTCATTCATCACGCGCGAGGCCTGAGCAAAATCACCCTTGGCGTCTTTAACCGCAACGATGTTCGGGTGCTTGGCTGCGCGAAGAATGGTTTCAAAGTTGATCGGGATACCTGCGCGACCTGGGATGTCATAAAGAATGACAGGGAGGTCGGTGGCGTCAGCAATCATTCTGAAGTGGGTAAGCACACCGGCCTGAGTCGGCTTGTTGTAGTAAGGGGTGACAATCATTACACCGTCAGCGCCAGCCTTTTCAGATGCTTTGTAAAGCTCCATGGCGTGTGCGGTTTCGTTAGAACCACCACCGGTGATTATTTTGGCGCGACCGGCAGCAACAGACTTGCCGACTTCGACGAGTTTTAGCTTCTCTTTGTCGGTCAGCGTGGATGTTTCGCCAGTGGTTCCGGTAACCACAACGCCATCCGCACCGTTTGAAATCACGTAGTCGATGTGCTTCTCGGTGGCAGCCCAGTCAACCTCGCCGTCGGCGTTCATCGGGGTAACAAGCGCAACTAGCACCTGACCGAATAGATTACGTTGCTCTGACATGGCGATTGACTA
Source organism: Actinomycetota bacterium (assembly GCA_041175645.1). GTDB lineage: Bacteria > Actinomycetota > Actinomycetes > Actinomycetales > Microbacteriaceae > Rhodoluna. Next base: position 15,720 of record JBEDEQ010000009.1, on the reverse strand, counting down.
TCTTTGAGGGCGTCAGCCTTATGGGGCTACGCGACCGTTCTTGTTGAATGCCTCGTAGGTGAAAGGCATGAGCTGAGCCCAAGCGTCTTCCATCTTCTCGGCGCACATTTCGATTTCGCGCTGAGGGAACGAAGGAAAGTGAGTGCCTTCGCGCTTGGTGCGCAGACTCAAGAAGTTCATCAACGCACGAGAGTTCATGGTGACGTACATGCTCGAGTAAATGTTTAGCGGAAGCACGATGCGGGCGACCTCGCGAGCCACTCCGGCTTCGAGCATCCGCTGGTAAGACTCATAAGCCTGAAGGCTAACGGTGCGGGTTTCTTGCTCAACCAATGCGGTTTGCTCGGCAGTACCTGGAATGAACTCGTAGTGGCCGGTTTTACCGATCTGAACTAGGTTGCGCTCAGGGCCTGGCACATAGAACACCGGGCTGAGCTCCTTGTAACGACCAGATTCTTCGTTGTACGAAGCGATGCGGTGACGCATGAACTCACGGAATACGAAGATTGGGGCTTGCACGTAGAAAGTCATCGAGTTGTGCTCGAACGGTGAGCCGTGACGGTCACGCATGAGGTAGTTGATCAGCCCCTGGTCGCGGGCTGAGGCTTCGGTACCGGCGCTGGCTGACTCAAGGGTTTGTTCACCTTGGGTAGATACGCGGGCGGCAAAAAGCACGTCTGAGTCGCTAGCGCTTGAACGCACTAGCTCTACGGTTACATCGCTGCGGAAAATGATATCTGACACCCCTCAATGTTAGTGGTCTTGCGGCAGCGTAAGAATGCGAAACACTAGAGCGCAGGCGGTCTGGCGAACCTAGCCTAGAGACATGGATCAGACGTCGCGCTTGCTGCTCGTTCTGGGTGTAATCACCTTGGCGAGCATCCTCGGTTTGATTTGGCGAACCACTCAGGGGCGAGCGAAGCTGCTCAAGTCTGGCCTGCAAGTCGATTTGAAAGAACTTGGAGCAACCAAAAACGGTTTGCCGGTTACTTCTTTTGGCGAGCGCATCACGTTTTTGCAGTTCTCTAGCGAGTTTTGCGCGACCTGCAAATCGACCGCTCGGGTTTTCGGTGAGCTCGAAGAACATTCGAGTGATGTGCTGCACATTGAGGTAGACATCACCAATCGACTCGATCTGGCAAACAAGTACAACATTTTGCAAACCCCAACCACTCTGGTGCTCGATAAGCGCGGCGTAGTTCAGTCGCGAATTGGTGGAGCACCGAAACAGAACATCCTTGAAGAACAGTTAGGAACCTTCGTTATCTAATGGCAAAACCACAAATTGACCCAAGAGGCCCACGTTTTGGCGCAGCAATCACCGCAACCGCGCTCGCAGTGACGATTTATCTGGGCTTGGATGCTTCTACCGAAGCTGCGGCGTTCGCCATTTTGGTCGTGCTTACCGCCCTATTTGCAATCGGTGCAATCTTCGGCACCACCAAGCACCCATACGCCTGGCTGTTCAAAACTTTCGTTCGCCCACGTCTTGGTGCACCGACCGAACTTGAAGATGCTGCTCCGCCACAGTTTGCTCAGGCAGTTGGTCTATTTGTGGCTGGTGTTGGCGTCGTTCTGCACCTTGCCGGCGTTGAGTATGGACTAGTTGGAGCCGCAGCGGCAGCGTTCGTTGCTTCGTTCTTGAACTCGGTGTTCAACTACTGCCTCGGCTGCCAGATGTACCTAGGTCTCAAGCGCCTGAAGGTTATTCGCTAAGTTTTATCGCTTTGCGCATGCAGGCTCTTGCGCGACGGCGGTCACTAGCCGCATCGTAGGCGAGCCCTAAAGCAAACCACCTGGTCCAGTTTTCTGGGTCGGCGTAGGCGGCGTCGCGAAACTTGCCAAACTCTGCGTCTGCACTAGCTCTTGTTGGGCGACCGCTTGGGCGCAACGCGTAGTCGAACTGAGGCCACTGCCCCGATTGCTCGAGTTGTTTGGCAAGTTTTTCTACCTTGATGCCGAATCGAAACTCGGCGATGATCGCCCAGATTGCCAACACCGGAAAAATCATCAGAAGGCCGCCGAGCATCACCGGCAAGGGTGAACCAGAACCGATGAGAATGAGAGCGGTGTTGCCGAGTAAGGCAACATACATAATCACGAGTGCGCTGGTAACTACCGCGCCAAGCTTGGCACCGGTCATTTGAACACGGCGTCTAGGCCGACGTGAAGACCCTGCGCTTTGGCCGCGAAGCGAATACTTGCCAGAATGCCTGCCGAGTATGCGCTAACCGACGAGGTTTCGTGGCTGATCGTCAGCAATTCGCTGACTCCCCCGAAATGCACGTCTTGCTTGGCACTCACGCCTGCCAAACGAAGGCTGTGCACTGGGATGCCGGCGACAAGCTGCCCGCGGGCATCCTGCTCGGCGGCTGGAGCGGTCACGGGGGTAGTTCGGTTTGCCGAGATCAACTCTGCGGTGCGAACTGCCGTGCCCGAAGGCGAATCAAGTTTGCCGGCGTGGTGAGTTTCAACAATTTCGATGCTGTCGAAAAACTTTGCGGCCTCGGCAGCGAATCTTGTTGCCAGCATCGAGCCGACCGAAAAGTTTGGAATGACCACGACGGCTGATTCGCCAAGACTGGACGGCAATTCGGCGAGGCGTTCGGCACTCCAACCGCTGGTGCCAACCACGATCTTTTGACCGGCGTCAATCGCACGGGCCACAACCTGCTGGCTAACCTCGAGGCGAGTAACTTCGAAAATCACGTCTGCGCCATCGCTCAGCGAGGCATCGCTCTTGCTGTCTAGGGCTGAGTGCAGCTCAAGGTCGTCGGCTGCGGCGATTAGCTCACGCGCTAGCTTGCCCATGCGCCCGGTTGCGCCGATAACTGAAACCTTGATTGCCATTGCTCTAGATTAGACCAGCCCGGCGAAGCTGTCTTCGGTGAGGTCACCAACCGCAACAATGTTCATAGTGCGACCGGCGATGTCGGCTGCCAAATCACGAACGTCATTCACGGTGACCTCTCGGAATCTGCGCAGCGCCTCATCGAGTGGAACGAATTCACCGGTCGAAAGCTCGGTACCCGAAAGTCTGCTCATGCGAGCCTGGGTGCTCTCGAATTTCAGCGCGAGGCCGCCTGACACGTTGCCAAAGGCAAGTTCAAGCTCTGCCGCCGTGATTCCGTCGGTGGCAACTTTGTGAAGTTCGGCAAGCATGAGTTCGGAAACTTCGCGGGCCTTCGCTGGCGAGCATCCGGCGTACAAACCAAATACACCAGCGTCTGAGTAGCCCTGGTTGAAAGAGTAGGTCGAGTAGGCAAGCCCGCGCTTTTCGCGAATCTCTTGGAACAGTCGCGAAGACATTCCGCCACCCAGAACGGTGTTCAAAACTGCCATCGCATAGCGGCGGTAGTCGTTGCCGACAATGCCTTCGGTGCCAATCAGAATGTTGGCTTGCGAATTTTCTTCGTGGATGACTCGAAGCGAGCCTCTCGAAACAATGTCGGCCGACGCCAGTGAGCGACGTTCACGGGGTGAAGCTGTGACGCTGAGATCCCAGCCTGCCGCGCAAAAACCGGCCTCAACAAGTTCAACGATTTTGTCGTGCTCAAGCTTGCCGGCTACCGCGATCACGATGTCTTGCGGGCGATAGTTGGCCTTGTAGTGCTCCCAAACGGCATCACGGGTGACGTTGGTGATGGTCTCGTTGGTACCGCCAATTGGGCGACCGAGTTCGTGGTCACCAAGAACTTGCTCGAAGAAAGCCTCGTGAGCCACGTCTTGAGGGTCATCTTCGTTCATAGCGAGTTCTTCGAGAATTACGGTGCGCTCGTTGTTGAACTCGTTTTCATCGAGCACCGAGGAGGTAAGCATGTCGGCGATTACGTCGATGGCCAATGGCACGGCCGATTCTTGCACCCTCGCGTAATACGACGTGTGTTCTTTGCCGGTTGAGGCGTTAGATGAGCCACCAACCGAGTCGAACGCGATGGCGATATCAAGGGCAGAGCGCTTCGCGGTGCCTTTGAACAAAAGGTGTTCTAGAAAGTGGGTTGAGCCGAAGTGACCGTTGGTTTCATCGCGGCTTCCGACTCCAACCGAGAACGATACCGAAGCGCTTTGCACGCCCGGTACCGCCTCGGTTAAAACGCGAACACCGCTTGGGAGGACAGTGCGACGAATCACACTGCCGTCCGAAGCGGTGAACGAGAGTTCGTTTTGGTCTAGCGGAAAGATAACTTCAGTCATGTTTTGCTAAACCTAAAACGAGCGTTGCTTATTCTTCGTCTGAGTCGTTTGACTCGTTCGAAGCGCCTTCTTCACCCTCAATAACTGGGGCTAGCGATAGCTTGCCGCGGTCATCGATCTTGGTGATTTCGACCTGAATCTTCTGGCCAACCGAGAGAACGTCTTCAACGTTCTCAACGCGCTTTCCGCCCGAGATCTTCTTCAGCTCAGAAACGTGCAGCAGGCCATCCTTGCCAGGAACCAGCGAAATGAAGGCACCGAACGTGGCTAGCTTCACAACGGTTCCAAGGAAGCGCTCGCCAATCTCAGGTACGTGAGGGTTAGCGATTGCGTTGATGGCAGCCTTTGCAGCCTCAGCCGAAGGACCGTCGGTAGCACCGATGTAAACGGTTCCGTCGTCTTCGATCGAGATGTCTGCGCCAGTGTCTTCTTGAATCTGGTTGATCATCTTGCCCTTAGGGCCAATGACCTCACCAATCTTGTCGACAGGAATCTTCACAGCGATAACTCGAGGCGCAGTCGGAGCCATTTCGTCTGGCTCGTTGATTGCCTGGTTCATGACCGAGAGAATGCGAAGACGTGCGTCGCGAGCCTGGGTCAGAGCGCCGGCTAGAACCTCTGATGGAATTCCATCGAGCTTGGTGTCTAGCTGAATTGCGGTGATGAACTCTGGAGTTCCGGCAACCTTGAAGTCCATATCGCCAAGAGCGTCTTCGGCACCAAGAATGTCGGTCAGAGCCGCATACTCGGTCTTGCCGTCAACGGTGTCAGAGATTAGACCCATTGCGATACCAGCAACCGGTGCGCGCAGTGGCACACCAGCGTTTAGTAGCGACAGTGTGGATGCACAGACCGAACCCATAGAGGTCGAACCGTTTGAGCCAAGAGCCTCAGAAACCTGACGAATGGCGTATGGGAATTCGTCACGAGCAGGTAGCACTGGAACCAGTGCGCGCTCGGCAAGTGCACCGTGACCGATTTCGCGACGCTTCGGGGTGCCAACACGACCAACCTCACCAGTTGAGTAAGGAGGGAAGTTGTAGTTGTGCATGTAGCGCTTGCTGGTCTCAGGGCTTAGTGAGTCAATCTGCTGCTCCATCTTGAGCATGTTCAGAGTGGTCACACCAAGAATCTGGGTCTCTCCGCGCTGGAAGATAGCCGAACCGTGCACGCGAGGAAGAACCGATACTTCGGCGTCTAGCGGGCGAATGTCGCTTAGGCCACGACCGTCGATACGAATCTTCTCTTTTAGCACGCGGGTGCGAACTACCTTCTTGGTCACCGACTTGTACGCAGCCGAAATCTGGCCGTGTAGTGACTCGTCAAGCTTGGCAACTAGCTGCTCTTTGACCGAAGCCTTGAGTGCGTCGTCGGCGTCTTGGCGGGCCTGCTTGTCTGCGATTAGGTAGATGCGACCTAGCTCTACTTCTGCCAATTCGGCAACGGCGGCAAAAACCTCGTCGCTGTAAGGCGGGAACAGTGGATACTCGGTCAGTGGCTTAGCCGACTTGGCGGCTAGGCGGCTCTGAGCCTCACACAATTCTTTGATGAACGGCTTGGCGGCTTCTAGACCCTGAGCAACGATCTCTTCGGTCGGAGCCTGAGCACCCTCGTGCTTGATTAGGTTCCAAGCAGCGTCGGTAGCTTCGGCCTCAACCATCATGATTGCGACGTCTTCTTTACCGTTCTCGTTTACAACGCGACCGGCAACGACCATGTCGAACACGGCGCGCTCTAGCTGCGAGTGCTTAGGGAAAGCAACCCACTGGCCGTCGATCAATGCAACGCGAACGCCACCGACAGGGCCAGAGAATGGCAGACCAGCAAGCTGGGTAGAGATCGAAGCTGCGTTGATTGCAACTACGTCGTAAAGCTCGTCTGGGTGAATCGCCATTACGGTGACTACAACCTGAATTTCGTTACGCAGACCATCTTCGAACGAAGGGCGTAGTGGGCGGTCGATTAGACGACAGGCCAAAATGGCTTCGGTTGATGGGCGGCCTTCGCGACGGAAGAACGATCCTGGAATGCGACCGGCTGCATACATCTTCTCTTCGACATCGATAGTCAACGGGAAGAAGTCGAACTGGTCTTTTGGCTGCTTGCTCGCGGTGGTTGCCGAGAACAGCATGGTTTCGCCATCGATGTAGACGGCGGCGGCACCTTGTGCCTGCTGGGCTAGACGCCCGGTTTCGAAACGGATGACACGCTTACCGTGCTTGCCGTTGTCGATGATGGCGTACTCAACCTGAGTGCCATCCATTGCTTCGTAATTGTCTGGACCTACCATGGTCCCTCCTCTTTATTCTTCGATGCGCGCAAAAGCCAAACGCCTAGGATGCGCGCGTGTGCGTATGAGGTGAATAAACGGGCCCACATCGGAGAGGGCTGCCCTGGTCTGCAGTTGAAAACCTTGGATTGATTCCAAGACTCACGACCGAAGACCAGCAAACTCGCTTCATCGCTCAGGTTCAAGGCTAGCAGAGGGTGCCGACAAAGGCTAGGAACAGCCAGAAAAGAAAATCGCCCCAACCGACTGATCGATTGGGGCGACTTTTCGAAAAAGACCTTAGCGGCGCAGACCTAGACGCTCGATGAGCGCACGGTAGCGGGCGATGTCAACGTTCTGCAGGTAACCAAGAAGGCGACGACGCTGACCAACAAGAAGTAGCAGGCCACGACGGCTGTGGTGGTCGTGCTTGTGCTCTTTGAGGTGTTCAGTGAGGTCTTTGATTCGCTGAGTCAGAACTGCAATCTGAACTTCAGGAGACCCGGTGTCGCCAGGGTGGGTTGCGAACTCGTTGATAATTGCGGTCTTAACCGATGCTTCTAGTGCCATAACGGGCCTCTCATTCTCTCGCTGCGCGGCGCCTGTAGCAGTTTTGCTCAAGCTCTATTTATCCGCGGCCGATACACGGCAACCTGACAAGCATAGCGAAAAAGGTGCAATCACGCCATAGCGAGCAGAAATCAGTGGATGTTCTAACCAGCGATCTTGAATGGAGCAATCTGCGGCTTGTTGTGACGGTTGCCCGCCTCGATCGACCGCGTAGGCAAAACATAGATGATGATGTTGAACACGAAAGACCCGAAGCCAACCAGCAGAAGCAGAAGGAACGACGGAAGTACATCGCTCGCAAGTAGCATGTACGCGAAGTCGCCGGCCGCTGTCGAGCTTGGGTCACTGATTGAAAGCAACCAGGCTTCAAGTGCTGCCGGGTCTAGCAACGAAGACATGTTTTCGAAAATGAAATTCACCAGCGAAACTACGAACCAAATGAGCGCAATCAGGGTTACCAGCTGAGGAATCGAGTACCACCAGGCGCTGAAACCGGCATCGTGAAAACGTCTAACGGCAACAGCCAACCCGGGTAGCAATAGCGCCACCGCTGCGAGGGTGTTGGTCAGGGTGAAGTTTTGCATTCCGAGCGCCAGCCCAATCGCGCTGTCGACAATTGACGTACCAATCGAGACGATTACCGTGAACAGCGTCCAGTACCAAAATTCAGAGCGTGAAGCCACGCCACGAAAGTTTGCGTAGTTAAGAAAACCGTTTTTGATTGCGTCACCGAACTGCACGAGGCATCCCCTTTTTTTAAGTTTCTGCGGGCAGGTAGCCCTATGGTCAAATTCTAGGAGTAACCGCTAAAACTAAATGTCTAAGCGCTGGCGAATTTTTTCGAGATCGCGGTTGATCTCGGCAACTAGCGACTCGACTCCATCAAACTTTGCTGACGGCCGAATGAAATCTACGTATTCGAGAGTGACCAATTTGTCGTATAAATCAACGTCATCACGATCGAGAATGTGAGCTTCAATCAGGCGCGGTACTTCTTGGAAAGTTGCGTTTACACCCACTGACAGCGCAGCTGGGTAGCGCTCGATGCCGGCGTAAAGCCAACCTGCATAAACGCCATCTAGCGGAAGGTAGCCTTCGGCCGAACGCGCCATGTTTGCCGTCGGAAAACCAATCTGACGACCGATCTTTAGGCCGTGTTCGATGTGGCCCATGGTGGTGTGGTTGCGGCCGAGCATTTCGCTCGCCAGAACAACGTCACCAGCATCCAAGGCGTTACGAACCAGCGTGGTTGAGACAACCGTGCCATCGAGCAAGACCGGAGCAACCTCGCGAACTGTGAAACCGTGTTTCGCTCCGAGCTCACGCAAGGTTTCTACGGTTCCCGCTCCCCCGGCACCAAACCTGAATCCCCGACCGACAATGACCGCCCTGGCTTTTAGCCCTTCAACCAGGTATCGGGTTACGAATGCTTCGGCAGACAGCCCGGCTAGTTCTGCATCGAATTCGAGTGAAAGCACGCCTTCAACGCCAGCCTCTTCGAGCAGAAATGCCCTTTGGTTTGGGCCGATCACCGGAAGCGGCACGTTCGATGGGCTCAGAACTGCATTCGGATGATTTGCAAAGCTAAGCACAACTGGGGCAAGCATGCTGTCTTCGGCAACATCGAGAAGCTCGGCCAAAAGGGACCGATGCCCGAGGTGTATGGCATCGAACTTGCCTATGGTTACGGCAGTTTCAGCCAGGTCACTCGGAATGTCACTTACTTGCTGCCACGTGTTCACTTGCGCCTCCGCGACAGCCAAACGAGACCGAGTACTGGCAGGGCTAGAGGCAAGAAGCCATAACCGATGCCGAAACCGCTCCAAACCGATGGGTGGTTGAACAGGCTAGGGAGCGCAAACGAAGCGATTCCAACGGCAATGACTCCGAACAGCTCAAACCAAACGGTGATGCGAGCGATTCTTGCCCAGTTGCCACCCTGTTTGGTCAGTGCGATAGTGACCAGAATGTAGGTGAGTGCGCTAACCAGTGAAAGTGTGTAGGCAACTGGTGCCTCATCAAACTCCCGAAAGAGTTGGTAGCTAGCGCGAGCGGTGGCAGAGAGTGCGAAAACCGCATAAACCGCAATAAGCAGGCGGCCGACACCTAGGCCAGGTTTTTCAGACATGCCTCAAGCCTAAGCCAGCAGAGTTAGAGACCTACCCGAAACGACCTGAAATGTAATCATCGGTGCGCGGGTCTGAAGGATTCTCAAAAATTTTGGTGGTTGTGTCGTATTCCACAAGAACACCCGTTCTGTTACCCGTAGTTTCGTCAGGTAGGGCCGTGAAAAATGCAGTGCGATCGGCTACACGAGCGGCCTGTTGCATGTTGTGAGTGACGATGATAATCGTATAGTCCTGCTTCAATTCCATCATTAGGTCCTCGATTCGCATGGTAGCGATCGGGTCTAGCGCCGAGCAAGGCTCGTCCATCAATATAACCTCAGGTTTGACCGCGATGGTTCGAGCTATACACAAGCGCTGTTGCTGCCCCCCGGACAGGCCGAATGCCGACTGCTTCAACTTGTCTTTCACTTCATCCCACAGGGCTGCCCTGGTCAGAGCCTCCTCAACTACATCGTCCATGTTCGATGGTTTCATGCCTGTCACGCGTGGGCCATAGGCGATGTTGTCGTAAATGGATTTGGGGAAAGGGTTTGGCTTCTGGAAAACCATTCCGATTCGACGTCTGACCTCGATGGCATCAACGTCTGGTGCATAGATGTTTTCACCGTTGAACGTGATACTCCCCGTTACACGAGCTCCGTCTACCAAATCATTCATGCGGTTCAACGATCGAAGAAGGGTTGATTTGCCACAGCCGGATGGGCCAATGAGAGCTGTGATTTCATTAACCTTAAAATCTAGGGATACACCGGTGACCGCACGGAAGTTTCCATAGAAAACATCCACGTTGTTTGCTGAGATTACTGACATTTTTCTCCTACCAGCGTTTCTGGAATCTATTACGAATCACGATTGCTACCAAGTTCATAGTGAGCAGAAGTGCGAGCAAAACAATCGAAGCTGAGGCTGCCAGAATATGGAACTCTTCTTGAGGACGCCCGGTCCAGTTGAAGATTTGGATTGGCAGAGTTGTGTACCCAGAAAGAAGACCATTTGGGTCAAAGGAAACGAAAACAAGTGCTCCAAGAATTAGTAATGGCGCAGCCTCGCCGAGTGCGCGAGATAAAGCCAGAATTGAACCGGTCGCGATTCCTGGCACTGCCGACGGAAGGGTTTGGCGAAACAGGGTTTGAAGTGGAGTTGCACCTAAAGCGAGGGATCCCTGGCGAATTTCCTCGGGTACTGCGCGAAGCGACTCACGAGTCACGATTATGATTACGGGCAAGATCAGCAGGCTAAGGGCCATAGCACCGGCCGCAACGATGTTCTTCTCTTTTACTCCAATTGCCGTAAGGGCTCCTAGAGTGAGCAAACCGTAAACGATTGAGGGCACGGCTGCAAGATTTTGCACATTGAGCTCTACGATTCGGTTGTACCACCGTTTTCGATCAGAGAACTCTTCAAGATGCACTCCTGCTGCGATCCCGAGGGGAAGTGTGAACAAGGCAGTGAAGGCTATAACCATCATCGATCCCAGAATCGCCGGCCTTGCACCAGCCTCAGATGGACGAGAAGCGGGGTATTCCGTCAGCAGCATTGTGTTGAGGCGTGGCGAACCCTCGATAAAAGTAGTGACAATGAGCGTAACCAAGAAGGAGAATGCGAGGAAGAGCGACATCCAAAGCAGCACTAAAAACATAATGCTCTTGGCGCTATTGTCGCCCCCCTTCACGCGGCCCGTTATTCTTGACGACTGAAGCGAGTCATTCCCTCTTCTATTTTCAGCCATTAGTAGGCCTCTCTAAATCTGCGAACAACCGCAATGCTGATCCAGTTGATCATGAGAGTCAACAAAAACAGCAGGAGCCCGACTGCGAATAGAGTGTCGTACTCTATTGAACCCACGCGCGAATCACCTAGTGCAGCATTGGCAATGAAGCCTGTCATCGTTTGACCTTGCTCAAGTGGTCCAGTGACCACTCTTGCCTGCTGACCAGCTGCGATTGCGACAATCATCGTTTCGCCTACGGCACGTGAGATGCCTAGCACCACGGCTGCGATGATGCCTGATAGGGCCGCCGGGAAGACCACTTTGAGAGTGGTTTGCATGCGGTTTGCTCCTAGGGCAGCCGAGCCTTGACGCATAGCCTGAGGTACGGCGTTCATTGCATCTTCTGAAATAGATGCGATTGTCGGAATGATCATTACGCCCATTACCAGACCTGCTGCCAAGACGCTGAATGCATCGGTGTCTAAGTTCAGCCACTCTCGGAAAACCGTAGTTTGAACGAAAGTAAGCGCGAAGTAACCATAGACAACTGTCGGGATGCCCGCTAGAACCTCAAGCACAGGCTTCAGAACTCTGCGGAGTTTTGGGTGTGCATACTCGGAGAGAAAGATCGCTGCTGCAAGGCCAAACGGTATTGCCACCGATAGCGCTATTACCGTGGTCCATGCAGTTGCAGATACTAGCGGTAGCACTCCAAAGCTGGCATCAGAGAATCGTGGCGCCCAACGATCACCAAATAAAAATTCCACCACTCCAATTTGGGAGAAAAACTCAACCGATGGAATGGCGAAAGAAATCAGAATGCCTACAGTTACAAGAATCGTAAGCCAGGCAGCAGTTCGAAAAAGCGCAAAGACCACTTTCTCGCCATAACGAGGAGATCGGGACTTCAAAGATGGTTGGCGGCCCGAGGCACTCGGGCCGCCAACACTGGCGAGGGTGCTGGTTTCTTGCACTCTCTCCTACTTTCTTGAATTGATTACTTACTTGGTTTCAAGCTTGGCTAGCGCTGCTTCTGCTACGCCAACCTGCTCTTCGGTTAGAGCAATGAAGATAGCCAAGTCAGCAACTTCTTGCTGCTTCTCGATGTAGAACTCAACGAATGACTTGACCTGAGGCTTCTCAACAAAAGCCTTGTTGCTCACGTAAACATACAGTGGGCGGCCGAGCGGAGTGTAGCTTCCGTCCTGAACGGTAGCTTCAGATGCAGACACGCATCCTGCACCACCATCAACGTCGACTGCACGAACGAGGTCGGCGTTCTCATTGACATACGAAAGACCAAAGAATCCGAGGCCACCTTCAGAACCAGAGATCCCCTGAACCAAAACGTTGTCGTCTTCAGAAGGGCTGTAGTCGGTGCGAATTGCCCCTTCTTCTCCATTGATTTCCTTGGTGAAGTAGTCAAAGGTTCCTGAATCGGTTCCTGGGCCAAACAGAGCAAGCTCGACATCTGGGAATGATGAATCAACTTGGTTCCAGCTGGTAACTTTACCCTCTGCCTCTGGTCCCCAGATTTTGTTTAGCTGTTCAACAGTGAGGCACACGGCGAATTCGTTTGTTTTCGGAACAACTACGGCTAGGCCATCGTTCGCAACGACAAGTTCGGTGAATTCAATGCCATTTTCTGCACAAATAGCGGCTTCTTCATCCTTGATTGGGCGAGAGGCGTTTGAAATGTCGGTTTCTCCGGCACAGAACTTCTCAAAACCGCCACCGGTTCCTGATGTCGCGACTGTCACGTTTACACTCGGTTGGACATCGCGGTATAGGTCAGCAGCAGCTTCGGTAAGTGGTGCAACGGTCGACGAACCGTCAATAACAACCGCACCGCTAAGTCCATCAGCGTTTGGGTCGTTGGTCTGACCACCGCAAGCAGACAAGGTAAGAGTGAGCGACAATGCAATTGCGCCAAAGACAATAGCTCGTGATTTCTTCATTGCGTTCCTTTCGAGAAAAGACGGCCCTTAACGCCGTCGCGTCAAGTAGAACGAAACCTTGTTAACAAAAGGTTAACAAATCTCCCTCAAATGGTTAAATCGAAAAGTTGCCGTGTCTCGAACCCTCCGTCGTTGAAAGTGAATCCGCGTTCAACCTAAAGGCCTAGCCAAACCTGCCCGTCACATAGTCTTGTGTTCGGGGGTCGTCAGGAGCCTGGAACATTTTCGCAGTTTCCCCCTGCTCAACAATGATTCCCGGAGTGCCCGCTTCAGCCAAAAAGAACGCGCATTGGTCTGACACGCGAGCGGCCTGCTGCATATTGTGGGTCACGATAACGATGGTTACTTCGCTCGCCAACTCGAGAATAGTCTCTTCAATTCTAAATGTGGACGTTGGGTCGAGGGCGGAACATGGCTCGTCCATGAGTAGGACACGAGGTTTGACGGACAGCGATCTAGCAATGCATAGTCGTTGCTGTTGACCGCCAGATAAACCTCCCCCGGGTGCATCTAGCCGATCTTGGACCTCTCTCCATAGACCTGCTTTAGCCAGGGACTCCTCGACTATGTCATCAAGTTCACTCTTTGATTTTTTAATAGAGGTAAGTTTTAGGCCAGCAACGACGTTCTCATAGATGCTCATCGCGGGAAACGGGTTCGGTTTTTGAAAAACCATGCCGATGTCACGGCGGGCATCTGTTACTCGCTTCGTGGGATCGTAGATGTCACTTCCATCCAGCAGTACACGCCCTGCCATCGACGCCGAGGGCACAAGTTCGTGCATCCTATTCAGAATTCGAAGAAAAGTAGATTTTCCGCAACCAGAAGGACCAATCAGTGCCGTCACCTTGCCAGGCTTCATTTCTAGATTTATTCGCTCAAGAACCTTGCGCTGACCAAACCAAGCCGACACGTTTTCTCCAGCTAATGATGCCAGTTCTGAATTCACGGCCGCCTCACCTTGAGCCACTCTGCTCATGGCGATGGGTTTCACGGCCACTCGAGAATCGCTCGTAGTTGGCGATTTTGGACCAGAGATATTTGTCATGATTTCCTTTCAATTGCGGTTTAGAGAAGGTTTGGTAAAAGTTGGATGAGTTGGGTAGACCACAAACTCGTAAATATCGCGAAAACCGGCGTTCCCGCTATCCACGCTTGCATTTGACCCCAACGTCGAGCCAGCCAGCCCACCCCAAAAATCAGAAGAATAAGAAACTGGGTCAAGAAAATTAATGGGGTCAGCGCCGATAAATCTGAGGCAAGAGCAAATTCTGACTCTCTGATCGCTGAATTTGGAATGACGCGATTTGGGGTCAACCTCGGTTCTCCATCGAGCGTGGCCTCTACTCGAATCACGTCAGCGGCAAAAAAAGGTAAGCCAGAAGTGGTTACGAGCGTGAGTCTCCCCTTTGATGAGCCGAGCTGGTTGGTGGCTGGATCACCAGCTCTTCGAATTTTCTCGACTGTGTAGGTAGAAACACCTTGCCCCGTGGTGGTTTCGATCTTGTCGCCAGCCTTGAGGTCGGCGAGTCTTGCGAACACTCCACTATAAGAAGACTGCCTTCCGAATAGAACGGATATCCCGGCCTGGCCGGGAAGTACGGTGTCGCGGCGGTGCCCTGGGCCACTCATCGTGATTGAGGATGTTGTTCCCTCTAGAACAATGTCTTCAACTCCCAACCTTGCAATTTTTATAACCGCTACAGGAGTGCCTGCTGCGAGCAGCTTTCCGTCTCGATCAACTTGACCCACTGGAGCTGTGCCGTTCGCCAACTCGAAACGAATTGTTTCGGTTGCTTTGAATTGAGCACTTTCGTATTGCACGTGAGAAACAACCGTGAGTTGCAAAAGAAAACAAACAGCCGCGACGCCCAGAGACACTAGTGACCTGCCAATCAAGAATTTCGACTTTTTTGGCGAGGGCAGAGAGATGATGTTGTCTAGCGAAAAATTGCGATCATTAGTTGAGATCGGCGGTTGAACAGATCTTCTACCGATTCGTTTTTGTTCAGCCACCGTCACCTTGGTCTTCTCTCTCATGTATCTTCTGCACTGCTGCTCTATGCCACAAACGTGACCCCCTCTTGGCGAGGGGGTCACGCACTTGTGACACTCTGTTGCTGTGTTACTTGACGACCTTGAAGGTCTTCGTGGTTACGCTCGCAGGGCTAGAGCTGCTACCCCCGTAGAACACCTTGACGGTGTAGGTTCCGGTGGTCGCGATCTTTGCGAGTGTGATTGTTGCCTTGCCGTTTACTAGCTTGACCAGGGATGAAGAGACGAACACCGGAGTTTTCTTCGAGTTGTATACAACAGCGAAGACACTACCCGTAGCACCAACTGTGCTTGTGCTCTTTCCGGCCTTGATAGTTACAGCTACCTTCTGGGCAGCGGTTCTCTTTACCGAGCTGCTGAGAGTGACAGTTGTTGAGGTGGCATTTTTCAAGGCCACTGAAACTGCTGTCTCTGTTTTGCTAGAGGCAAAACCTGCAGTATCGGTTGGCACAAATTCACCGACGAGGCTGTAGGAAACTGCCTCACCCTTTACCTGGTCGATTGTCACCAATGTGGTAGCGCCTGCCACAGCAACGGTCTTAAGTGGGGTACCACTAACTTCACCGTTGTAGATGTTGAGGTTTCCACTCTGGCCCCCTGTAACGGTTGCAGTGAACGATGCCGTCAAGCCGTTGGCAGCAACAGTGGCAGAACCAAACGAAACACCGGTGCTGGCCTTTAGGGAGAGCGAGGTGCCATCCACTGCGCTGTTGCTTACGTCAACGCCCGATAGGGTTGGCACAAACTGAGCGGTCAGAGTTCTCGAGAACGCCGAGTTGCTCGAGTTTGTCACCGTGATGTCAGCGGTCTGAGCACCTGCTGCGACATTTCCTG
>JBEDEQ010000008.1:0-23086 GCA_041175645.1 Actinomycetota bacterium | reverse complement strand
TTCGGTAGCTCAAAAATGAGTTCAGCCATAGTGCGTGAGGCACTATGGCTGATAACCCGTTGGGGCGTAAAGCGAATCTTCAGGTTCTAGTTGTCGGCTTCGCCGGCCTTGCGGCGAGCGCGAATGTACTCAAGGCGCTCTTGCAAAATCTCTTCAAGTTCGTCGCGGCTGCGGCGCTCTAGCAACATTTCCCAGTGGCTGCGAGGCGTCTTGTCTTCAACGTTCTCGAGCACAACCTCTTTGCCATCGGCAAGCAAAATGCCGTCATTGGCACAGCTCTTGCACTGCCAGGTTTGTGGAATCTCTGCTTCGGCGGCGAAAACCATCGAACTGTCGTGGCCGTTGGCGCAGCGGTAAACGTGAGTGGCACGTTCTGAGTAAGAAACGCCTCTTTCGCTCTCTAGCGATTGGCCACCTAGGCGCATTCCGCGCATGGTTGACTGTGCCATTTTTCTCCTATGTTCGTTCAGTGCGACTGCCTAGAACTAAACGCAGAAGCGGCGCATTTTGTTCCCACTAATCGAGGGTGCGCGAAGGTATTAGGTTAGTGCCTCAAAGCCGTTGCTGCGACATCCGCGCGATCTGACACGATGCCAGTTGCACCTAGCCCTACGAGCTCGTGCATGGTTTGCTCATCATTGACTACCCAATAGTTGAGCTGAAACCCAGCAGCCAAGGCATATTCGATGAATCGAGGCTGCAGCGGGTTGATAAGCGGATGCTCGTACGGCACCTGAATCGCCTGCGATCCCTGCGCAACAAGGTTGAACGCGCGGCGCAGTCGCAACTTGGCGGCCAACACCGCGAACAAGATCTTTGCGAGCCCCATGCCGGTGGCAACTCTCAAGCCTTGGGCACGTAGCAGTCTCATGGCCTTGCGACGCCTGGAGTCACTGAAGGATGAAACCAAAACGCGGTCTTGGCCTTTAGCCGCAACGATGGCACGCACGGTGGGCTCGATCGCTATCGAGCGCTTGATGTCTAGGTTGAAACGCGCATCCGGCAGCTTTTCAAGTGCCTCTTGCAGTGACAAAATCGGCCCACCAGGCAACGCGATTGCTCGCACCTGCTCGAAGGTAAGGTTTTTGACGTCGCTGTTGATACCGGCAACGCGTTTCAAGGTGTTGTCATGAAAAAGTATGGCGACGCCATCTTTGGTTGCCTGAACGTCGGTTTCGAGGTGCGTAGCTCCAGCATCCAAGGCGTCTTGAAAAGCAGCCAGGGTGTTTTCGGCCGCATTGTCACTCACCAAACCGCGGTGGGCAAAAACATGAATGCCACTGGGGGAGAAGTACTCCAAAACGCTCACCTCATTCGCCTAGCACCGATTAGAAACAGCCTAGGCTTTGTTGCATGAACCTGGGGCTAAATCTCGAGACGTTGCAAAAATTTGTGCGCCTCTGGATTGGGTTATTCATTTATGGCCTGGGACTAGCCCTTATGTTGCGGGCTGCAATTGGGCTTTCACCCTGGGATGTCTTCGCGCAAGGCCTCTCGAAGACATTTAGCATCAGCTACGGCTGGGCTTCGGTAATCGTGAGCGCTTTGGTGCTGCTGGCCTGGATTCCGCTGAAACAGCGCTGGGGGATTGGCACGGTTCTCAACGGCATCTTTATCGGGTTGTTTGCCGACTTTTGGCTGCCGCTGGTGCCTCAAATCGAAGGCTACTGGCTTCAGCTGTTGGTTTTTCTCGTCGGAATGGTCATTGTTGCCATCGCCACTGGAATGTACATCTCTGCCGGATTGGGCTCGGGACCGCGAGATGGTTTGATGATTGGCACTCAGCGCCTTTTGGGGTGGAAATTCTGGAAGATTCGCACGATGTACGAAGGCACGGTTCTGACGATCGGTTGGCTGCTGGGCGGCCAGGTGCGTGAAGGCACCCTGATTTTCGCAATTTGCATCGGATACCTGATGCAACTATCGCTTCAGGTTTTCAAGTACCGCGACCCACAGAAGACCAATGGTTAGCCCAGGCCAGCACCGCCCAACGGCTCGAGTTGTTTTACACAACGGCGCAGGCGCGGTTTTTCTGCTGCTCACGCACTTCGACCCTGAAGTTGGCTTGCCCCCGCGCTGGTTGACTCCGGGTGGCGGCATTGACGAGGGTGAAACGGCTCTGGATGCTGCTGTGCGGGAGTTGTTCGAAGAAACCGGGCTCAAAGTGGCACCAGAAGAACTCGGTGACTCGATTTGGCAAACCTCTGGTCGCTGGGATTGGTCTGACGGCAACTTTCACACCTACACCGACACATTCTTTCAACTAAAGGTTGAAGGTTTGAACTTGGATGCTTCGGGCTGGACTGACGACGAACGTCGCGATGTTCTTGAGTTCCGCTGGTGGAAACCTCAGGAGCTGTTGCACACAGCCGATCTGGTAGGGCCGCACGGGTTGGCTGAGTTTTTGGCCTCGAACCCCTTCTAGCGGACCTCATAATAAACGCCGATAATGAACATTATGTCAAGTTACATTTATCTGGCCACTACCCCCGAATTGCTGTATGTGTGTCGACTTAAGCCTGCGTGGCGGTGATCCAGGCAGACAGCTTCTGCGCTGGAGCACCATCGGCAATGGCCGCGTCTACCTGATCCAATGCGGCTGAGAAACGTTCGTGAATGTCTAAACCAGCCTGCGACGCATCCTTAGCCAAACGGTAAGCCACGATACCTCCGGCCGCGTTTAGTCTGACGATGTCGCGCGCAGGCTGCAGTGCAGCATCCCAGTTATCTGCACCGAGCACGATCCGGGCAATCTTGGCGTTGTGCTTTGCGTCACCGCCGGCTAAATCGGCCGAATTTGCCTTGGCCAGGCCCAAATTGGCTGGATCGAGCACGAATTCGCGCACCTCTCCCCCAGAAACCTGCCAAATTTCACTAATTCCAGTCGTGGTTAGTTCGTCTAAGCCGTCAGAACCACGAAAAACCAGCGCAGAACGCCCTCTGGCTGCCACTTCGGCCGCCATTAGCGGTGCAACAGCTCGATTGGCGACTCCGAGCGAGGTTGCGATCGGCTGAGCAGGGTTAGCTAGCGGGCCCAAGAAGTTGAAAGTGGTAGGTACGCCGAGTGCCTTGCGCACTGGCGCCACGTGGCGCATCGCCGGGTGAAAAACTGGCGCAAAGAAAAAAGTCAGTCCGATTTCGCGAAAAACGTCGGCCACGCGTTCTGGCGATAGATCTAGGCGAATGCCAAGCACCTCGAGCATTTCGCTCGAACCCGTCTTGCCCGATGCCGATCTCGACCCGTGCTTCATCACCGGTACGCCCGCTGCCGAACAAAGCACCGCAGCCATACTCGAGACGTTCACGGTTCCGGCTAGGTCTCCCCCGGTTCCGACTATGTCGACGGCGTCGTTACCTGTGTTTAAGAGCACCGAGTGTTCAAGCATCACATCAACAAGCCCAGCCAGTTCGTCAACTGACTCGCCCTTAGAGCGCAATGCCATCATGAATGCGCCAATCTGCGCTTCAGCGGCGTCACCTGACATAATCTCAGTCATTGCCCAGGCCGCTTCTGCCCTGTCGAGGTCAGATTTGGCTAGCAATTTACCAAGGATGCTTGGCCAGTTGAGCGCATGAGTCATGCGCCCAAGTTTATCGGGCAATTTCCGCGTGTTTAGCCCCCAAAATGGCAATCTCACAGCCATCGAAGGGTTAGACTTGAGACATGTCTTCGACCGTTGCAACGGCTAAAACAAGCCCAGTAATCAACCGCCCAAGCCCAACTTCGGTGGGCACAATCGTTTGGCTAGGCAGCGAGGTGATGTTCTTCGCCGGTCTATTCGCGATGTACTTCAGCCTTCGAGCCAACTCCCCCGCTATTTGGGAGGCCGACACTCAGCTTTTGAACGTTCCGTTCGCCACCATCAACACCATCATCTTGGTTCTCTCGTCGTTCACCGCTCAGTTCGGTGTGTTCGCAGCAGAACGTATGCAGCCTCGAGCCACCGGCCTTTCCCCTTTGAAGTGGGGACTCGTCGAGTGGTTCATGATTTCTTACGTGATGGGTGCAATCTTCGTTGCAGGTCAGGTTTGGGAGTACGCAACGCTAGTTGCCGAAGGCATCTCTTTGAGTTCAAACTCTTACGGCAGCGCCTTCTACATCACCACCGGTTTCCACGCACTGCACGTGACCGGCGGTCTGATCGCCTTCCTTCTAGTTATCGGAAAAACCTTCGCTGCCAAGAAGTTCGGCCACTATGAAGCCACCAGCGCAATCGTCGTTTCTTACTACTGGCACTTCGTCGACGTGGTCTGGATCGGCCTCTTCCTCATCATCTACGTTCTGAAATAAGACTTGCGAAAGAAAAACATGACCAAGCAGAAAATGAACAACGCACGTCGCAATCCTTTTGCGGCCATCCTCGTGATTCTTGCGGGACTTCTCATTAGCGGTGGTGGCTACGCGGTTGCTAGTGACGCCATCGACACCACTTCGGTTTCGGCAACCAGCCAAGAGGCCGTGGATGCTGGCAAGAAGCTCTTCTTGGCTAACTGTGCCTCGTGCCACGGTTCAAACGCTGAGGGCACCAACATGGGGCCAAGCCTCATCGGTGTCGGAGCCGCTTCGGTTGACTTCCAGGTAGGTACTGGCCGTATGCCTGGTCAGGCTTCTGGCCCGCAGATGATGAAGAAGCCTGTGCAGTTCACCGAAGAGCAGACCGCTCAGTTGGCTGCCTACGTTGCCTCACTCGCACCTGGGCCATCGATTCCGTCTGAAGAATGGGTCGGCGAGGCTGCCCTTGCGGCTGGCGACACCACCCACGGTGGCGAGCTTTTCCGCATCAACTGTGCAATGTGTCACAACGCAGTTGGCGCTGGTGGTGCATTGACAGAAGGTAAGTTCGCCCCTCGACTAGATGGCGTTGAAGCCAAGCACATCTACGAAGCCATGGTTATTGGCCCACAGAACATGCCTGTATTCAATGACGCCAACCTAACCCCCGAAGACAAGCGCGACATCATCTCGTACCTCAAGTACGTAGAAGCCAACCCATCTGCCGGTGGTGAAGAACTTGGTGGACTTGGCCCAGTTGCCGAAGGTCTCTTTGTTTGGATCTTCGTTTTGGGTGGCATCGTAGTGATCACAATTTGGCTCGGCGCTAAGTCGAACTAGTGCCTGAGAATCAAGGAGAAATCAAGTGAGCGACAAGAGCAAATCTCTGGCAAAAGCCGAGGATGCTGAGCACGACTATTCGGCAGGTCTAGCGGTCATCGCACCAGACGCGGTCAAAGACCCAGGCATGGAGCCACACCGCGTTCGCATGACCGACAAGAGCGAAGCGCACGAAAAGCGCGCAGCTCGTCAGGTTGCAGCGCTGTTCCTGTTCTCGATCGTAAGCAGCGCATTCGCCCTGTATGCCTACTTCGCATTCCCAATCGTCGAAGGTAGCAACGCGAGCGTTCGCGACAACACCCTATTGCTCGGTCTAGGTGCTGCATTCGGAATGTTGGCCATCGGTATTGGTGCCGTTCACTGGGCCAAGACCCTGATGCCAGACGCTGAAGTTTCAGAGGCCCGCCACCAAACTCGTGGCAGCGAAGAAACCCGCGCCCGTGCAATCGAAATTATTGACCTTGCCAACAAGGAGTCTGGTTTCAGCCGTCGCAAGCTCATTCGCCGCAGCCTTTACGGTGCACTTGCGTTCTTCCCGCTACCGGGCATCCTAGTTTTTGGCGACCTTGGCCCAAACCCTGAAGACAGCCTGAAGCACACCATGTGGAAGAAGGGCACTCGCCTTACCCGCGACCCAGACGGCAAGCCAATCAAGGCTTCAGACGTAACCATCGGTTCTGTGTTCCACGTCATTCCAGAGGGTTTGGCAGAGCTTGAGCACCACAAGCTAGAAGAGAAGGCAAAGGCTTCTGTTCTTCTAGTTCGCGTAGACCCGTCAATCTTGAAAGAGTCTGAAGAGCGCAAAGACTGGTCTTATGACGGCATCGTTGCTTACTCAAAGATTTGCACCCACGTTGGTTGTCCTGTAGCTCTTTACGAGCAGCAGACTCACCACCTTCTCTGCCCTTGCCACCAGTCGACCTTCGATCTAACCGATGCCTGTCGCGTTGTGTTTGGTCCTGCGGCTCGTCCACTGCCACAGCTACCAATTGCTGTTGACGCAGAGGGCTACCTGGTTGCACAAGATGACTTCAATGAGCCTGTAGGCCCTAGCTTCTGGGAGCGTAGCGTAAATGAGTAATGCAACTGCAACAGACAAGAAAAAAGGCGGCTTTCTAGCCGGAACCGCCAACTATCTTGACGAGCGTGTTGGCGTAGCCGGCATTCTTAAGGAGTTCGGACGCAAGGTCTTTCCTGACCACTGGTCGTTCATGCTCGGTGAGGTAGCGCTTTACTCGTTCATCGTTCTGCTACTTTCGGGTACTTTCCTTACCTTCTGGTTCCAGCCATCTATGGTTCCAGTGATTTACGAGGGTTCATACGCTCCTCTAAAGGGCGCTGAGATGTCGATCGCTTACGCCTCGACCCTGGACATCTCGTTTGAAATTCGCGGTGGATTGCTCTTCCGTCAGGTGCACCACTGGTCAGCCCTTCTATTCGTGGCTGCCGCTGGTCTTCACATGCTTCGCGTGTTCTTCACCGGTGCATTCCGCAAGCCACGTGAGATCAACTGGGTAGTCGGATTCGTTCTGTTTGTGCTCGGTATGGCCGGTGGCTTCACCGGTTACTCACTGCCTGATGACCTGCTATCGGGCAACGGTCTGCGAATCATCGACGGCATGATCAAGGGCATCCCTTACATCGGTTCTTACACTTCGTCGCTGCTATTCGGCGGAGAGTTCCCTGGCGAGGCAATCGTTGCGCGTCTCTACAGCTTGCACATCATGATCGTTCCTGCCTTGATTCTGGTGTTTGTGGCCGTTCACCTCTTCATGGTGGTCATTCACAAGCACACCCACTACGCAGGCCCGGGCAAGCGCGATGACAACGTCGTCGGCTACCCACTAATGCCTGTCTACGTTGCCAAGGCCGGTGGATTCTTCTTCATCGTCTTCGGTGTGATCATGCTCATCGCAGCAACCTTCACAATCAACCCGATTTGGGCTTACGGCGCTTACGACCCATCCCCTGTTTCGGCAGGTACCCAGCCTGACTGGTACATCGGATGGCTAGATGGTGCACTTCGCCTGGCACCTACGCACATGGAATACATGATCGGCGACTACACGTTATCGATGAACATTCTGTTGCCGCTTGTTGTCGGTATCTTGTTCCTCGTCATCGTGGCCCTGTACCCGTTCCTAGAAGCCTGGGTAACCGGCGACAAGCGTGAACACCACGTTCTAGACCGCCCAAGAAACACTCCGGTTCGCACCGGTATCGGTGCAGCTGGAATCACCTTCTACGCCGTTCTATGGGCTGGCGCATCGACAGACTTGATTGCAACGCACTTCCAGGTCTCGTTGAACCACGTTCTAACCTCGATGCAGATTCTGCTCATCGTTGGCCCTATCGCGGCTTACATCATCACCAAGCGTGCCTGCTTGTCACTGATGCGCAAAGACCGCGAAATCGCTCTACACGGCCGCGAAACCGGTCGAGTCGTGCGCTTGCCACACGGTGAGTACATTGAAGTTCACGAGCCAATGGACGAATACGAGCTCTACAAGCTCGTTGGTTACAAGGCTTACGAGCCGATGTTGGCCCGCCCGAACGCGAAGGGTGTCATCACTCTGCGCTCGCGCATCCGTGCAGCACTTTCGCGCTTCTACTTCGAAGACCGCGTGGTGCCACCAACCAAGGGTGAGATCGAAGCAGCTCACGACCACGGTAAAGAACTGCACTAAGCATTCAAAGCGAAAGCCCACCAGAGAAGTCTGGTGGGCTTTTTCTTTTGACCTACAATCGTATTCATTATGCGCGTGTTCATCATGGGCAGCTCAGGCGCTGGCAAGACCCACTTGGCGTCGAAGCTGTCGACAAAGCTGACGCTCCCCCACCTTGAGCTCGATTCACTGCGTCATCAAGCAAACTGGCAGCCACTGCCGGATCGCAAATTTCAGACGGAGGTGAGAGCTTTCTGCAAACGTGACCGATGGGTTATAGATGGAAATTACTCTGTTGTTAGAGCTCTGGTACTAGCTCGCGCTACCGACGTGGTGTTGCTCGACCGCTCCAAAACGTTGGTCATGTTTCGATTGTTCATTCGGTCGATGAATAGGGTGCTGCTTCGAAGGAAGTTATGGAACGGAAATCGAGAGCGGCTACGTTACCTGCTGAGCCCAAACCCCAATTTGAACGTGCTGCTGTGGTCGTGGAGCAACTTTGATAGACGCAGAGAGGAGTTCACGCAGTTGCAACTGTCAGTGGCAAAGTCTGAGCAAGCCAGAATACGAATTCATCGGGTTTCGAACAATAAGCAGTTACGCGAACTTGTCGAACACTTAAACAGCATTGCCACCGACTAAATGGGCCGGTGGCAATACTCGAACTTGGTACTAGTGAGCGTGGTGCCCGCGGCTGTGCTCGAAGACGAAGCCGATGACAGCGATAAGAGCTAGCGGGAAGGCGATGAAGAACAGCCACCATCCGACTGCCAGCGATGCAAAGGCTAGGGCTGCGAATAGACCAAGAAAGAGTGGCCACCAAGACCATGGTGCGAAGAAACCAACCTCAGACTCGCCATCTTCGATTCGTGCATCCAGGTTGTCTTCAGGAACCGGGCCCTGAACGCGGGCAGTCTTTTCGACGTAGAAGCCGATGAAACCCGACATGAAGACCAGCATGGATAGAGCAGCGAATCCGATGATCTCAATCTCACCGTATGCAGGGTCAAGAAGGCCCCACGCGGCATAGCCGCCAGCCGAAACGATGTAAAAGACGGTTAGCAACCAAAAAATGTTTGCATTAGTGCGCACTGGCGTTATCCCTTCTTGACTGTAGCTTTAGCCGGAGTCTCTTCAGGCTCAGGTGCAAGTTCTGGGTGATTCAAATCGAATGCAGGCGACTCAGAGCGAACGCGAGGGATCGAAGTGAAGTTGTGGCGTGGGAATGGCGAAGCGGTAGCCCACTCGAGCGAGCGACCATAACCCCAAGGGTCGTTCAAGGTGGTCTTTTCGCCCTTGCGCCAGGTGATGTAGACGTTCCAGAAGAAAGGAATCATCGAGATTGCAAGGATGCCCGAACCGACAGTCGAAACCATGTTCATCCAGTCGAAGCCGTCTTCAGGCAGGTACGTAGCGTAGCGACGTGGCATACCGATTACACCTAGCCAGTGCTGAACCAAGAAGGTGATGTGGAAGCCGAAGAAAAGCAGCCAGAAGTGGATCTTGCCGATGCGCTCGTTCAGCATCTTTCCGGTCATCTTTGGGTACCAGAAGTAGATGCCGGCAAACATCGCGAATACTACGGTTCCGAACACGACGTAGTGGAAGTGAGCGACAACGAAGTAGCTGTCTGAAAGGTGGAAGTCGAGGGCAGGCGACGACAAAATTACACCGGTCAAACCACCGAAAATAAAAGTGGTGAGGAACCCAAGTGCCCAGAGCATCGGTGTTTCGAAAGTGACCGAGCCCTTCCACATTGTTCCAATCCAGTTGAACACCTTCACACCCGTTGGCACCGCAATGAGCATTGTCGTGAACGCGAAGAACGGCAATAGCACCGAACCGGTTACGTACATGTGGTGAGCCCAAACTGTCATCGAAAGGGCGGCAATCGCGATGGTTGCATAGACGAGTGTCTTATAACCAAAGATTGGTTTGCGGCTGAATACCGGGAGGATCTCAGAGATGATGCCAAAAAACGGCAGAGCGATGATGTAAACCTCGGGGTGACCAAAGAACCAGAACAGGTGCTGCCAAAGCATTGGGCCACCATTCTCTGGATCAAATATGTGAGCTCCGAACCTGCGATCTGCACCAAGTGCGAACAACGCGGATGCTAGTGGAGGGAAACACATGATGATCAGGATCGACGTGACCAGTGTGTTCCAAGTGAAGATTGGCAAACGGAACATGGTCATACCAGGTGCGCGCATGGTCAGAATGGTGGTGATGAAGTTGACGCCACCAAGGATGGTGCCGAAACCGCTAAGGGCAAGGCCGAATACCCACAGGTCGCCACCGATACCAGGTGAGAAGGTGGTGTTCGAAAGTGGTGCGTAGGCGAACCACCCGAAAGACGCAGCACCCTGAGGGGTGAAGAATCCGGCCACGGCAACGAAAGAGCCAAAGAAGTAGAACCAGTAGGCAATAGCGTTCAGGCGCGGAAAGGCAACGTCTGGAGCGCCAATTTGTACCGGCATCAAGATGTTAGCGAAGGCAGCAAATAGTGGAGTTGCAAACATTAGAAGCATGATGGTGCCGTGCATGGTGAACAGCTGGTTGTACTGCTCTTTGCTAGCCACAATCTCGAGGCCTGGAGCCGCGAGCTGGGCGCGAATAACCAGAGCCATGACACCGGCAATTACGAAGTATGCAATCGAAGTGATCAGGTAAAGGTAACCGATTTTCTTGTGGTCAGTGGTGGTCAACCAGTCGACCAGAATGCGTCCTTTTGACTTAGCAGCAGTGGTGTTGTTAGCCATCGTCTTATCCTCTGATGTCTGGGTTGTCACCCGGAAGGTTTTGGTTGCGGTTTAGGTCTATGCCCAGCTTGCCGGTCTGACCCTTTTCTTCAAGTTCTTGCATCTTTGCGTCATAGCTTGCCTGGTCTAGCACTACAACGTTGAACAACATCATCGAGTGTGACTCGCCACAGAGCTCGGCACACTTGCCCTTGTAGGTTCCCTCTTTGGTTGGGGTGAAGTAAATGTGGTTCCAGCGGCCTGGGAACATGTCTTTCTTGTACAAGAATTCGACAACCCAGAATGAGTGGATGACGTCGCGTGCGGTGAGGTCAATCTTTACGCTCTTGTTGACAGGTAAGTAAAGGGTTGGAAGTTCAGCCTCAGAACCCAATTCACCTTCAAACTGCGACTGGATGCCCGTCTCGTAGACGTTCTCGTCGAGGTAGTTGAAATCCCATGACCACTGCTTACCGATGACTTCGATGTGAACATCCGGGTTCGCATTTGGCTTTTCAATTTCAGCCATGTCACGAGCAGTCATGGCGAAGAAGCCGATAACCAAAATCAGTGGAACGATCGTGAAAAGAGTTTCAATCGGGTTGTTGTAACGCAGCTGTGCTGGAAGACCAGTCTCGCCCTTGCGACGGCGGTAGACGATGATTGCCCAGAACATAAGGCCCCAGGCGATGATTCCAACTGCCCAGAGCACGATCCAAGACTCGACCCAAAGGTCGGTGATTCGCTGGGTGTGGTTGGTTGCATCTTTAGAGTTCAGTGGCAGAAAGCCGAGCTCTAATTCGGCAGTGCTGCAACCGGATAAAAAGAGAGTGAGGCTTGTGATTGCTGGGATTGAAGCCCAGCGAAGTACACGCTTTGAAAGCACAATCGACCCTTCGGATATCGAATCGTTACCTGCTAAGTCTACGCTTGTCGGTGCCTTGAATCCCGTCAAAACCACCAGAAAGTCAAAGACTCGACCACTTTTTTTTGATCGAGCCTCTGTTTACTGCAAAAATCCGGATTTATCCGAATGAATCTCCGCAGGCACAGGTGCTCTGAGCGTTTGGGTTGTCAATGGTGAATCCCTGCTTCTGAATGGTGTCTTCATAGTCAATCGACGCACCGTCTAGGTAAGGCACAGATTTCATGTCTACGACCACCTGAACGCCATTGAAGTCACGCACTGCATCTGACTCAGAAAGTTCTTCATCGAAGAACAACTGGTAGATGAAACCTGAGCAACCGCCCGTTTTGACTTCGATGCGTAGGCGAAGGTCTTCATTCGCTTCTGCTTCGATGAGTGCGCGCACCTTGTCGCGAGCGACCTCGGTTAGGTCTACCGTGTGGGTTAGGGTTTCAGACATTTCTCAACTCCTCGTTGTTCTTGTGTAAAGCATAAATCAGGCCGGACTATTCCGACGGGACAACCGCCGCATTAGCGCGAAGAAGCATTAGAGCCTCTGCGCTCATGGCATTACGCAGCGTCTCAAGATGCACCGACTCGTTTGGGCTGTGGGCACGTGAGTCGGGCTCTTCGACACCGGTAACCAAAATCTGAGCCGATGGGAACACTTCGGTCAAATCGGCGATGAACGGAATCGACCCACCGATTCCGATCTCAACACTCTCGACACCAAATGCATCCCTTAGAGCATCTTTGGCCAGCTTGAATGCCCATCCGTCTGTGTTCGAAGCGAACGGCTTGCCAAGCTCAACCTCGCCATAAGAGATTTGCGCACCGAAAGGAAGGTTGGCTTCGAGGTGTGCACGAAGTGCGACCAAGGCTTTCTCTGGTTCGTCGCCAGGCGCGATTCGCATGCTGATCTTTGCAGACGCCGAAGGCAGCAACGTGTTCGATGCGACATCCACGTTTTTGGTATCAATGCCGATGACGGTGATCGAAGGCTTGGTCCAAATGCGAGAAAGCAGGCTGCCTGTGCCAATGGTTGAAGTTGGTTCAAGTAGTCCGGCATCTACACGAAGCGCGGCCTCGGTGTAGTTGAGGTCGGCTGCGACCGTTTGAACCAGACCAGGTACGGCGACTGAACCATCTGAGTTGTGAAGCGAAGCGAGAAGCTTGATGAGCGCCATGGTTGCATCTGGCACTACTCCCCCATACATTCCGCTGTGAAGTGCGTGATCAAGCGTCTTAACCTCGATTACCTGAGACACGAGACCGCGCAGTGTCGTGGTGAGGGCAGGAACCTCGACGGTCCAGTTCGCCGAGTCAGCGACAACGATTGCATCGGCCGCCAGCAGGTCACGGTTCTCATCAAGGAAGTTTCTGAACGACGGCGAACCGGCCTCTTCTTCGCCCTCGAAAAAGAGCGAGATGCCGAGATCAAAATCTGGGCCAGCGATTTCTTTCAAAACACGCAGAGCGGTTAGGTGGGCAACAATGCCAGCCTTGTCATCTGCTGCGCCTCTGGCAAAAATGCGCCCATCACGCAAGGTTGGCTCAAAAGCCGGGGTGTTCCATTGGTTTTCGGGGCCAGGGGGCTGAACGTCGTGGTGCGCGTATAGAAGAATGTGAGGTCTACCGTTTTTGGCTTCGCGTCGCGCGACTACTGCTGGTGCACCGTCTTTCTCGCCTGCGCTGGCGCGACGGATCTCAACTGCATCGAAAATCTCTAGGTCATCTAGCAGTGCCTTGACAGCCTCTGCGCTGCGCTCGAGGTCGGCGGCATCAAACGCATCCCAGGCAATACCTGGAATTCGCACGAGATCGCACAGATCGGCAATGCGGGCCGGAAACTGAAGATTTACCGACTCTTTTACGTCGTGCACCAATGATTCGATTTTCGATTCGTTCATGAAGGTAATCTTAAGCAGGAAACTCACACACAAGAGAGCAGTTCATGTCTGATTCGTCACAGCCGACCGCATCTAACGGAAAAGGCCGCCCCACCCCGTCTCGCAAAGAGCGCGAAGCCGCTCGCAAAAAACCACTAATTGGTGATCGCAGCAAAGAGGCTAAGAAGGCAGCTCGGGCTCAACTAGCAGCAAAGCGCGCCGAAGCTCGAGAGGGCATGCTCAACGGCGAGGAGCGCTACCTGACTGCCCGTGACCGCGGTCCACAAAAGAAACTCGCTCGCGACATGGTCGACTCTCGTTTCACCGTTGGTGAGCTTCTGCTGCCAGTTGTTTTCGTAGCAGTCATCTTGAACACCGTGAACAACGCTGTGGTAAACCTGGCGGCAATCTTGATCATGTGGAGCATCATGGGAGGCATGATTGTCGATGCCTTTTTGCTGAGCCGCAGGGTTACCAAGCGTCTGACTGCAAAGTACGGCGAGGCAAACCTAGAGCGTGGCCTAAAGATGTACGTGGCTCTACGCAGCATGCAGATGCGCCCGATGCGCCTACCTAAGCCTCAGGTAAAACGAGGCACAGTAATCTAACAACTGAGCCAAAAGCTCGAATTAACCAACAGACAAAGGAGTCTGCGTGGAAAACAAGCAAGAAATTCGTCTCGCGGATCTCGCTGACCAAGTGATTTCTGCGGTTGACCGAATGAAAGAAACTTACGGAGATTTCGCAGCGCACCCTTCGCAGCAGGCTGACCTGTCTAGAGTCCGTTCGGTTCTCGAAGACCTAACGACCCGATTAGAAGATAACTTCCCCTACTTTCACCCGCACTACGCCGGGCAGATGCTCAAGCCGCCGCATCCGGTTGCAATGGCCGCGTACATCGCGACCATGATGATCAACCCGAACAATCACTCGATCGACGGCGGGCGAGCAACCACCATGCTCGAACGCGAAGTTGTAAAAGACCTAGCGCGGATGTTCGGCTATCCAGACACTCACCTCGGGCACCTCACCTGGAGTGGCACAACGGCCAACCTTGAAGCCCTTTGGGTAAGCCGAGAAATCAACCCTGATTTGGCGATCGCCCACAGCGAAGATTCTCATTACACGCACACGCGCATGGCCGAGGTTTTGAACATCCCAGCTATCTCGATTGCAACTGATGAATTCGGGCGCATGCGGCTCGATGACCTTGCCGAGAAACTAGCCACGGGCAAGATCGGCACGGTAGTCGCAACACTTGGCACGACCGGACTAGGTGCGGTTGACCCGCTGGCCGACATCATTACGCTGGCAAGGCAATACGGCGCACGAGTGCACGTCGACACTGCCTACGGCGGTTTCTTTACCCTGATCGCCGACGACCTTGACGAGGAAACGGCTCGACACTACCGAGCCATCGCGCAGTCAGACTCGGTTGTCGTCGACCCGCACAAACACGGATTGCAGCCATACGGCTGTGGTGCGGTGTTGTTCAACGACGTGTCGATTGGCCGTTTCTACAAGCACGACTCCCCCTATACCTATTTCGCGAGCGAAGACTTGCACTTTGGCGAGATACAACTCGAGTGCTCTCGAGCCGGAGCATCGGCAGCTGCGCTCTGGGCTACGTTGAAGATCTTCCCGCTCACCAAAGACGGTCTGGGTTCGGTTCTGCAAGGTGGACGTAATGCTGCGGTCCAGTGGCACAAACTCCTGAGCGAATCCGAGGTGCTGGTGCCACTTCAAGCGCCAGAGCTCGACATTGTGACTTACTTGCCCCGCGCATCCAAGTTCTCAAGTGTTGATGCCATCTCTCAGGCAATATTCGAAAAATCGGCACAAGCTCCTCGCGACCAGCAGATTCACTTGGCTACCTATGTGATGAAGCCGCAGGGATTTGTTCGACGCGGCTTCGAGTTAGAGCAAGATAGAGACACAGCCAGAATTCTTCGATCGGTTTTGATGAAGCCGGAACAAGAAAACTGGATTCCAGATTTGCACACACATGTTGAGACATTGGCGAAACAACTAATCAAGGAGCGCAAGTGAAGTATCGCTATCTAGGCAACTCGGGTTTCAAAGTCAGCGAGCTAACCTATGGCAACTGGCTGACCCACGCCATGCAGGTAGACGAGGCTGCAGCCTTGGCAACTGTGCGTGCGGCCCTAGACGGCGGTATCACGTCTTTTGATACAGCGGATGTCTATGCGAACCAAGCGGCCGAAGTGGTTCTGGGTAAAGCGCTCGCAGGAGTTCGCCGCGAAGGAATCGAACTTTTCACCAAGTGCTACTGGCCGGTGGCCGAGCGCGGTGCAAATGACACCGGACTCTCGCGCAAGCACATCATGGAATCGATCAACGGCTCGCTCAAGCGCATGAACGTCGAATACGTCGACCTCTACCAGGCACACCGTTTTGACTACGAGACTCCCCTAGAAGAAACCATGCAGGCCTTCGCCGACATCGTGCGACAGGGCAAGGCACTTTACATCGGTGTATCTGAATGGCGTGCCGAGCAAATCGCCGCCGGTGCTGCGCTAGCTAAGCAGATGGGTTTTCAACTGATTTCGAACCAGCCGCAGTACTCAATGCTCTGGAGAGTTATTGAGGCCGAGGTTATTCCAACCAGCGAGTCTCTAGGCGTCAGTCAGATTGTCTGGTCTCCGATGGCCCAAGGCATTTTGAGCGGAAAGTACCTACCTGGTCAGCCAGTGCCTAGCGATTCACGCGCAGCCGACGAGAAGGCTGGCTCGTTCATCCGTGAAAAGCTCAACGATGACCTGCTTTCGCGCGTTGCACAACTTGCGCCACTTGCTGAGGAATGTGGAGCCACCATGGCCCAGTTTGCGTTGGCTTGGGTGCTTCGTAACCCGAACGTGTCTAGTGCCATTGTCGGTGCGAGTAAGCCAGAGCAAATCACCTCGAACTTGAAGGCGCTTGAAATCGTTATTCCTGATGAGATTGCGGCCAAGGCTGAAGCTATCTTGCAGCCGGTTGCCGTGTTCGACCCAGCAGAGACCAAGAGCCCACCGGCGCGTTTGGTCTAGTTCGTTTCTTAGATTCCGCGGTTGATCTTGCGCGCCCAAAATGGGCCGTCAAAGATAAAACCGGTGTAGCCCTGAACGAGCGTCGCACCTGCTGCTAGTCGTTCTCGAGCTTCGTCCGCAGTCTCAATGCCGCCAACTGAAATGATTATTTGGCCTTCGTTGATGACGGCTTTGAGTACTTTCAGAACCTCAAGCGAACGGGCTTTTAGCGGTGCGCCGCTGAGGCCTCCCGCACCCATGGAGTCAACCTTTGGCTTGGCAGTTTTCAGGTTCTCTCTAGAGATTGTCGTGTTGGTCGCGATAATTCCGGCTAGGCCTAGTTCGGCGGCAAGCTTGGCAACCTCGATGATGTCTTGGTCGTTGAGATCCGGTGCGATCTTCACAAGCACTGGCTTGCCGTTCGATTCGGCCAATACTGCCTTGAGAATGGGCCTAAGCGCCTCTACCTCTTGCAGCGAACGTAAGCCGGGGGTGTTTGGCGATGAAACGTTCACGGCTAGGTAGTCGGCGTATGGCGAGAGAAGTTTGGCACTGTAGGCGTAATCTGTGGCAGCCTCTTCGACAGGAGTTACCTTGCTCTTGCCTATATTCACGCCGATGATCGGCAATTGACGCATGTTTCGTTGGCGTAGTGCGCGAAGACGTTTGGCAATTGCGTCAGCACCCTCGTTGTTGAATCCCATGCGATTGATTAGGGCTCGGTCTTCGATCAAGCGAAATAGCCTTGGCTTGCCGTTGCCCGGCTGTTGTTTTGCAGTGACGGTTCCGATTTCTACGTGCGAGAAGCCTAGATCGCCCATCGGTCGAATCATGATGGCGTGCTTGTCGAAGCCGGCAGCTAAACCGAAAGCGCCGTGAAACTTTAAACCCATCGCCTCGACAGTATGCGCATCACTCGACTTCAGCCGACCTAATGCGGTGAGACGCAAAGCACTTGCGATTCGCAAGCCAAAAACTACTGCGTGGTGAACGAATTCGGGGTCAAGCCTCGCAAAGACCAGACGAAAGATTAGGTTGTAAAGCACCGTTCTAGGTTACCTGCGCTTAAAGCCGAAAGTGGCCGACACCCTAGGGTGCCGACCACTTTCTGGTTGATTGTTTAGCTGCAACCGCTAGTTGATCCGCAGCCTTCACAGACGTGGCATGAACCAGATGGTCGCATCTTGATTCCACAGTTGAAGCAAAGTGGAGCATCCGACTCTTTGCCCTGAAGCAGCTCGAAAAGCTCGGCCGAGGAGTGAACCTCACGCTTAGCCTCTGGCTTGGCTTCGATAGTTACCGACTGTGCCGATGACTGGCTGATTTCGACCACGGCTTCGATCTCTTCGGCTGCTACGGCTGCTGCCGAGCTGCTTTCGATTTCGATTACCGGTGGGTAACCGCCAGCTGCGTCTAGAGCGGCTGAGCGCTCAGAAGCAGTGTTGATTCCCAAAGCCGAACGGGTTTCGTAAGGCAGGTAGTCGAGGGCTAAACGACGGAAGATGTAGTCCATAAGTGACTTCGCCATGCGAATGTCTGCGTCATCGGTCAAACCAGCTGGTTCGAAGTTGACGTTGGTGAACTTCTTCACGTAGGTCTCTAGCGGAACGCCGTACTGCAGACCAATCGAAACTGCGATCGAGAATGCGTCCATCACGCCGGCCAGGGTTGAACCCTGCTTGCCGAGCTTCAAGAACACTTCACCGAGGCCGCCGTCTGGGTAAGACGAAGCCGTCATGTAACCCTCTGCGCCACCGACAGTGAACGAGGTGGTTGACGATGGGCGCGACTTAGGGAGACGCTTGCGCACTGGGTGGGCGATGTCGCCTGCCACAGCAGCTGGGGCTGCCTTCTCTTCGGTCTTTGCCTTGGCGTCGCTTAGAGGCTGGCCAACCTTGCAGTTGTCACGGTAGATGGCCAAAGCCTTAAGACCGAGCTTCCAGCCCTGGAAGTAGACATCTGCGATTTCGTCCTTGGTTGCAGACTCTGGCATGTTCACAGTCTTCGAGATTGCACCCGAAAGGAACGGCTGAACGGCAGCCATCATGCGAACGTGACCCATTGGCTCGATTGCACGAACACCAACTGCGGTGTCGAAGATCGCGTAGTGCTCTTGCTTTAGGCCTGGAGCGTCTACTACGTGGCCGTGCTGACCGATGTGGTCAACGATGGCCTCTACGGTCTCTTGCGAGTAGCCGAGGCGGTGTAGCGCGAATGGAATGGTCTGGTTCACGATCTGCATCGAACCACCGGTTGACAACTTCTTGTACTTGACAAGAGAGAAGTCTGGCTCGATACCAGTGGTGTCACAGTCCATCATGAAGCCGATGGTTCCGGTTGGGGCAAGCAGCGAAATCTGCGAGTTTCTCCAGCCGTTGCGGGCACCGATTTCGGTGTTCAAGCGCCACTGTTCGGTGGCGGCTTCTAGAACTCCTGCGTCGATGTCGCTGACCGGCTTGAGCTCTGCGTTAGCAGCCTCGTGCTTAGCCATGACACGGTCGTGACCGGCCTTGTTCTTTGGGTAACCGGCGTAGGTGCCTACGACTGCAGCAAGTTCTGCTGAGCGACGGTAGGTTGCACCCGACATTAGCGAAGTGATCGACGCGGCTAGCGCGAAGCCCTCTTTGCTGTCGTAAGGAACACCGATTGCCATAAGCAATGCACCTAGGTTTGCGTAGCCGATACCTAGCTGGCGGAAGTTACGGGTGGTCTCGCCAATGGCTTCGGTTGGGAAGTCAGCGAACGAGATCGAGATGTCCATGGCGGTGATGATTAGCTCAGATGCCTTGGTGAACTTAGCGCTGTCGAACGAGCCGTCTGGGTTCAAGAACTTCAGAAGGTTGAGCGACGCCAAGTTACATGACGAGTTGTCAAGGTGCATGTACTCCGAGCAAGGGTTCGAAGCAGTGATGCGGCCTGACTCAGGAGTGGTGTGCCAGTCGTTGATGATGTCGTCGTACTGGATGCCTGGGTCGGCACATTCCCAAGCAGCGGTAGCTAGCTTGTCGAACAGCTCGCGAGCATCCACTTCTTCGATAACTTCACCGGTGGTGCGAGCGCGAAGACCGAACTTGGTGCCGTTCTCGACAGCTTCCATGAATTCGCGGTTGACGCGAACCGAGTTGTTGGCGTTCTGGTACTGAACCGAGTTGATGTCTTTACCACCGAGCTCCATGTCGAAACCTGCGTCGCGAAGAACACGAATCTTCTTTTCTTCGCTGGCCTTGGTCTCGATGAATTCTTCGATGTCTGGGTGATCGACGTCAAGAACAACCATCTTGGCTGCGCGGCGGGTTGCGCCACCCGACTTGATGGTTCCTGCCGAGGCGTCTGCACCGCGCATGAACGAAACTGGGCCCGATGCCGAGCCACCGCTTGACTTGAGAAGCTCTTTCGAAGAACGGATGCGCGAAAGGTTAAGACCTGCGCCCGAGCCGCCCTTGAAGATCATTCCCTCTTCGCGGTACCAGTTGAGGATGGATTCCATTGAGTCGTCAACCGAGAGAATGAAACAGGCTGAAACCTGCTGCGGGCTCTTGGTACCGACGTTGAACCAAACTGGCGAGTTGAACGAGAACACCTGGTTTAGCAGCATGTAGGTGAGCTCGTGCTCAAAGATGGTTGCGTCTTCTTCGCTTGCGAAGTAACCGTAGTCGCGACCAGCCTGGGTGTAGGTAAGAACAACCCGGTCGATTAGCTGACGAAGGCTGAACTCGCGCTCAGGGGTGCCTACAGCGCCTCTGAAGTACTTGGTGGTGACGATGGTTGAAGCGTTGATGCTCCAGAACTCCGGGAATTCGATTCCACGCTGTTCGAAGATGACCTCGCCGTTCTTCCAGTTGGTCTGTACGACGTCACGGTACTCCCAGTTGACCTGGTCGTAAGGGTGAACGCCCTCTGTCGTGTAAATGCGCTCAATAGTGAGCCCTGCACCGGTTCCGGCTGTGTTGCCGGCGTAAGCCGAGGTATCAGTCACGTTATTGCCTTTCTTCTGCTGCTGTTTTGGTTGCTTCTTAACCGATCTAGCGATCGGTAAGTCTCTTTGTTTCGTTCAAGTCGAACGATTCGTTGCTTTCTGCGTACTCGCGGTTGGCCCGCAGTACGTTGATTGCTGCCTCGAAGTCCGCCAAGGATTCCCAGCCCTGGTAGACGCTCGCGAAGCGCATGAAAGCAACTTCGTCTAGGTTTCGTAGCGGTTCGAGAATGGCCAAGCCGATCTCGTTTGCCTCTATCTGTGACGATCCGGTGGCTCTTACGGTCTCTTCGACCTTTTGAGCTAGCAGAGCCAAGTCAGATTCACTGACCGGACGACCCTGACATGCCTTGCGCACACCGTTTACGATTTTGTGTCGGCTGAATGACTCGATTACACCGCTGCGCTTTACCACCGTGAGGCTTGCGGTTTCAGTTGTGCTGAAACGCATTCCACACTCCGGGCATTGACGACGACGACGAATCGAGGCCCCATCTTCAGAGGTTCTCGAGTCCATCACTCGGGAATCGGCGTGGCGACAAAACGGACAGTGCATGTCGAAAACCTCTTCCTTGATGTTTGAACTCAGAGTTATCCACAGAATTCCACAGGGAACACTATATCTAGACTCTTTTTGTAGTTGGGTCACTATATCTTGTGGTCTGGGTGCCCTGAAATCAAATTCATTTCGTTGTCGGCGTGTCGCGAGAAAATCGGCTAAAAATCAAGGTTTTTGAAGTTTTAGCACGCGCCGGTTTGGTAACGAAATCACAACAACGAGAAGTTGCGGGCTTTAATTTTCGAATCTAGCCGCGATGGCTTCACCGTGAGCGGGTAACCGCTCGGATTTTGAGAATTCTCTAGCGGCATCGGCCACGTCAACTAGCCCCTGAGCGTCATATTGAATCAGCTGCTGAGCTCTCAAGAACGTGTGTACACCCAGTCCTGAACCGAATTTTGCCTGTTGACCCGTTGGCAGAACGTGGTTTGATCCAGCCAGATAGTCGCCCAGGCTGACTGGTGAGTGTTTACCCAAAAACAAAGCGCCGGCGTTCGAAACCCGAGCTGCATCGCTAATCGGATCAACGGTGTGCAACTCGAGGTGTTCGGTGGCGTAGTGATTGGCAAACTTCAGCGCAGCATCCGTGCTGTCAACCAACACCAACGCCGACTGTATGCCGCTCAGCGCAGCCGCAACACGTGTCGAGTTTTCGGTGTCTGCGGCAATCGCTTCAAGTTGAGCTAGAACGCTCTCTACGAGGCTCTCAGAGGCAGTTACAAGCACGCAGGCAGCAGCCTCATCGTGCTCTGCCTGACTAACCAAATCGAAAGCGATCAGCCTCGCGTCGGCAGACTCATCGCCAACGATTAAGATCTCTGTTGTTCCGGCTTCGCTGTCGATGCCGATGACACCACGCAACGCCCTCTTAGCACCGGCCACATAGATATTGCCGGGGCCAGTGACCATTGCGACCCG
Source organism: Actinomycetota bacterium (assembly GCA_041175645.1). Classification (GTDB taxonomy): domain Bacteria; phylum Actinomycetota; class Actinomycetes; order Actinomycetales; family Microbacteriaceae; genus Rhodoluna. The sequence continues at coordinate 1,294 of JBEDEQ010000008.1, read as the reverse complement.
CTCGAGCGGAATCTGAGGAACCCCATAGGCAAACGCAGCAACCGCAGCTGGTCCGCCGATGTTATAAACCTCGGTCACGCCAAGCATGGCGGCAGTTGCCAAAACAACCGGGTGCGGGCGATTGCCAAACTCTGCTTGAGCCGGCGTGGCGATTGCCAACCGGGGAACACCGGCCACCTGTGCCGGCACGACATTCATGATCACGCTGCTTGGGTACACAGCTTTGCCACCTGGAACATAGAGTCCGACCGAATCAACTGGTTGCCAACGCTGGCGAACGGTCGCACCCGGCGCAAGCTCGACGGAGGTTTCGGTAGGCATAACGGCTTGGCAAACTTTGCGTACGCGATCGATACTTTCTTGGATGGCCGCCCGAAGTGAGGGCTTTAGGGCATCCAGCGCGGCAGTTAGTTCGTGAGCCTCGACTCGAAAAGGTTTCGGATCTGCGTTGCCAAACTTCGCGGCGACGTCTAGAAGCGCTTGTTCGCCCTTGTTCTTTACATCGGCAAGCAGCGGCGTGATTTCTTGGATGGCATTGGTGATGTCTAGCGGAGCTCGAGGCACTGAGGAGTTGACTAGGTCATTGCTCAGAGTTTGACCGCGCAGGTCTAAAACACGCATGCTCACGGCCTTTCTCTTTCGCATAATTCTAAAGCGTGGCTGGGTTACCCTTGTCCCAGAAGATTATGAATGAACTGACACCACTCAATGACCCAGTAGACGCCTTGAAGGCCAGTTTTAGACTGCACGCCTCAGGTGTAACAATCTTGACTTGCTCTAGCCCAGAGGGAGCGCCAGTCGGCTTCACGGCGACTTCGGTAACTTCTCTCGGAGCTACTCCCCCGCTAGTTTCATTCAACGTGGCTCGTGGTTCGTCATCATGGCCGAGTCTTTCAAGATCCGAATACGTTGCGCTTCACACGCTTGGAGTCGACAATCTTGAACTTGCTAACCGCATGGCTGCCGATCACACCAGACGGTTCGAGCCAAGTGACTGGTCTTTCGACAGCAGAGGTATTCCGTTACTTGATGGCGTGACTTCGGTCTTGATTTTGAAGATTAGACAGATTGTTGAAGTTGAATCAAACGCTGTCGTCGTCTGCGACGTTGTCGAAGGATTCGTCGGCACCGAACAAGCCCCGTTGCTCTACCATCAGCGAAGCTACGTCACGGTCGACAAACTCGCCTGATTCGGCCTCGGCAAGAGCATCCGAGTCGTCAACGACAGCCAACTGACTCAGCGCACTCAAACCAAACAGTCCCTTAATCTCGGCAGCAAAACCTGTAGACCAAC
>JBEDEQ010000007.1:0-23438 GCA_041175645.1 Actinomycetota bacterium | reverse complement strand
CGGTGCTGCACAGATGGATGGTGCCATCCTTGTTGTTGCTGCAACCGACGGTCCTATGCCTCAGACCAAGGAGCACGTGCTTCTTGCTCGCCAGGTTGGTGTTCCTTACATCGTTGTTGCTCTAAACAAGAGTGACATGGTTGACGACGCTGAAATTCTTGACCTAGTCGAGATGGAAGTTCGTGAACTTCTAAGCAAGTACGAGTTCCCAGGCGACGACGCTCCTGTTATCCAGGTGTCGGCTCTTAAGGCTCTCGAAGGCGACGAGAAGTGGGGCCAGCGTGTGCTTGACCTCATGGACGCTTGTGACGAGAACATCCCAGAGCCACAGCGCGACCTGTTTTCACCATCACTGGTCGTGGAACCGTTATCACCGGCAAGATCGAGCGTGGCCAGGTCAAGGTTAACGACGAAGTTGAAATCGTCGGTATCCGCGAGAAGCAGAAGACCACCGTTACCGGTATCGAAATGTTCCGCAAGCTACTCGACTTCGCAGAAGCTGGCGAGAACGTTGGTCTACTTCTTCGTGGAACCAAGCGTGAAGACGTTGAGCGTGGCCAGGTTGTTGTTAAGCCTGGTTCGATCACCCCTCACACCGGTTTCGACGCCAACGTCTACATCCTTTCAAAGGATGAGGGTGGCCGTCACAACCCGTTCTACGCAAACTACCGTCCACAGTTCTACTTCCGTACCACTGACGTGACCGGTGTTATCACCCTTCCAGCAGGAACCGAAATGGTTATGCCTGGTGACACCACCGAAATGTCGGTTGAGCTAATTCAGGCAATCGCCATGGAAGAAGGTCTGCGCTTCGCGATCCGTGAGGGTGGCCGCACCGTAGGTGCCGGTACCGTTACCAAGATCACCAAGTAGTAGTTTTTACATAAACGAAAAAACCCTCGGGCTGAAAGGCTCGGGGGTTTTTCGCTTAACCGTTTGAACTTGGTAACCTTTCACGGTGCCCCATGCCCCAGCCCCCTTTAAACCATTCGACTCAAACTTCGTCGACGGCATGCGAGGGCTCAGCGCGGTAGCAGTTGCCCTGTATCACACGATTCTCTTCACCGGCTTGACCGGTGCATCCGCCCTGGCTTTTCCAGAGATATTCGCTCTTTTGCGAAACGGATACCTCGGGGTTCCGATTTTCATCGTGCTCTCGGGCTTCGTTCTCATGTTGCCAGTGATTCGCGGAGGCAGCTATCGACTACCCAAGGGTTTCAAGCACTACATGGGTAGACGCTATAGACGCATCGTGCCGCCATACTGGGTAGCGCTCTTTCTGAGCATTGCTCTCATCGCAGCATTTCCGGTTCTTCAAGACGAATCTGGAACTAAATGGGACGACAAGATTCCGGTGACAGCCGAGGCCATCTTCGGGCATATTTTTCTGATTCAAAACTTCATCGGGGGAATGACCACGATCAACGGACCGATGTGGTCAGTTGCCATTGAGTGGCAAATCTACGTTTTGATGCCCTTGCTACTTCTGCCGCTCTGGAGAAGGTTTGGCGCTCTCACTGCGATCATAATCACGGCAATCCTGACCTTGAGCCCATCGATGATCGCTTCAGCGCTCAGCGCTGCCGGAGTGAAGAGCATTTTTCCAACGTCGCCGAGTGATTACGAAATCCATCACCCATGGTTCTTGCTGCTGTTTGCGTTTGGAATGGTCGCCGCTGAGCTGGCAGCCAATGCAAGGGTTCAAGCCAAATGGTTTTGGGTGCCGGTTGTTCCAACCACCTACTTCGTGTTCGCTTACGCCGACTTCGCTATCGCAAACCGCGAGGTTAGCGAAACATTGGTCGGAGCATCCACCGCGCTTTTGGTGGTGTGGTTCGCGAAAAATGGTTCGTCGGTTTTCACACGACTGCTGGCATCAAAACCCGCGGTGCGCCTCGGCAACATGTCTTATTCGATTTACCTGATTCACAGCCCGCTGCTCGCACTCGGAAACCTGCTGCTAATTCCGCTCAAGCTCGAACTTGGGGTGCACCTCGCGTTGATGTTCTTCTTGGTGCTGCCGCTTGCGCTGGTGATTTCGTGGATGTTCCACTTGCTGGTCGAGCGCAGGTTCATGACCGCGCACCAAAGTGAACTCCGCAGCGAAAAGCTGGTTTAGCGCGGGGGATTACTCGGCGATGGGCTGCCCAAAGCGGTAGGCGTTGCCGTCGGCGTCGTGCAACCAGAACTCGCGCATGTGCCAGGTTTGGTCTTCGGCGGTGGAGCCCGCCTGCGCGGCTAGCTCATCAACATTCGTCACCCGAAAATAGACGACTACCGGGCCGATGCCGTCGCCGCGCGATTCACTGGCGTGCACCGAGATTCCGTCAGGATGGGTGAACTCGGCGTACATCAGGTCTCGGCCAGGGTTGTGTTGCCATGCCATTTTGAAGCCCACGCGGGCGAGGGTTTCTTCGGCAACTGCAATCTTGCTCACTGGAACAACTGGAACAACTTCTTCGATCATGTTGTGAAGTCTAAACTCCAAAAACAATTTGCTTTTACTCTTGCAACCCCCGTAAACTATTCAAGTTCTTGAGTTACTCGCGCATTCTGGCGCGAACCACTCCTGGCGCAGTGAACAGCCTTGCTGGTCCGGCCGGAGCTAGAGCAAAAATTTGTCCGACATTTCGTTTTGGGTATTTTGCGTGTGAAAACATGCGACACGCCCGAGTGCGTGGGTCGGTCGAGTAGTACCCCCAGCAATGGGATTTGACAGATAAACAGTGGTGCAACAGAAGTAGTGCTACTAAACGTGCCCGAGGCAATTGCCAGAGGCGTGAATGAGAGTGAGTCAGCATGGCGGCACAGAAGATCCGCATTCGACTTAAGTCGTACGACCACGAGGTCATCGACTCGTCGGCGCGCAAGATCGTAGACACGGTCACCCGCGCAGGCGCAACCGTAGTAGGCCCAGTGCCTCTGCCTACCGAGAAGAACGTGATCGCAGTGATCCGCTCTCCTCACAAGTACAAGGACAGCCGCGAGCACTTCGAGATGCGCACCCACAAGCGTGTTATCGACATCATCGACCCGACCCCTAAGGCCGTGGATTCTTTGATGCGTCTCGACCTACCGGCCGACGTCAACATCGAGATCAAGCTCTAAGGACACTGATGGCTACCCCAAACAAGACAGTCAAGGGACTACTGGGCAAGAAGCTCGGCATGACCCAGGTATGGGACGAGAACAACCGTCTCATTCCTGTAACCGTGGTCGAAGCAGGCTCTAACGTAGTTACCCAGATCAAAAACGCAGAGACCGATGGCTACAGCGCCATTCAGGTCGCCTACGGCGCAATCGACCCACGCAAAGTAACCAAGCCAGTAACTGGCCACTTTGAGAAGGCCGGCGTCAACCCACGTCGCTACATCGCAGAAATTCGCACCGCTGACGCTGACACCTACGCAGTAGGCCAGGAGCTCGGTGTTGAGGTTCTCGAAGTTGGCGCCAAGGTCGACGTAGTCGGAACCTCAAAGGGTAAGGGCTTCGCCGGTCACATGAAGCGCCACGGATTCGCTGGTGTGAGTGCCTCTCACGGTGCTCACCGCAACCACCGCAAGCCTGGTTCGATCGGTATGTCGTCGACCCCGGGTCGCGTCTTCAAAGGTAAGAAGATGGCAGGCCGCATGGGTACCGACCGCGTAACCACCCTGAACCTAACCCTTCACGCTGTTGACCTAGAAAAGGGTCTGCTGCTAATCAAGGGTGCCGTACCTGGTCCTAAGGGCCAGCTCGTATTCGTCCGCAACGCAGTGAAGGGAGCGTAACCAAATGGCTGAAAACACCAAGGTTGACGTTCTCGACGTCCAGGGCAAGAAGGCCGGCTCAGTCGACCTACCTGCAGAACTGTTCGACGTCCAGACCAACGTTCCACTAATCCACCAGGTAGTCGTGGCGCAGCTTGCAGCTGCTCGCCAGGGCACCCAGTCGACCAAGCGCCACGGCGAAGTCTCTGGTACCGGTAAGAAGCCTTTCAAGCAGAAGGGAACCGGTCGTGCCCGTCAGGGTTCGCTCCGTGCTCCACAGATGCGCGGTGGTTACATCACTCACGGTCCAAAGCCACGTGACTACGACCAGCGCACCCCAAAGAAGATGATTTCGGCCGCCATCAAGGGCGCTCTATCTGACCGCGCTCGCAACGGACGTCTACACGTCATCAGCGAGTTCGCGATCGGTACCGCACCTTCGACCAAGGCAGCCGCAGCCATCATCAGCAAGCTCACCGATGGTCGCAACATCCTTGTGGTTCTAGACCGCAGCGACGAGACCAGCTACAAGAGCCTGCGCAACCTTCAGGGCGTTCACGTTCTGCCGGTTGACCAGCTAAACGCTTACGACATTCTGTTGAGCGACGACTTGGTTTTCACCAAGTCAGCACTCGACTTCTACATCTCTGGCCCAGCCAAGGGTGCATCGGCTAAGGCCGTTGCCACCGAGGCAGAAGCCGCACAGGAGGCATAAAGATGAGCGCCATCAACAAAAACCCACACGATGTCATCATCAAGCCGATCGTTTCTGAGAAGAGCTACAGCCTGATCGACGAAGGTAAGTACACCTTCGAGGTCGACCCACGCTCGAACAAGACTGAGATCAAGCAGGCCGTCGAAGCCATCTTCAAAGTGAAGGTTGCATCGGTCAACACCCTTAACCGTGTTGGCAAGGTCAAGCGCACCAAAGTCGGCCTAGGCAAGCGCAAAGACACCAAGCGCGCCATCGTCACCCTTAAGTCCGGTTCAATCGACATCTTCACCAACGTCGGCTAAGCGGAAGTAGAGAAAGCAAGAAAATGGCTATTCGCAAGTACAAGCCCACGACCCCTGGTCGTCGCGGTTCGTCGGTCTCAGACTTTGCTGAGATCACCCGCTCGACTCCAGAGAAGTCGCTGCTCAAGCCACTACCAAAGACTGGTGGACGCAACGCTTCAGGTCGCATCACCACCCGTCACATCGGTGGAGGACACAAGCGTCAGTACCGTGTCATCGACTTCAAGCGTGCCGACAAAGATGGCGTACCAGCCACCGTTGCGCACATTGAGTACGACCCGAACCGTACCGCTCGCATCGCTCTGTTGCACTACATCGATGGCACCAAGCGTTACATCATTGCGCCAAACAAGCTAAAGCAGGGCGACGCAATCGAGCAGGGCCCATCGGCTGACATCAAGCCGGGCAACAACCTGCCTCTCAAGAACATCCCAGTCGGTACCGTGATTCACGCGATCGAACTAAAGCCAGGCGGTGGAGCAAAGCTCGGTCGTTCGGCTGGTGCCTCGATCCGTCTCGTTGCCAAGGATGGCGCTTACGCGCAGCTTCGTCTACCGTCGGGTGAAATCCGCAACGTGGATGCTCGCTGCCGCGCAACTATCGGCGAAGTCGGCAATGCCGAGCAGTCGAACATCAACTGGGGTAAGGCCGGCCGCATGCGTTGGAAGGGCATCCGCCCAACCGTTCGTGGTGTCGCCATGAACCCAGTCGACCACCCACACGGTGGTGGTGAGGGTAAGACCTCGGGTGGACGTCACCCTGTAACCCCTTGGGGTCAGGCTGAAGGTCGCACTCGTAAGCCAAACCTGCCAAGCGACAAGATGATCGTCCGTCGTCGTCCATCCGGCAAGCAGCGTTAGTAGGAGCCTGAAAATATGCCAAGAAGTCTAAAAAAGGGTCCATTCGTTGATGACCACCTTTTCAAGAAGGTACAGAAGCAGAACGAGGCCAACACCAAGAACGTGATCAAGACCTGGTCGCGCCGCTCGATGATTGTTCCAGCCATGCTGGGCCACACCATCGCGGTTCACGACGGTCGCAAGCACGTACCAGTATTCGTCAGCGAGACCATGGTTGGTCACAAGCTAGGCGAGTTCGCACCTACCCGCACCTTCCGTGGACACGTGAAGGACGACAAGAAGGGACGTCGCAAGTAATGGAAGCTCTAGCGAAAGTTAAGCACATCCGCGTCACCCCAATGAAGGCACGTCGCGTTGTCAACTTGATCCGCGGCAAGCAGGCCACCGAGGCTCTAGCGATCCTAAAGTTCGCACCTCAGGCAGCCAGCGAGCCTATCTACAAGTTGGTTCACTCGGCCATGGCTAACGCCAAGGTCAAGGCAGACGCAGCGAACATCATGTTCGATGAAGACGACCTAATCGTCTCGGCTGCATTTGTCGACGAGGGCACCACGTTGAAGCGTTTCATGCCTCGCGCCCAGGGTCGTGCATTCCGCATCCTCAAGCGCACCAGCCACATCACCATTGTGGTTTCAACCCCAGATGAACTTGCCGCCAAGGCAGGCGCCCAGAAGGCGAGGACCAAGTAATGGGTCAAAAAGTCAACCCTTACGGTTTCCGACTCGGAATCACCACTGACCACCGTTCGCGCTGGTTCACTGACTCAACCAAAAAGGGTCAGCGTTACAGCGATTACGTAACCGAAGACATCAAGGTTCGCGCAATGCTAACCGAGCGCCTAGACCGCGCCGGTGTTTCGCGCATCGAGATCGAGCGCACTCGTGACCGCGTTCGCGTCGACATCCACACCGCCCGTCCGGGTCTGGTTATTGGTCGTCGTGGCGAGCAGGCCGAAGTAATTCGCGCCGACCTCGAGAAGCTGACCTCGAAGCAGATTCAGTTGAACATCCTTGAGGTTAAGAACCCAGACATGGATGCACAGCTAGTCGCCCAGGGTATCGCCGAGCAGCTCAACGCACGTGTGGCTTTCCGCCGCGCAATGCGTAAGGGTATGCAGGGTGCTATTCGCAACGGTGCCAAGGGTATTCGTGTGCAGACCTCTGGTCGTCTTGGTGGCGCTGAAATGTCACGTCGCGAGTTCTACCGCGAAGGCCGTGTTCCACTACACACCCTCCGTGCCAACATCGACTACGGCTTCTACGAGGCCAAGACCGTTTTCGGTCGCATCGGTGTAAAGGTCTGGATCTACAAGGGTGACGTAACCAACCGTGAGCTTGCTAGCCAGCAGGCTGCCGCAAAGAGTGGCCCTCGTGGCCCACGTCGTCCAGCTGGCGCTGCTCCTGCAGCAGTTGCCGCTGCACCAGCCGCTGCTGAGGCTCCTGCCGCTGCAGCCGAGACCGCAGGATCGGAGAACTAAGTCATGCTGATTCCACGTCGCGTAAAGCACCGCAAGCAGCACCACCCGAAGCGTTCGGGCGCTGCCACCGGTGGCACCAAGGTCAGCTTTGGTGAATACGGCATCCAGGCACTTACCCCTGCTTATGTGACCAACCGTCAGATCGAGTCAGCTCGTATCGCGATGACCCGTCACATCAAGCGTGGTGGAAAAGTTTGGATCAACATTTTCCCAGACCGTCCACTAACCAAGAAGCCAGCCGAAACCCGCATGGGTTCGGGTAAGGGTTCACCGGAGTGGTGGGTCGCAAACGTCAAGCCAGGACGCGTGCTCTTTGAGCTCAGCGGTGTCTCGGAGACCATTGCTCGCGAAGCAATGACCCGTGCCATTCACAAGCTGCCTCTAAAGGCCCGCATCATCAAGCGCGAAGAAGGTGACGCATAATGGCGATCGGTTCAAAGAACCTAGCTCCAAACGAACTCGACAAGATCGAGGACTCGGTGCTTATCGAAGAGCTTAAGAAGGCGAAGGAAGAACTTTTCAACCTACGCTTCCAGTCGGCTACCGGCCAGCTCGAGAGCCACGGACGTCTGCGCGCTGTAAAGCGTGACATCGCCCGTATCTACACCATCATTCGTGAGCGTGAGCTCGGCATCCGTGCAGCAGCAGTTGCACCGGCCGCCAAGCCAGCGACTAAGGCCAAGAAGGCAGAGGCCACTGAGGCCGCTGCCACCGAGGAGGCATAACCATGGCTGAAGCAAAGAAGGCTAAGACCGAAGTGGCAGCTCCAGAAGCTGAGGCACGCGGTTACCGCAAGACCCGTCGTGGACTTGTCGTTAGCGACAAGATGCAGAAGACCATCGTGGTTGAGGTTGAAGACCGTGTAAAGCACCCGCTTTACGGCAAGGTCATGCGCCGCACCAAGAAGATCAAGGCTCACGACGAGCTGAACACCGCCGGCATTGGCGACCTCGTACTAATCAGCGAGACTCGCCCACTTTCGGCAACCAAGAACTGGCGCCTAGTCGAGATTCTCGAAAAGGCCAAGTAAACAAATCCCTAGGATGCCCGTCGGAATGGGTATTCATTAAACAAGGAGTAAGCAATGCTTCAGCAGGAGTCGCGACTACGAGTCGCTGACAACACCGGCGCTAAAGAGCTTTTGACTATCCGTGTTCTCGGTGGCTCTGGCCGTCGTTACGCAGGATTGGGTGACGTTATCGTCGCTACCGTCAAAGACGCCATCCCAGGTGGCAGCGTAAAGAAGGGTGACGTCGTCAAGGCCGTCATCGTTCGCACCGTAAAAGAGACCCGTCGTCCTGACGGTTCATACATCAAGTTCGACGAGAACGCGGCTGTAATCATCAAGAAAGACGGCGAGCCTCAGGGCACCCGCATTTTTGGTCCAGTAGGCCGTGAGCTTCGTGACAAGAAGTACATGAAGATCGTTTCGCTAGCTCCGGAGGTTCTATAACTCATGGCTAACATCAAAAAAGGCGACCTCGTTCAGGTCATCACCGGTGGCTCGCAAGAGCGCGGCGGCGACCGTGGCAAGCAGGGCAAGGTTATTTCGGTTGACAAGAAGTCGAACCGCGTAATCGTTGAGGGCATCAACCTCGTCAAGAAGCACATCAAGGTCGGACAGACCGAGCGTGGTTCGAAGACCGGTGGCATTGAGACCGTTGAGGCCCCAATTCACATCTCAAACGTTCAGCTAGTTGACCCAAGCACCAAGAAGCCAACCCGTCTTGGCGTCAAGGTGTCGACCGTCAAGAAGACCGTCGCAGGCAAGGATGTCGTAAAGACCGTCCGCACCCGCGTGGCTAAGAAGTCAGGTAAGGAACTCTAATGACCGACGCAGCAGTTAAGGCTCCAAAAGCCGCTAAGGGTGCAACTGGTCGCGCACTGCCACGCCTAAAGGCGCAGTACCGTGCAGAGATCATCGCCGCACTTACCAAGGAGTTTGGTTTCACCAACCCTCACCAGGTGCCTAACCTAACCAAGATTGTTGTCAACATGGGTGTTGGCGACGCTGCGAAAGATGGCAAGCTCATCGACTTCGCAGTTCGCGACCTAACCGCAATCACCGGTCAGAAGCCACAGGTCAACCTTGCTCGCAAGTCGATCGCCCAGTTCAAGCTTCGCGAAGGCCAGGCCATCGGCGCGCACGTCACTCTTCGTGGCGACCGCATGTGGGAGTTCCTAGACCGTCTACTTACTCTTGCTCTGCCACGTATCCGCGACTTCCGCGGCCTAAACGGCAAGCAGTTTGACGGACACGGTAACTACACCTTCGGTCTAACCGAGCAGACCATGTTCCACGAAATCAACCAGGATGCCATTGACCGCCCACGCGGTATGGACATCACCGTCGTCACCAGCGCAAGCAATGACGAAGAAGGCCGTGCACTCCTAACCGCACTGGGCTTCCCTTTCAAGACCAACTAATCAGGTAGGTCCGAAGGCCTGTAAGCCTGTCGGAAACCGCTGAGGAAAGTGAAATAAAAACAAATGACAATGACAGATCCGGTAGCAGACTTCCTGACCCGGCTGCGCAATGCCAACTCGGCTCACCACGAGACCGTTAGTGCGCCTTACAGCAAACTAAAAGGCAACATTGCACAGATCCTGAAGTCTGAGGGTTACATCGCTGACTACAAGGTCACCGACGCTGAAGTGGGTAAAACCATCACCGTCGACCTAAAGTTCGGCCCAAACCGCGAGCGTTCAATCGCTGGCATCAAGCGCGTTTCAAAGCCAGGTCTTCGTGTTTACGCGAAGAGTACCGAGCTTCCTCGCGTTCTCGGCGGCCTAGGCATCGCCATCCTGTCCACCTCATCCGGTCTACTTACTGACCGCCAGGCTGCGAAGAAGGGAGTAGGCGGAGAAGTTCTCGCCTACGTTTGGTAATCACAGATGTCGCGTATTGGTAAATTGCCGATCCCGGTTCCAGCCGGTGTCGAAGTAAAGATTGACGGCCAGGTCGTTGAGGTTAAGGGCCCTAAGGGAACCCTGACCCACACCGTTCCTGCCCCTATCGCAGTAGCGCTCGAGGAATCGACCGTTGTTGTCACCCGTCCAAACGACGAGCGTCTAGCTCGTTCGCTGCACGGTCTAACCCGAACCCTGATTGCAAACAACATCCAGGGCGTAACCGAGGGCTTCACCAAGGGCCTCGAAATCGTTGGAACCGGTTACCGTGTAGCCGCCAAGGGTAGCGCTCTAGAGTTCGCTCTCGGATACTCTCACCCGATCACCGTCGAGCCACCAGCTGGTATCTCGTTCACGGTTGACGGAAACACCAAGGTTACTGTTCACGGCATCGACAAGCAGGCCGTGGGCGAAGTCGCCGCCAACATTCGCAAGCTACGCAAGCCAGAGCCTTACAAGGGCAAGGGTGTTCGCTACGCTGGCGAGGTTGTTCGTCGCAAGGCCGGAAAGTCAGGTAAGTAAACATGGGACTAACTTCAAGGACTCGCGGTAAGAGCAAAGCTGCCGCACGTGCACGTCGCCACCTACGTCTTCGCAAGAAGATCAGCGGTGACGCAATGCGTCCACGTCTAGTGGTAACGCGTTCAGCACGCCACGTATTCGTTCAGGTTGTCGACGACACCAAGGGCATCACCTTGGTATCTGCTTCGACCATGGAAGCCGATCTGCGCAAGCACGCCGGTGACAAGTCAGAAAAGTCGAAGGCTGTCGGTCTGCTAGTTGCAGAGCGCGCCAAGAAGGCTGGCATCAGCGAGGTCATCTTCGACCGCGGTGGTAACAAGTACGCAGGTCGCGTTGCCGCGATCGCAGACGGTGCACGTGAAGGTGGACTGAGCCTGTGAGCGAACAAATCAAGGAGCAAGAGTTGTCAACAGAAGCAACTGCAACCGCAACCGAAACCGCAGCAGCACCTGCTCAGCAGGTTGAGGCTGGCGAGCGTGAAGCACGCCGTGGAAGCCGCGAACGTGGCCCACGTGGCGAGCGTCGCGACCGCGAAGAGACCAAGAGCCAGTTCCTGGAGCGCGTTGTCACCATCAACCGCGTTTCAAAGGTGGTTCAGGGTGGTCGTCGTTTCTCGTTCACCGCACTAGTTGTTGTCGGCGACGGCAACGGCATGGTCGGCGTCGGCTACGGCAAGGCCAAAGAAGTTCCAGCAGCCATCGCTAAGGGTGTAGAAGAAGCCAAGAAGAGCTTCTTCCGCGTTCCTCGCGTTGGTAACACCATTCCTCACCCTGTTCAGGGCGAGGCTGCTGCTGGTGTTGTACTTCTTCGCCCAGCATCTGCCGGTACCGGTGTTATCGCCGGTGGTCCAGTTCGCGCCGTACTAGAGTGTGCCGGAATCCACGACGTGCTAAGCAAGTCGCTCGGATCTTCGAACACCATCAACATCGTTCACGCAACCGTAGACGCCCTAAAGCGTCTAGAAGAGCCAGCAGCTGTGGCCGGTCGTCGTGGTCTTCCAGTCGAAGATGTCGTTCCAGCGAACATCCTTCGTGAGCAGAACAAGGCAGGTGCCTAATGGCTAAGCGTCTAAAGGTGACCCAGGTCAAGAGCAAAATCGGTGGCAAGCCAAACCAGCGCGAAACCTTGCGCACCCTCGGATTGAAGCGAATCGGCGACATCATTGTCAAAGATGACTCGCCTTCGGTTCGCGGCATGGTTAACACGGTTGCACACCTCGTAAAGGTTGAGGAGATCGACTAATGGCTGAAGAAAAGAAGCCAGCTGCCGCTAAGGCAGCACCTAAGGCTGCTGCAAAGCCAGCCGCTGCAAAGGCTGCCCCAAAGGCTGCTGCTGAGAAAGCTGCTCCTAAGGCTGCTGCCGCTAAGGCCGCACCTAAGGCAGAAGCTGCCGAGCCAAAGACTGCTGCTCCTAAGGCTGCTGCAAAGCCAGCCGCTAAGAAGCCAGCTGAGGTAAAGCCAAAGAGCAACCTGCTGAAGCTACACCACCTTCGTCCGGCTGACGGCTCGAAGAAAGACCGCACTCGTGTCGGTCGTGGTGAAGGTTCGAAGGGTAAGACCTCGGGTCGCGGTACCAAGGGCACTAAGGCTCGTTACCAGGTTCGTCCAGGCTTCGAAGGTGGTGGTGTTCGTCTAGTAATGCGCACCCCTAAGCTTCGCGGTTTCAAGAACCCAGCCAAGGTTTACTTCCAGGTTGTCAACGTTGCTCAGCTCGAAGAGCTCTACCCTAAGGGTGGCAACGTGACCGTAGCCGATCTAGTAGCCAAGGGCGCCGTTCGCAAGAACGAAGCGGTCAAGGTTCTAGGCAACGGTGACATCTCAGTTAAACTGAACGTCAGTGTCGACAAGGTCTCGCGCTCTGCAGCCGAGAAGATTGTTGCCGCTGGTGGTTCGGTAACCGAGTAACCACCAACTTAGCTACCAGGAGGCTGACAGTTGTTTAGCGCCATCGTTCGTATTTTCCGCTCTGTGGACCTACGTAACAAACTGCTGTTCACACTCGCGATCGTCGCAATCTTTCGTCTGGGCTCGTTCATTCCTGCCCCAAACGTAGATTACGAAAACGTTCAAAAGTGTATTGCGGCGAATGCAAACACCAGTGGTTTGTATGAGCTAGTCAACATGTTCAGTGGTGGCGCTTTGCTACAGCTATCGATCTTTGCTCTGGGCATAATGCCTTATATCACCGCATCGATCATCACCCAGCTTCTTCGTGTAGTTATTCCACGCTTCGAAGCCCTCCACAAAGAGGGTGCCTCCGGTCAGGCGAAGTTGACTCAGTACACCCGCTATCTAACGATCGCTCTAGGTGTATTGCAGTCAACCACCCTGATTTCGGTGGCGCGTATGCCAGGTGCCCTATTCGGTAACACCTGTCAGAGCCAGCTTCTAATCGACACCAACTGGCCGACCATCGTTTTGATGATCTTGGCCATGACCGCCGGTACCGGCCTAATCATGTGGATGGGCGAGCTCATCACCGATAAGGGCATCGGAAACGGTATGTCGCTTCTGATCTTCACCTCGATCGCTGCGAAGTTCCCATCGTCATTGCTAGGCATTCAGTCGAGCAAGGGCTGGGAAACCCTAGCCGCAGTTATCTTCGTCGGTGTTTTCGTCGTGGCACTCGTCATCTTGGTCGAGCAGTCGCAGCGCCGCATCCCAGTTCAATATGCCAAGCGCATGGTGGGCAAGCGCACCTACGGTGGCCAGGCAACCTACATTCCGATCAAGGTCAACATGGCCGGTGTTGTGCCGGTTATCTTTGCCTCGTCGCTGCTCTACTTGCCAGCGCTGATCGCACAGTTCAACCGTCCAGACGCCGAAGGAAACGTAGCCCCATGGGTCACCTTCGTCTCTGATTACCTAACCAACGGCGACCACCCGTTCTACATGGCGCTGTACTTCTTGCTAATCGTTGGTTTCACTTACTTCTACGTCGCGATCACCTTCAACCCTGAAGAAGTGTCAGACAACATGAAGCAGTACGGTGGCTTCATTCCGGGCATCCGTGCTGGTCGCCCAACCACCGAATACCTCGAGTACGTGCTTTCACGCATTACGTTGCCAGGTTCGATCTACCTCGGTTTGATCGCTCTGGTACCGCTAATCGCATTCGTCTTCTTGAACGCAAGCCAGGACTTCCCATTCGGTGGAACCTCGATTCTGATCATCGTTGGTGTCGGTCTTGAAACCGTCAAGCAGATCAACGCTCAGCTCGAGCAGCGCAACTACGAAGGTCTTCTGAAGTGAGTCGGTTTCTCTTGATCGGCCCTCCGGGTGCTGGCAAGGGAACCCAGGCCGCTCGCCTAGCCGAGTCCTACGGCATCCCTGCTATCTCAACCGGAGACATTTTTCGCTACAACGTGAAAAACGAAACCGAATTGGGCAAGCTTGCCAAGTCGTTCATGGACCGTGGCGAATATGTTCCAGACAGCGTGACCAACGACCTTGTTCGCGACCGTTTGAACATGGATGACGCGGCAGACGGCTTTCTGCTAGACGGTTACCCACGCACCGCCGACCAGGTCAACGAACTCGACTCGATTCTCGATGAGCACGGCAAGTCTCTTGACGCCGTTATCTTGCTAACCGCAGACACCGACGAGGTAGTGCGCCGCTTGCTAAACCGCGCCATCGAGCAGGGTCGCGCCGATGACACCGAAGAGGTCATTCGTCGCCGCCTAGAGGTTTATGAGGCCGAGACCGCTCCGCTGACCAGCGTTTATGCCGGTCGCGGACTAGTGGTTATGGTCGACGGACTCGGTGCTATCGACGAGGTCACCGATCGCATCGTCGAAGCGCTCAACGCTCGCGGCCACGCTAACTAGGCTCAAGTAACTTGTCTCGTTCTGCCTACACAATCAAAACCAACGCCGAAATCATTCGCATGTGCGAGGCGGGCGAAATCACCGCGGCTGCGCTGGCAGAGGTTCGCAAGGCCATCAAGCCGGGGGTAACCACCGCACAACTCGATGCCATCGCCGAAGCCGAGATTGTTCGTCGCGGGGCCCACTCAAACTTCAAGCTAGTGCCGGGCTACCACCACACCATTTGCGCGAGCGTGAATGACGAAGTTGTGCACGGCATTCCGAGTGACCGCGTGCTTCAGGCCGGCGACATCATCTCGATCGACTGCGGTGCCGAAACCGCCGATAGCTGGAACGGCGACAGCGCCATCACCGTAATCGTGCCTGGCGGCGAAGCTGCCGGCGTCGACCCAAAGGTTCTGGCCGACCGCACCAAGCTCAGCGAAGTTACCGAGGGTTCACTTTGGGCAGGAATCGCAGCCCTTGCAACCGCCAAGAAACTCAACCAGGTCGGCGCGGCCATCGAAAAACACATTCGCTCGGCCGGCCGCTACGGAATTCTCGAAGATTACATTGGCCACGGAATCGGCCGATCGATGCACGAAGACCCACCGGTGTTCAACTACAAAACCCGTTTTTCGGGCCCAGAAGTGGTGCCTGGCCTCTGCATCGCCATCGAGCCGATGGTCACTTTCGGTAGCCCGAAGGTCAAAATTCTCGACGACGAGTGGACTGTCAGCTCGAAAGACGGCTCAGATGCCTCGCACTGGGAGCACAGCATTGCCGTGCACGAGCGCGGCATTTGGGTGCTCACCGCAGCCGATGGTGGTGCATCCGGCCTCGCGCCTTTCGGTGTAACCCCGGTTGACCCACGTAGTTAGTTCAGCGGCTCCATGCGCAGCAGGTCTGCGACGTCATTAAATTTGCCGGCGATGACATTCGAGGTATTCAAGTCACGGAGCGAACCATCTTCATCGACTTCTAGCATCCAACCAAGCGATGAACCTCTTTCACCAGAAGGGTCGAGATTGATAGCAGAGCCCACTGTGAGCACAAGGTCTCCGATGTTGATTTCTTCCAAGTCCTGGCTAAATTCGTTCTTCGGGATCACACGAACAACCATTCGCGACTCCTGAATTTTCGGGTCAGATTGCACAACATCTAGGACAACAGGGACCCACAACAATTCGAATCCAGAATCTCCGAGTGGACCACTTTTTGGAGACAGCACGTCGACCACTCGGCCAAGAATTCGTTGGCTTGGCTCCTTTGCTTCCTTACCCCAGGTCACGATGTAATCGAGGGTGCCGGCGACGCTTGCGCCTGGGAGTTTTTGAACCTGGTTCATTTCTGCAATTTGGCTTTGGGATATGGTCGTCTGTTTGCTTTCAGCCTGTCCAGTGCAAGCCGAAATAGCCAGCAGGCCCAAGAGAGTGCTTAGAATTCCTAGAGTTTTTTGATGCATTTTCATGGTGGTTCCTCTTTCTATTTGGGCTTCAGTAGTTTGCGGCAAGGCCGCTGATGTCGTCCGGCTTCAAAAGTCGCTTTGTCGTTTCGGTGTAATTCATTACCGACGCAATTTCTGCGGATGTCATGGCTGAGGTTGCGGGGTTCTGCCACGGGTGTCCTAGTCCATGCACGTGACCGAGCTCATGCGTCACTATGGTTGCAAGGTCAACGACTTTGTACTGGCTCAACCAGTTAGACGAAAAGGCAAACTCACCATTTAGGTAGACATAGCCGCGATTCGTTCCAGTTGTGGTTACATCGCCCTCGCAGTTCAAGGTGCGACACCCTATTGCTGCCACGCTGGGTATCGGGAACTCGTTAGCGGGCACGAGGACGACTTTGAATCTCGCCGACTCAAAGGAGGTAGGGCTTGAGCTTGCAATCATTCCAGTTATGTTCAGGTTAGAGCCGGACGTTGAATCAAATTGCAGGTTGCTCGACGCAATAGCCGATTCTTGTGTGGCGTTCCACGTCGGTGCCCAGATATACAGGTTGCGAGCTGCCGCTGGGTTTGTCCAGGTTGAACCCCAAGCCCAATAGGCCTGCGCTCCAGAAGCTGTTGCGGTTAGCAGAAGGGTGGTGACCCCCAAGATGGCAATGTGCCTAAATCGAATCATTCGATTCCCCCAATCGTTAAGGCAACAGTACGGGCAGTCCTTCTACGTGTCAACTAAGAGCGCACGAAGTTGTGAGGAGATTTAATTAGCAAATTACGGCAGATATCCGTAAGATTGAACTTCGGTGTGTTTGCACGCAATCCCTATTCCAAGGTTTGGGTGTTTTGCGTGCGTTTAACACATCAACCAAGCAACGTAGATAAGTGAGTTTATGGCCAACAAAGACGGTGTCATCGAGATCGAAGGCACAGTAGTCGAGGCTCTACCGAACGCAATGTTCCGTGTAGAGCTGACCAATGGTCACAAGGTCCTTGCGCACATCTCAGGCAAGATGCGCCAGCACTACATTCGTATCCTCCCAGAGGACCGCGTAATCGTAGAGTTGAGCACCTATGACCTGACCCGTGGGCGCATTATTTACCGCTACAAGTAAAGACTTGAAAACCGGTTCGCAAGAACCCCAAAAGAAATAAGAGACATGAAGGTTAACCCAAGCGTCAAGAAGATTTGCGACAAGTGCAAGGTCATTCGTCGCCACGGTCGCGTCATGGTGATCTGCGAAAACCCACGCCACAAACAGCGCCAGGGCTAAGCACTCTTCACAGCTTTACAACTGAATAGTAAAAACAAGGCAACGCAACATCCGAGTTCTAAACAAAGATGTAACCTCCCGAGAAGGCGGGAGCCGAGAGAGTCAAATCTCACGGATGCGCTGCTGCAGACCTTCTAAACAACAAGGAGAAATCCCATGGCACGTGTTGCCGGAGCAGATATTCCCGACGCAAAACGCGTTGAAATCGCCCTAACTTATGTCTACGGCATTGGCCGTACTCGCTCGGTTCAGATTCTGGCCGAAACCAAGATCGACAAGAACATCCGCGTCAAAGACTTGACCGATGACCAACTTGTCGCAATCCGTGACTTCATCGAAGGCAACTTCAAGGTTGAGGGTGACCTTCGCCGCGACGTCGCAGCCGACATTCGCCGCAAGGTTGAGATCGGTTCATACGAAGGTATCCGTCACCGCAAGGGCCTCCCAGTGCGCGGTCAGCGCACCAAGACCAACGCTCGTACTCGCAAGGGTCCAAAGCGCACCGTAGCCGGCAAGAAGAAGGTGGCACGCTAGTAGCCCCGGCTAGAGCGTCCACTCTCAAGAGAAGAATTTAGGAGACAGTCATGGCAGCACCTAAGGCAAAAGCCGGTACCGCAGCACGCAAGCCTCGTCGTAAAGAGAAGAAGAACATCACCGTAGGTCAGGCTCACATCAAGTCGACCTTCAACAACACCATTGTGTCGATCACCGACTCAACCGGTGCGGTTATCTCGTGGTCTTCGTCTGGTGACGTTGGTTACAAGGGTTCACGTAAGTCGACCCCATTCGCAGCCCAGCTAGCAGCCGAGTCGGCCGCTCGCAAGGCCCAGGAGCACGGCCTAAAGAAGGTTGACGTGTTCGTTAAGGGTCCAGGCTCGGGTAAAGACACCGCTATTCGTTCGCTTGCAGCTGCAGGCCTCGAGGTTGGTTCGATCACCGACGTGACCCCACAGGCTCACAACGGATGTCGTCCACCAAAGCGTCGCCGCATCTAACGCGCATCCACGTAGCTTTTCAAGTTTCAAAACCCAACTGAATAAATCTCGTAGTGGCCACTGCGAGAAAACCCCAAAAAATAGACATCAAATAGTGGATGTCTACGAAAGGAACAAACAGTGCTAATTGCACAGCGTCCAACCCTTCACGAAGAGAAAATCTCTGACACTCGTTCGCGCTTTACCCTTGAGCCACTAGAGCCTGGCTTTGGTTACACCCTAGGTAACTCGCTACGTCGCACCCTGCTTTCGTCGATTCCTGGCGCAGCAGTTACCCACGTTCGTTTTGCTGGCGCTCTTCATGAGTTCAGCACCATCGAGGGTGTAAAAGAAGATGTCACTGAGATCATCTTGAACCTAAAAGAGCTAGTTGTTTCCTCTGACAACGACGAGCCAGTAGTCGCTCGCCTAACCAAGACCGGTTCTGGCGCTGCTACCGCTGCCGACATCGTTGCACCAGCTGGTGTTGAGATTCACAACCCAGAACTAGTCATCGCGACCCTAAACACCAAGTCGAAGTTCGATGTCGAACTAATCATCGAGCGTGGCCGTGGCTACGTTCAGGCTTCACAGAACCGCAGCAACGGCGAAGAGGCTGGCCTAATCGCCGTTGACTCGATCTACTCGCCAGTTCTAAAGGTTGCTTACCGCGTCGAGGCAACTCGTGCCGGTGAGTTCACCAACTTCGACAAGCTAATCGTCGACGTTGAGTCGAAGCCTTCGATCAGCCCACGCGATGCAGTTGCATCTGCCGGAAGCACCTTGGTTGAGCTATTCGGTCTTGCAAAAGAACTGAACGCAGCTGCCGAAGGTATCGAGATCGGCCCTGCTCCGACCGAAGCTACCTTGAGCCCAGAGCTTGCTATGCCAATTGAAGAGCTAGACCTAACCGTTCGCTCTTACAACTGCCTAAAGCGCGAAGGCATCAACACCGTATCCGAGCTAATCGGCCTAACCGAAGACCAGCTGATGAACATCCGCAACTTCGGCTCAAAGTCGGTTGACGAGGTTCGCGACAAGCTCACTTCGATGGGTTTGAAGTTCAAAGACAGCATGCCTGGCTTTGAAGCCGCTTACTTCAGCACCGGCGAAGACTTCGCCGCCGACTTTGACGACGTAGACCAGGCCTAAGCCGCTACTTAGAAATCCAAGGAGAATCAAATGCCTACCCCAACAAAGGGACCACGTCTAGGTGGCGGACCAGCTCACGAGCGTCTAATGCTTCGCAACCTGGCCACCTCGCTAATCAACCACGGTCGCATCGAGACCACCGAGACCAAGGCCAAGCGTCTTCGTCCGGTAGCCGAGCGTCTAGTTAGCTTCGCAAAGCGCGGCGACCTAGCATCTCGTCGTCGCGTCATGATGCAGATCACCGACAAGGGTGCCGTTCACAAGCTATTCGCTGAGGTCGCACCACTAGTTGCTGACCGCCAGGGTGGCTACACCCGCATCACCAAGCTTGGCTTCCGCAAGGGTGACAACGCTCCGATGTGTGTCATTGAGCTAGTTCTTGAGCCGGTATCACCTAAGGCCGTCAACAAGAAGCCAAAGCTTGAAAACAGCGTCAAGGCAACTGCTGCTGCAGTCGTCGAGGCTATCGAGACCGACGAGGTCGTCGACGCCGTTGCTGAAGAAGTAGCAGCCGAAGAAGTAGTAGCAGAAGCTGCCGCTGAAGAGGTTGTTGCCGAAGCCGCTGCTGAAGAAGCTCCTGCAGCTGAAGAAGCTCCTGCCGCCGAGGCCGAGGCCGAAGCAGAGCCAGAAGCTCCAGCTGAAGAAGCCAAGTAACTTCTCTAGAACCATGAGCCAACCCGTCAGCCACTCGGTTGACGGGTTGACTCGTTTTCGGGTCGATTTTGCCTATGACGGCACCGATTACACCGGATGGGCGAAACAGCCGGGGTTGAAGACGGTTCAGGGCGATTTGTTGGCCGCAATGACCACAATCTTCGGCCCTACCGAGAATGATTTCGGGATGCGCATCGCAGGTCGCACAGACGCGGGCGTGCACGCCGCTAATCAGGTCGCTCACGTCGATCTCTCGGATGCACAGCTAAAGCGCTTGGGTCGCAACCCAAACGTTGTGGCTCGACTGAACCACATGTTGAGCGAAGCCATTCGCATTCACGAGTTCACGCCGGCTGCACCTGGCTTCGATGCCAGATTCTCGGCAATCTACCGCCGCTACCGCTACCAAATCTCTGACAACTTTGCTCACAAAGACCCGCAGCAAATGCGCTACGTGCTCAACCTCACCTATGCGCTCGACCCGGTTGCCATGCACGATGCCGCTCAACTACTGCTCGGGCTCAACGACTTCGCGTCGTTCTGCAAAACCCGTGTCGGTGCCACCACCATTCGCGACTTAAAGCGCATCAAGGTTCGCCGTAACGCGCAGAACATCATCGAAATCGAACTCAAGGCCGACGCCTTTTGCCACAACATGGTGCGTTCAATCGTCGGCGCTTTGATCGCCGTCGGTGCTGGCAAAGCCAACCAAGCCGACCTAAAGCGCACCCTCGAGCGAGCCAAGCGAGTCGAAACATACAAGACCGTCGAGCCTAAGGGGCTCACCCTAATCGAGATTGGCTACCCCGCCGATTCGCGACTGGGCATTCAAGCCGAACGGTCGCGGGCACGAAGAACTCTCGACGAAGCTTGAGTCGAGTCGAGCATCCGAGTTAAAACCAAAATAGGGTTTGACCGATTGCCCTTGTTCGGGCTAGACTTGACCCTTGTTGCTGGTATTCAACCAGCGTTAAACCGGAACCTAAAGAAGTAACTTTCTTCTCTCACGGGTTCATGTCGTAAAAAGACAAAAAGTAGAAGGCAATTTAGCGTGCGTACTTACTCACCAAAGGCTTCCGAGCTGAAGAACGAGTGGCTAGTCATTGACGCCACCGACGTAGTTCTTGGCCGTCTGGCAACCCATGCCGCAACCCTGTTGCGCGGCAAGCACAAGGCGACCTTTGCTCCACACATGGACAACGGCGACTTCGTAATCATCATCAACGCCGAGAAGGTAGCCCTTACCGGTGCCAAGTTGGCGCAGAAGAAGGCATACAGCCACTCTGGTTTCCCAGGTGGTCTAACTGCTACCTCGTACACCGAGCTTCTTGAGAAGAACCCAGAGAAGGCCGTTGAAAAGGCCATCCGCGGAATGCTTCCAAAGACCAAGCTTGGCGCATCGCAGATTGGCAAGCTCAAGGTTTACCGCGGTGCAGAGCACCCACACGCTGCCCAGCAGCCAAAGCCTTTCATCATCGACCAAGTCGCTCAGTAGTCGACCCAAACCAACAAGGACACTTTCGTGGCAAAGACTGAAGCAGTAGAGACCCCAACCGAGTACTCAACCGAGACCCCGGCAGCTGCGGCTGCCGAAAAGGCTCCGAAGGCTCGCGGCCCACTAACCGTTCCAGGCGCAGGCCTTGGTCGTCGCAAGCAGGCAATCGCCCGCGTTCGCATCATGCCAGGCACCGGCGTTATCAAGGTCAACGGCCGCGACCTAGCTGATTACTTTCCAAACAAGCTTCACCAGCAGTTGATTCAAGACCCGTTCACCGTTCTTGACCTTTCGGGTCAGTACGACGTGATCGCTCGAATCACCGGTGGTGGCGTTGCTGGCCAGGCTGGCGCACTTCGTCTCGGCATCTCGCGTGCACTAAACGAGATCGACCGCGACAACAACCGCCCAGCACTAAAGAAGGCCGGATTCCTAAGCCGCGACGCACGTGTTATTGAGCGCAAGAAGGCTGGTCTTAAGAAGGCCCGCAAGGCGTCTCAGTACTCGAAGCGCTAAACCTTCAGGTTCGATCAGCTGTATTTCGGCTAGCCTCTTAGCATGGCTCGACTCTTCGGAACCGACGGCGTTCGCGGACTCGCGAATCGCGATCTCACCGCAGAACTCGCACTTTCACTTGCTCAAGCCGCTGCATCCGTGCTCGGTGCTGAATCTCGTGCAAACGGTGTTAAACCAAAAGCTGTTTTGGCTCGTGACCCCCGCATTTCTGGTGAATTTCTCGCAGCCGCGGTAGCCGCCGGGCTCGCATCTTCGGGTGTCGACGTTTATGACGCCGGTGTGCTGCCAACTCCGGGTGCCGCTTTTCTAACCGCCGACATTGACGCCGACTTTGGCGTAATGATTTCGGCTTCGCACAACCCAGCCCCAGATAACGGCATCAAGATTTTTGCACGCGGTGGTCACAAGCTCGCCGATGCTGTTGAAGACCAAATTCAAGCAGCCATGGATGCTCCCGCCCTTGCCCCGCTAGGTGGCGCGGTTGGCCACATCAAGCGCATGGCTGACGCCGAAGACCGATACCTGGTTCACCTACTAACCGCGATTCCCAACCGCCTCGATGGCCTCAAGGTTGTTCTCGACTGCGCCCACGGTGCTGCCTCGGCTGTTTCGCCAGATGCGTTCAGGGATGCCGGCGCTGAAGTCATTGTGATCGGCAACGACCCAGACGGCATCAACATCAACGATGGCTATGGTTCGACTCACCTCAGCGCCCTTCAGGCTGCTGTGCTCGAGCACGGTGCCGACGCGGGTATCGCCCATGACGGTGATGCCGACCGTTGCCTCGCCGTTGACCACACCGGAGCGATTGTCGATGGCGACCAAATCATGGCAGTTCTGGCTGTTGCTGCCAAGGCCGCCGGGGAGCTCGCTCGAAACACTCTTGTAGCCACTGTTATGTCGAACCTCGGTTTGCGTTTGGCGATGAAAGAGAACGACATCAACCTGATCGAAACCGCGGTTGGCGACCGCTACGTTCTCGAAGCAATTCGCGAAGGTAGCTACACCCTCGGCGGCGAGCAGTCTGGCCACGTGATTTTCACCCAGTGGGCAACCACCGGCGACGGTGTCTTGACCGGTCTTCGTTTGATGGCCGAAGTTGCCCGCACCAAAAAGTCACTCGCCGAGCTCACCTCGGTGATGAAGGTTTATCCACAAGTTTTGGTCAATGTTCGCGGAGTCGACAAAACTAAGGTTGACTCGAACCCGGCGCTTGCTGCCATCGTGGCCGAGGCCGAAGCCGAGTTGGCTTCAACCGGGCGCGTGCTGCTGCGTGCATCCGGCACCGAGCCGCTGGTGCGCGTTATGGTCGAGGCTGCCGACGAAGGTTCGGCACAAAGCTGGGCCGACCGCATCGCTCGCGTCGTGTTCCAAGAGCTAGCCCTCTAGGCGCCGCCGCTCATGACTGAACCTACGTTGTCGCCAGAAGCCGCCAAAGCACTTGCCGGCAAACTTTTCAACCGCACGTGGGAGCTCATCGACCTCGCCGAGCGCACCCCAGACCAAGAGCTCGAAATGATTCACTCCGCTCACGCAAGCCGTCTGCACTGGCAAAACGTTGGCGGCCCAGAGCAGTGGGCGATCGG
>JBEDEQ010000006.1:0-32577 GCA_041175645.1 Actinomycetota bacterium | reverse complement strand
CTTACCTTCAACGACCGCGACGACAGCAGAGTTTCTCTGCTAACTCCGGCCGGTCTGATTGCAAAACGCTTCAAGGTCGTCTTCGTGGCAGGTTTGCAAGATGGCGTTTGGCCAAACCTTAAGCCGAGGTCGTCGCTGCTGGGGGCAACGGCACTGGCCCAGTTTGCTTCGGGTCGTACCGAAACGGTCGAAGCCGTGGCCAAGAACGAACTACCCGACGAACTGCGCATGCTGCACAAAGCTGTTGGTGCTGCGAGTGAACGTTTGATTGTCACGGCGGTCGAATCTGAAGACGCACAAGTTTCAACTTTCATGCGGTCGATGTTTGGCGTCATTCCAGACACCGAAGATTTCATCAAGCCCCAATACACGCTGCGCGGAATGGTCGGCTCGCTACGTCGTCGACTGACCGAAAGTAACGACCCGGTCGAGCGCATGGCTTGTGCCCTCGGCTTGGCACGCCTGGCGATTGAGCAAACACCTGGCGCTAGCCCGGCAAACTGGTTTGGGCTGCTCCCAATCTCTACCGAAGAGCCACTCACCGATCTTGACGAGACCGACTCCGAGGTTTACATCAAACCTTCTCAACTCGAGTCATTCATTTCTTGTCCGTTGCACTGGTTCATGAACGAGCACGGTGCAACCGACAGCAGCTTCGAGGCCAGCCTCGGAACCCTGATTCACTCGGTTGCAGAGCACGAAGAGGGCAAGTCTGAAACAGAGCTTCTCGAGCTTCTCGAGCAAAAGTGGTCGGTGCTCGAGTTTGAAGCCGATTGGCTCGAGGCGAGAGAAAAACGTCGTGCCAAGCGCATGATCGGCAACCTGGTTCGATACATCCAGCAGGTCAGCGAATCTGGCGGCGAAGTTCTTGCTCGTGAGGCCAAGTTCAACTTCAAGATTGGTTCGGCTCGGGTTTCGGGCAAGGTCGACCGAATCGAAAGATTGGCCGACGGAAGCATCATGATCGTCGACCTCAAGACCGGCACCGAGATCAGCAAAGACAAGGCCCAAGAGCACCCTCAACTCGGTCTGTACCAGTTGGCCTTCGCGAACCACGCCTTCGACCACATCGATGGAATCGACTCAGAATCGGTGCTCGGCGGTGCAAAGTTGGTGTTCGTAAATGACAAGAGCATGTCTGAGCGCCCACAAGATTCCCTTGGTCAGAACCACGAAAAACGCGAACACTTCGAAAACATGGTGTCCTCGGTCGTTGAAGAAATGGCAATGGGCAACAGGGTGTTCGTGGCCAATGTCGGCTCGCACTGCAGTGACGAGCGCTCATACGGCAATTGCAAACTGCACCTCGCGAAGGCGGTGACCTATTTTGAATAGACCGATCGGCGCGAACGACGTTTTCTTGAGCATTCAAGACCCAGCAAAACTTGCCCAAAACCCGAGCATGCGACTAACCGATGAGCAACAAAAGGCCGTCGAGGCTCCGCTAGACGCTCCCGTGCTGGTTATCGCTGGTGCTGGCTCAGGCAAGACAGAGCTGATGTCGATCAGAGTTCTCTGGCTGATCGCCAACTCGCTTGCCCTACCCCAAGACATTCTGGGTCTCACCTTTACCCGCAAGGCTGCCTCAGAGCTTGCCAAACGAATCAACAACGGCATCGCCAGACTCGAGCAGACCGAATTCTGGCCGGCCGAGTTGACCGCCAACGGCTATTCGCTGCCAACCATTTCGACCTACAACGCTTATGCCAACACACTGTTTCGCGACAATGCCTTAGCGCTCGGATACGAACCCGAAGCTGCTCTTCTCACCGACAGCAGCGCCTATCAGCTGGCCAAAAAAGTTGTTCTGAACTTTGGTAATGAACTTGGCGTTCAACTAGATGAAGTCGACTTGACCCTAAAGACCGCGATCGACGGCGTGCTAAAGCTCGCTGCTGAGTTGAACGACAACCTCGCGACCGGCGAAGACGTCGCCGCGGTGATCGCAGATTTGAAACGTCAAATCCAAGCAATTCCAACTAAAAAAGAAAAGCTGGCGGCAACCCACGCCGATTTCTTCGCCGGAGCCTTCAAGACCGAAGTTCTAGTGCTGCTTGCTGAGCAATATCGTCGCGAGAAACTTCTTCAGGGCTTTGTCGACTACAGCGACCAGGTGGCTTTGGCTGAACGAGCCGTTCGCGAAATCGAAAGCCTGCGAGACACCGAACGCGAACTGCACAAAATCGTGTTGCTCGACGAATATCAAGACACCTCTTACCTGCAAACCTCGTTCTTGCGTGCGCTCTATGCAGATCACCCTGTTTTTGCGGTTGGAGACCCGAACCAGTCCATCTATGGTTGGCGCGGCGCTAGCGCAACCAACCTGAACGAATACGTCGATACCTTCAGCACCAACAAGGCAAAACCGGTCGCTCAACTCAAGCTCTCGACTTCATGGCGCAACCCTAAGGTCGTGCTCGACATCGCCAACGTGATTTCGCAGCCTCTGGCTTCGCTTGCGCCATTTCAGGCCGAACGTGGAATTGCTGCCACCGAAGTTGTTCAATTGCAGGCGCGAGACAAAGCGCCCGAAGGAAAGATTCTGGTTGATTGGCAAGAAGACATCGTTTCTGAAGCCAAGGGCGTTGCCAGCTGGGTCAAAGAAAAGCTCACTGAGAGCTACGGTCAGGCATCTGCAGCCGTGCTCTTCAGACTCAAAGCGCAGATGGCTCTGTTTGTCAGCGAACTAGAAAACCAGGGCCTCGACGTAGATGTCGTGGGTCTGGGTGGTCTGCTCGAGATGCCAGAAATCATCGACCTGGTGAGCGCACTCAAGGTTGTTCACTCACCTTCGGCTGGTGGGGCGCTGGTGCGGTTGCTGGCAGGGCCACGTTGGCGAATTGGCGCAAAAGATATCGCCCGACTTCACCGCTATGCGAAGTCACTTGCCAAGAAACAGTCTGAAGGCATCTGGGACCTAGCCGAAGGCAATCTAGGTTCTGATTACGACGCTTCGATAGTTGATGCCCTAGACATCTTGGTTGACAGCAAACTCGAGTCGATTTATGCAATGTCTGCAGATTCCATGAAGCGCTTGCGCGACGCAGGATTGATGTTGCGTGAACTTCGGTCACAAACAGGTTTGGCGTTGGCTGACTTCGTCAAGTTCGTAGCTAAAGAACTACAACTCGACATCGAGGTTGCAGCAAACCCGCGACGCATCAACCCGATGGCACACTTGAACTCCTTCTTCGCTTTGGTCGCCGGCTATGCGAGCGCTGGGCCAAACTACCTAGGGGCTTTCATCGAATGGCTAGATTTTGCCCAAACACGCGAAAAACTCGAGGTTCCTGCAGCACCTGGCCGCAAGGGTGTGGTTCAGGTGCTCACCGTGCACGCCGCAAAGGGCCTCGAATGGGATTACGTGGCTGTGCCAAACCTCATTCAAGACGATTTTCCGAAAAAGCCTCGCAGTTCAAAAGGCTGGATGACCGCAGGTGTTCTGCCATACCCTCTTCGCGGTGATCGACTTTCGCTTCCTGAGCACAGCCTCAAAAACGTAACCGTTGAGGCCGACTTCAAGCGAGCCCGCGAAGAATTCACGGGCGATGTGAATGTTTATCTCGAACGTGAAGAGCGTCGTCTTGCCTACGTGGCGTTCACCCGCCCCAAACTTGAACTTCGGCTTTCTGGTTCGAAGTTCAAATCGACCGCAACTGAGCAAGACCCTTCGAGCTACCTGCTCGAAGTGGTTGCCACTCGCGACCCTCGCGTCGAGGTTCTGCGGGCCACTACTCCTTATGAACTACCGACTTACGACAGCGAAACCAACCCGCTCTTGCAGCACGCACTCACCGCTGTTTGGCCAAGCGATCCGCTGGGCGAACGCCACCGCATCAAGGTAGAGGCTGCCGCAGCCGAGGTGCAATCGAGCATCGACCAAGGTGCTGCAACGTCAAGTGCAGATGAACTGGTTGCCCAGATCAACTCAGACATCGACTCACTGATTCGCGAGGTCGCTGTGCGTGAGGTCAGTGCCACGCGCGTCAAACTTCCGGTGCGCATCCCAGCGTCTAGGTTCAAAGATTTCGTCAAAGACCCGGCCAAACTTGCCGAACAGTTCAGAAGGCCTATGCCCGAAAAGCCATACGAGGCAACCATGACGGGAACGCTCTTTCACCTCTGGGTCGAACAGCGCTATGGTCTGGTTTCGAACGCCGAGGTGCTAGATGCTCACGATGCTTTGGCACGCATCGACGAGCTTTCGCCAGAGGTTCTTGAAACGCTTCAGTCGAACTTTGAAACCTCGCGTTGGGCCAAGCTTCAGGCGAGAGAAGTTGAAACCGAGATTCAGGTCACCATCGCCGAGAACACCTTCATTTGCAAAATCGATGCAGTGTTTGACGTTCCCGAAACAGACAGTGAACTGGCCGGCAAGTTGGTTGAGATTGTCGACTGGAAAACTGGCGTCAGCCCGAAAACCGCAGAAGAAATCGCTGAGCGCGCACTACAGCTCGCCCTGTATCGTATGGCCTACTCGCGCAGGCACAACATTCCAGAAGAGCAAATCTCGGTTTGCCTGTACTACGTGGCAGAGAACGTAACTCTGAGACCAGAAGTGCTCACGTCTGAAGAACTGATTGCCCTTTGGAACTCGGTGCTAGAGAACCTAGAAACGGTTTAGATAAAACGATTGAGCTAGAAAAGCTCGTTATCGGTTTTGTCAGGCAACTCAATTTCGCGAGTCTTGTCGTCAACTTCAATCTGAGAAATCGGTGCGGTCACCGTATCCGAATCTGACGCGGCCTCAGGTTGCGCAGGCTCTTCAACAGTTTCTTCAAGCGACTCGAGGTTCGGTTCTTCAACTGCTTCGTCACTCTCGGCTGAGGCTTGAGCATCCGCTTGTTCGGCCGTGACAAAAGCACCAGCGGCTGCAGCTGAAACAAAAGCCGAGGCAGTCAAGGCCGGCAAGATTCCGTCTTCAAGGTCCTGAGCCAGGTATGCAATTTCGGCGCGTGCCTCTGCGATTGCCTGTTCGTCTTGCTTCTTGAGGCAGAGTAGCAACCAACGAGCGTGGGCTAATTCGTTGTAAAGTGCCGCACGCTGCTTTAGGCCTGCGTCTGATGATCCAGAAGTTTTCGCGTAAGAGAGCATCACAGCGTCGAACAGTTCGCCGTAAACCGTAGATGCCAGCCAAGTTAGATCTTGAGCCGGATCGCCGAGGTGCAGAGCACCCCAGTTGAGAACTGCCGAAACCTGGCCGTCGAGTTCAAGCACGGTGTCTGCACTAAGTTCGCCGTGAACCACGGTTGGCTGGTAGCGGAACAGTGAAACATCTTCGAGAGCACTTTCCCAGCGGCTCAGGAGTGACGACGGAATCTCACCGGTGCCCGCAACCTCGTCTAACTCGTTGACTAGTTTCTTGACCAACTCGGCTGCCGAGAATTCAGGCAAACCTGCGCCGCGAATTGCTTCGGTATCTAGGGCGTGAATTGCTGCGATGGCCGCACCAATGCTTCCGGCAAGAGGGCTCGAAGCCGAAACTCGAGCCGGGTCAATTGGGTTTCCGTAGAGGAACTCAAAAAGTACGACTCGTGCCCCGCGGGAATCTTTGGTCTCGCCAAGTTGACTCGTGATTTTGAAAGGGAGCCTCGATCGAACCGAGGAGCCGAGGGTGCGCAGCACTTGCGTTTCAACATCTAGCTCAAGCGCGCCAGCCCGCGATTGCGGGGTTCTAGCAACAAAGTGTTCACCGCTTGTCGAGGTAAGTAGCGCAGAATCGAATAATCCGGTGCCGCCAGCACTTAGTTTCTTTACCGAGGTGAATGTCAGACTCGGAACTGCCGCCTTCGCAAGGGCGGCTAAAATCAAGGGAGATTTGCCCATGGCATTCAGGTTAGAAGTATCTTGACCAAACACCCTGCATCGCCACGCACCCAACGAAGTGAGTCACCATGAGACATTTGCCAGAAGGCGAGTTGAATCTCGTTCTGGCGCGCCATGCAGTTGACCGCGATTACCTCTCTCGCAGCCGCCCCGAGCTTTTCGACGAGCTCTGGCAAAACCCACTCACCCGAGTTTTGGCGATGCACGAGGGGCAGGTTTTGTTGCTTGAAAAAGATGGCAAAGTTCAGCCCGAGCTGCGGCTTCTAGAAGTCGAGGCCGTTCCAAGTGCTCAGTTGCGCGTTTATTTGGGCAAGAGCGTGGATGCTTCGACCAACGAACCTGCGCAAACGCCCGTGGTGCTCGCCGTGCTGAGCAAGAACGCGGCCGACCTGGTTGAACCAGACGTGACGAAGTGGCACAACTTGAGAAAATCTGGTGCCGGTTTGTCAGACCGAGACGCTGGTCTGTTCACCCAAGCCCTGGCTTTGGCCAATTGGCACGACTCCCACAAGCACTGCCCGCGCTGTGGCACTCCAACCGTGGTTGAACAAGGTGGATGGGTGCGCCGCTGCTTCAAAGATGATCAAGAAACCTACCCGCGAACCGACCCAGCAATCATCGTTGCAATTGTTGATGCGCAAGACCGCATTTTGCTGGGCTCACAAGGAGTCTGGGAGCAGAACCGGTGGTCAATTCTGGCCGGATTTGTCGAACCGGGGGAGTCGCTCGGTGCTGCGGTAATCAGAGAAATGTTTGAAGAGTCTGGTCTTGTTGTTGAAGACCCGCAGTACCTGGGCAGTCAGGCTTGGCCTTTTCCTTATTCGCTAATGCTTGGGTTTAGCGCCCGAGTAAGTGACGCTTCACCGAGCATGGTCGCCGATGGCGTAGAAATAGAGAAACTTCGCTGGTTTAGCCGAGAAGAACTTGGCGCTGCGGCGCACGAAATGTTGCTACCGAATCGAATCTCGATTGCAAGGGCAATAATCGAACGCTGGTATGGCGCAGAGCTGGTCTCTGCAACCGAGACCGGAGCCTAACTTGCTGCCGGAACAAATTCTCGAGCGGCTCGACCCCGAACAGCGCGAAGCCGCAATCTCTCTGGTTGGGCCGACCTGCATTCTGGCCGGAGCGGGCACTGGAAAGACCCGAACGGTCACCCATCGAATCGCCTACGGAATTGCCAAGGGGTATTTTGCTGCCAACCGAATTCTGGCTCTCACCTATACAAACCGAGCAGCTGGCGAACTACGCGCCAGGCTTCGTCAGCTCGGCATAACAGGAGTCTCGGTAAAGACATTTCACGCAGCCGCACTTGCGCAACTTCAGTATTTCTGGCCACAGTTTGCGGGCATCCCAGCGCCTTCGGTTATTGAGTCGAAGGCCAAGCTCATTTTTCAGGTCGCCGATTCGCTGAAACTCAAATTCGACACCGCAGCCATTCGAGACATCGCTGCCGAGATCGAATGGCGCAAGTTCTCGATGCTTTCGCTCGATGATTACGAAAAACTCGCAACCAGTAGACCCAAGGTGGCCGGTCTCAGTGCCGAAGTGCTGGTTCAACTGCAGCGCGGTTACGAAGAGACCAAGATTGCATCGAATCGACTCGACTGGGAAGACGTTCTGATTCTGACTCTCGGAATGTTGCGTGCTGAACCCCGAGCGCTAGCGCATGTTCAGCAGCAATACCGCTTTTTCACGGTTGACGAATACCAAGACATTTCGCCGCTGCAGCACGAACTGCTCGACCTCTGGCTAGGCGATCACCAAGACCTTTGCGTGGTTGGCGACCCAAACCAAACCATCTACTCGTTCACGGGTGCCACCAGCGAATACCTTCACAACTTCGCAAATCGCTACGATTCGGCAACGGTGGTTTCGCTCACGCGAAACTATCGATCGACCCAAGAAATCGTTTCTTTCGCTAACAAGCTCACGCGCGATGCAACCGACATGAGCCCGCTCGTCTCGCAGGGTGCGCTCGGCACTGCACCGATCATCCGCGTATTTGATTCTTTGGCCGATGAGGCGAAGGCAATCGCCAAATCGATTTCAGACCGACTCGAGCAGGGCATCAGCCCCGCCGAAATTGCCGTGCTCTATCGTGTGAATGGTCAAGCTGAGCCAATCGAACATGCGCTTTCGGCACTTGGCATCGATTACCAGGTGCGCGGCGGCGAGCGTTATTTCAGCCGCCAGGATGTTCAGCAAGCCCTTGCGGCGTTCAGAGTCGAGGCGCTCAGCTCGCCAGATGCCCCGAGTTTTGAAGCTGTGTCGAAGGTTTTGCGTTCGCTCGGCTGGACCACGACCGCTCCCGTAGAACGTGGAGCAGCCTACGAGCGTTGGGAGGCTCTCAACGCGCTCATGCAAATTCTCGAAGAGCAAGTCGAAGAGCTTACGCTGGCAGATTTTTCGAAGGAACTCGAAGAGCGCGTGCGTTCCCAGCACGAGCCGGTAAAGGCGGCCGTCACCCTCGCCACCATGCACTCGGCAAAAGGCCTTGAATGGGATGTCGTCTACTTGGCCGGCCTTACCGACGGCTATCTTCCGATCGGCTACGCCAAGACCGAAGCCGAAATCGCCGAAGAGCCGCCCGAAAGCAACTCTCGCTTTCATACCCGAGCGCTGACGTGCCGGGTGGCCGCAAGCGTGAACCATCACGTTTCTTGAAGCTGGTCACCGCTTAGTCGAATCAAACAGCTGTGCTCTGGCAATGGCATTCGGGATCGATCTGCCACACCTCATGCCTCAGCCTTCCGGTTCTATGGTCGATCACCGTCGATTGGTTGTCGCCTATTGCGCCAGAGTCGACCCAACTCAAGGTTCTCTCTAGGGAAAGCCCCGCGCAAAGCAAAGCCGTCTGCGAATCATCTAGCCGCTCGGTTCGAAACTTCAATTGCGTCATCATCGCCGCCCAACCTTCATCGGCATCAAGTTCGCTCGTGATTCGGCAATCGAGGCACGAGGTCACACCTGCGATCAGCACCGGCGAAATGCGCGATTGGTCAAAACTCAACTCGACCATCAGGCGCGGAATTTGCTTTTGGCCGACCGCAGGCGTTGCCTCACTAGACACTAGGTGGTTTGCGATCATCACCACAAAATCTGATGTTCGAGCCAGGCTCAGTTTGGCTGGTTGTTGAGACCGTGCCAACAATGCGGCAGCCGCCTCGACTCTGGTGCGCCCGATGTCGGCCTGCGAGTATCCGAGCGCACCAACATCAGAGGTCGTAACAAGACTTCGGTCTTCGGTGCAGATTTCACCTATACCTGCCGTGGCCAGGGCTTGCAGCAGCAACAGCCCAACTCGGTTCAGCTCATTGATGAAAACGCGTTTGCTGGCACGATTCGCCAGCACCAGAGCCCCGTCGCGATCGGTCGAAAAGCTGGCGCGAATTATTTCGGCGAATGCCTGAGCGATGAATGGGTCGGGGGATCTCTGCTCGTGCGTGCGTTTGAGGTTAGTTTCTTCGACTTGAATCAGCGCCGGGGCAACTCGAGCGACGAGTGCGGCTGTTTCTGACTTGGATGCACCGACATCGCGCGCCACGTCGTCGATCGCTGCGTCGGCCACACCTCGATAGAGCAACTGCAGCAGTTGTTCCTGGGGGTTGGTTAGGTTATCGAGTCGAATAGAAGTGTTGCCCAACCCAAGCTGCAAGCTAGTGGGACTTCGCCACACTGGCACCCGTGCCGGATTTATCTTGATGACCACCGCAAGAGTTTGCGACAAATAGCAAGTTGTCGCAGAAACTATTCACAGGCTGACCGTACGACAGGCTGACAGGCTGACAGGCACCGAACTCGCTTTAGCCCCAAGGGTTGGCTTTGTCTATTCGCCGAGCCATTTCTTGAGCGCTTCATCCATGGCATCGCCCGAACCAAAAAGGTTGATTCGCGCGAGCAGCAGACCGGGGGAGTCAACTTCTTCACTGGCCGGTAGAAGATCTGGGTGGTTCCAGAGGTCGTCACGCTTTTGAACTCCAACCGCGCTGGTGACCTCGCGCCAAAGAGCCGCTGCTTCGCGAATGCGGCGTGGGCGAAGTTCGAGACCGACCAGGGTTCCAAAGGTAAGTTCGGCGGGCCCTCCGGCTGCTCGTCGCCGCCTAACGGCTTCAGAAATCGCCCCTGCTGTTGGCAACAGCTTTGTGGCCTCTTCTGTCACAACTTCTACCCAACCCTCGATCAAGGCGAGCAGGGTTTCGATTGACGCGAGAGCACGCTCTTGCTCTTCGGTTCGCTTGGCGATCAACGCGCCAGACTCTAGTGCGGCGCGCAGCTGCTCTGGGTCGTTGAGGTCAGCTCCCTCGGCTAGCTCGCGAAGGCCATCTGTGTCGATGCTGATCTCGCTCGCGTAGGTCGAGATTTGAGCAACTACCGAATCTCGAAGCCAACGACTGTTTTTGAACAGTCGGGCAAAAGCCATTTCGCGAATGGCAAGAAAAATCGTGGCCTGGTCTGGAGCGAGTTCTAGTTCTGCGATGAAGGCAGAAAGATTCTGCGGCACAAAGGCTGCTCGCTCCTGAAAAATCGGCAATCCAACATCGCTGCCGCTCATCACGTTCTGCGAAAGTTTGCCGAGTGCTTGCCCGAGTTGCATGGCAAACATCGCACCGCCCGCGGCTTTCATGAAGGCTCCCGCACCGGCCATCATGCCGTCGAGTTCTTCGGGCAGGTTCTGCTGCATGGTTTGGCTGAGCGCAGTTGCCATGCGTTCGGCGACCGGCTGGCTGAGTTCTTGAAAGAGTGAAATCGAGTCGGCCACCCAAAGTTCACGGGTTAGCAGCTTGGGTTCGGTGGTTAGCGAACCAACCGTAGTCACGGCGTCGAGCCAGAGAGTTCCGATCTGCACTGCATCGGCAATGCTTCGACGGTCGACATCGGCAATTGCCTTTGAACCGGATGCTGCTAGCGACTTCGCCTGATCGAGTGCAAGTTTCCAGTTGACCCCGCCGTTGCCGCCTTCGGCGTTGGCCGTCATCGCTGCCGAGAAGTTTTTCAACATCTGCTCTAAGGCTTTGGGGTCGTTTGGTATGCCGGCGGCCTTGGCCAAAGCCTCTGGGTCGATGCCGTTTTGCTTCGACAAAAACTCGCGCAAAAACTCACTGAAGTCATCAGGGTTCATGCCATTTGGATTTTCGTTCACTTGCACACCTCGCCTTTAGGTTAAACCCGCCACGCGAAATCCACCCCCGAAACCGCAGGGTTTTTGGCCCTGTTCGCCCTAAGCGTCACCCAGCCTTGGCCTTGCGCGGAGCATCCAAGTTTCATGCACCTAGGCTTTAGAGCAGGAGGAATATCGGCATGATTGGCGACCAAGAATGGGAAGCAAGCTTGGCTGTGCGTTCACAGCAAGCACGTGAAGCCTGGCGCGCCTCAGTTCGCCGAATCGTT
The DNA here is from genome assembly GCA_041175645.1 of Actinomycetota bacterium. Taxonomy (GTDB): domain Bacteria; phylum Actinomycetota; class Actinomycetes; order Actinomycetales; family Microbacteriaceae; genus Rhodoluna. The sequence goes on along the minus strand of JBEDEQ010000006.1, from coordinate 21,360 downwards.
CGCAGATCGCTTGTCTTTCTAGGAGTTCTAGGTGTTGTGGCGGCACTGGCCTCACCAGCGCCATACGTGATCGAGATGCCCGGCCCAACCTTCAACGCGCTGGCCACCATGGATGGCCGCGACATCATCAGCATCGACGGAGCAAAGACCTACGAGGGCGAAGGAAACTTCGATGTGCTCACAGTGCAAACTCGAGGTGGGCCCGGTGCGTTACCGTCATGGTTTGAAGTTTTCTGGGCGCAGCTCTCACCCGAAAACGAAGTGGTCGAATACAGCAAGATTTATCCGGTCGGCGTAACCAAAGAAGAGCAAAAAGCCGAAACTACTCAAATGATGCTCGATTCGCAGCGCGATGCGGTTGCGGTTGCACTTCGCAACCAGGGCTACAAGGTTGACTCTGTGGTTGCCATCGATTCGATTAAGAAAGACGGCCCAAGTTTCGGCAAACTCAAAGTTGACGACCAGATTCTCTCTGTCAACGAAGTTGAGGTGAAGTGGTACGAAGACATCACCAACGTCATCGCTGACTCTGGCGGCAAGGCGGTCGATATCAAGGTGCTGCGCGAAGGCAAAGAGAAAACCGTTTCGATTACTCCGGTGCTAGATACCGACGGCAAGTACCGAGTCGGCATTTTTGTCGGCTATCGTTACGAATTTCCGCTCAGCGTCAAGATCGACCTCGGCGATGTGACCGGACCTTCTGGCGGCCTCATGTTCTCGCTTAGCATCATCGACCTGTTGTCACCGGGGGCTCTAAACGGTGGCAAATATGTGGCCGGCACGGGAACAATCGCACCTGATGGTTCGGTTGGACCAATTGGTGGAATCAGGCTAAAAATGATCGCCGCCAAGAAAGCTGGAGCCGAGTATTTCATCGGCCCAATGACTAACTGTGACGAAATGGTTGGAAACGTGCCTGCGGGTTTGAAAGCTAGAGCGGTTGAGACTCTCGACGATGCTCTCGACTTTTTGTCAGACGTTCGCGATGGCACGCCTATCTCGCCGACCTTGAATTGCCCAGCCACCAAATAACCTCAGCCAAAGCCAAAACAGCAACACCAGTATCCAAGGAGAAAAATGACGCAGACCACGAGAGTTAGTGCACCTAGAGGCTTCACCCCAGCCAGAGTTGCCACCCTCATTGTCGTCGCCATCGGCTTCGCGCTAGTTTCGAGCGCGGGCTTCTACACCGACCTCTTGTGGTTCGAGCAGCTCGGCTATTCGAGCGTGCTCTTCACCCAACTCTGGGCGAAGGTGGCGATGTTCGCCATCGGTGCTCTCACCATGGGTATCGTGGTTGGTCTTGCCATCTGGCTGGCCTTCAAAACCCGACCAATTTACGCTCGCACCGCTGATGACCGCGACCCATTTGGTCAATACCGCGAGCTACTCAACCAGCTTCGCAAGGTGGTGCTAATCGGCATTCCGGGCATCTTGGCCGTGCTGGCCGGAGTGGCTGCGTCATCGCGCTGGGAGCAGGCGCTCCTGTTCGTCAACGGCGTTCCGACCCCTGAAGACGATGCCCAATTCAAGTTGGATGTTTCGTTCTATCTGTTCCAGCTACCATTCCTGACTTCGGCGGTCGCCTTCATCTCGACCGCGCTCTTCTTTGCTGCGGTTGTGTCGGCTTTGGTTCACCTGGTCAACGGTGGCATCAAGTTCCGCGGCCGCGACTCGAGCATGACTCGAGCAGCGCGCATCCAAGTTGGAATCACTGCTGCGCTGTTCTTGGCCAGCCAGGGAGTCAGCCTTTGGCTCGACCAGTACTCGACCCTGACCAGCCCATCTGGCCTCTACACCGGTGCGACTTTCGCCGACGTGAATGCCACCATCCCTGGTCTTCAAATTCTGGCTGGAATCGCAGCGCTCGTGGCAGTGCTATTCCTAGTTGCAGCGTTCATCGGTCGCTGGAAGCTGCCGCTGATCGGCACCGCGCTCATGATCGTGTCTTCACTGATTCTCGGCTCGCTCTACCCATGGCTCGTGCAAAACTTCCAGGTGGTTCCAAACGAACGAACCCTAGAAGCGCCGTACATTCAGCGCAACATCGAAGCCACGATCAAGGCGTATGGTCTAGAGAACATCGAAAAGATCGAATACGACGCTAAGACAACTGCAACTCAGGGTGCCCTTCGTAAAGATGCAGAGACCACTGCAAACATTCGAATTATCGACCCTTACCTTGTCTCACCTTCGTTCCGTCAGCTTGAGCAGATCAAGCAGTACTACGGCTTCGCCGACCACCTCGATGTGAGCCGTTACACCATTGATGGCAAAACCCAAGACACCGTTCTAGCCGTGCGTGAACTGAACCAATCAGGTCTCGGCGACTCTCAGAGCTGGTACAACAACGTTGTCGTTTACACCCACGGATACGGTCTGGTAGCCGCCTATGGTAACCAGGGTTCGCTTGACGGTCAGCCGGTTTTCTTGCAGGCGAGCATCCCGTCTGAAGGTGCGCTCGGTAAGTTTGAGCCACGCATTTACTTCGGCGAAAACTCACCTCCATACTCGATCGTTGGGGCTACCGACGCTGGAAAGCCTCGTGAACTCGACTACCCGGGTGGCGCTGACGGCGCAGAGCAGACCTACACGACCTTCGAGGGCAACGGTGGGCCTAAGTTGAACAACTTGCTTGCTCGAGTCGCCTATGCGCTCAAGTTCCAGAGTGAGCAGATTCTTCTTTCTGATGCAATCACCGACGCTTCACAGATTCTTTACGACCGAAACCCAATCGATCGCATCGCAGCTGTGGCTCCGTACCTGACCCTCGACTCCGACACCTACCCTGCTGTTGTTGACGGTCGCGTGGTGTGGATTGTCGATGGTTACACCACCTCGAACCAATACCCTTACTCACGCTCCGAGTCATTCGATGACGCCATCGCCGATTCTTCGGGTGAGTACACCACCGGCAACCCAGACATCAACTACATTCGCAACTCGGTAAAGGCAACTGTTGATGCCTACGACGGTTCGGTGAAGTTGTACGCGTGGGATGACAAAGACCCAATCCTGCAAACCTGGCAGAAGGTTTACCCAGGCACCGTGCTTCCAGTTTCAGAAATGTCTGGCGCGCTAATGAGTCAGGTTCGCTACCCAGCCGACCTGTTCAAGGTGCAGCGTTCGATTCTCGGTCAGTATCACGTGAACGACGCTGGTTCGTTCTATTCGCAGCAGGACGCTTGGATGACTCCAAACGATCCGGTAAGCGACACCAAGCTCGAGCAGCCACCGTATTTCTTGACCATGAAGGTTCCTGGAACCAAGGCTCCGGCCTACTCGGTCTACTCGACCTTCATTCCAAGATCCACCGGTGAGTCGAGTCGAAATGTTTTGACGGGCTATCTGGTCGCCAACTCGGATGCTGGTAACAAAGCTGGTCAGGTTTCTGAAGACTTCGGAAAACTCCGCCTGCTAACCCTGCCTCGAACGACAATCGTGCCTGGCCCGGGTCAGGTGCAGAACTCGTTCTCGGTTGACCCTGAGGTTTCGAAGTTGCTCAACCTGCTTCGTCAAGGCTCAACCAAGGTTCTGAACGGTAACCTGCTAACCCTTCCGGTTGGTGGCGGTCTGCTTTATGTGCAGCCGGTATACGTTCAGTCGACTGGAGAAACCTCGTTCCCGTTGCTCAAGAAGATCCTTGTTTCTTTCGGTGACAAGATCGCCTTCGAAGACACCCTCGATGGTGCTTTGAACGCTCTCTTCGGTGGCGATGCTGGAGTCGTTGACCCTGTCGATCCGGTAAACCCTGTTGACCCAGGCAACGCCAACCCAGCGGTAGCCAAGGCACTTCAAGCAGCCAAAGATGCCTTCGCAGCCAAGGTTGCCGCCATGAAGGCCGGCGACTGGACTGCATACGGTGAAGCCGACAAGGCCTTGCAAGCGGCTATCGAGGCAGCGATTCTGGCCAACAAGTAGTTCGCGGCTGCCGGCTGTTCAACCCAGTTTGGGGTGAGCCTTCCTTTCGTGTTAGAGTGGAGGTTCGCCGCGGGGTGGAGCAGTTCGGTAGCTCGCCGGGCTCATAACCCGGAGGTCGTAGGTTCAAATCCTGCCCCCGCAACCAGTAACAAAAACCCAGTCAGTTTGACTGGGTTTTTGTGCGTTAACGGGCTTTGTGAATAACTCAATCGCACTCAGGCGAATCGGCCTATTCTTCACGCATGACGCGACCTACTACTTACGCATGAATTTTGCGCACAGGGTTTTCAGGATTGTCTTGGCAGGTGGCCTGATTGCCTGCTCTCTCTCGCTGTCGGGCCCGGCTCGGGCGGCTGCCCCAAAATGCAACATGGATGCCGGCACGGCGCAAAGCCTAAAGCTAAGTTCACTCAAGACCGGTGACACGGTCACCGTTTGTGCCAGTTGGCTCGTGACAAGTCAAACTACCTCGGTCGGGCCTCCAGCCCAGGGCTCGGGTTCCGCGGGTGGCCGGGTTTCGACTGCACTCAAGTCCACCAAGGTAACCGTGCCGCAGCGCAGGTTTTTCTCGGCCACTCCAGATCGACCAACCATAAAGAGCAACGTTTACCAATCGATCAAACCGGGTGTGCAAGTGCTGCTCGCCTCAACTGCCACTCGTCACCAGCACCTAGCTTTGTTGCTCGGCAAGCCCACCATGCTCAGATTCACACCGGTTGCCTACCGCTGGACAACCGGTGACGCGAGCGTCTCAACGAGATCGCAGGTGCGCCATCGCTACAAGAACACCGGCCGCTACACCGTGCGCATGAGCGTTACCTACCAAAGCGAGGTGAAGGTTTTGCCGAGTGGTCGGTGGTTCACGATTCCGTTTCAAGTAACCAGAGTCGCTCCCTCGGTCGAGATACTTGTCACCAACGAAATGCCGAGCCTCGGCGGGGTGGCTGTTCTGGTCGGTAAAACTTGCCTCGAGCATCCGAGTGCTGTGGGGTGCTGATGGTTTCAAACTAACTCTCAGGATGTTTTCATAAACTATTCAGGTTGAGGTGTAAGAGTCTGGTTTAGACATACACAAACCTGAAGGGGTTGCCAATTGACCGATCAAAACGGACCAATTTCATCGAACCAGGTGAACAGACAGTTTTTGTTTGACACTCCAATCTTGCTTCCGGCACCGCCTGCGGCACCGGCTCAGAAAAAAGCCTCTCTCGGTGTTCTCGGCACTGTGGTAATCGCCTCTCTGGTTAGCGGCGTGGTCGGTGGAGTGATCGGTGTCGGCGGGTACATGCTTAGCACGGCTCCGGCAGCTGTTGTGGTTAACAACACCGACTCTGTGAACTGGGTAACCGGCGCATCTTCAAAGGCCCTGCCATCGGTGGTAACTATTTCGGTGAGCTCGGCAAACGAGGGCGGCAGTGGCTCGGGCGTCTTCTTGACTGCAGACGGCTACATTCTCACCAACGCCCACGTGGTAACACTTTCGGGCGCATCGGCTAATCCAAAGGTCACTGTCAAAACCCTTGACGGCAAGATTTACCCGGCAGACATCGTCGGAACCGACCCAAACAATGACCTTGCGGTGATCAAAATCTCAGCAGCCGGCGCGTTCACTCCTATCGAGTGGGCAGATTCATCAAAGGTGAACGTGGGTGACTCGGTGGTTGCTCTAGGAGCGCCGCTAGGCCTGGAAAACAGCGTTACCACGGGCGTTATCTCGGCTCTCAACCGAACCATTCAGGTCGCAAGCTCTGACACCAGCGAAGACGGCTCGAGCCTGCAGTGGTGGAACGGCACCGGCGCAGCGCCAGTAAGCCTGCGAGTCTTGCAAACCGATGCGGCGATCAACCCAGGTAACTCGGGCGGCGCATTGGTCAACGCCCAAGGTCAGCTGATCGGCATCAACGTAGCGATTGCAACCGCTGGCGCGACAACTGCGTCTAGCCAGAGCGGCAGTATCGGTGTTGGTTTTGCCATTACTTCGAACATCGCTAAACGCATCGCCGAAGAACTGATGAAAGACGGAAAAGCCAGCCACGCGCTACTCGGTGCAATGGTCGGTAATGCCGGTGAAGAGACCGATGGATTCTCGTCTGGCGCGCTTGTGGGCGAGCTCACACCTGGTGGTCCTGGTGAAAAGGCCGGACTCAAGGTGGGCGACATCGTCACCAGTTTCAACGGGTACAAGATCGATACTGCAGCAGACCTAACGGCTGCCGTTAGAGCCGAACCAGCTGGCGCGTCCGCAACCCTCGAGGTGACCCGAGGCGCTGAGAAGATCGAAATCACCGTGGTTCTGGGCGATTTGGGCGACCTCAAGTAACAATCTCGTTCGTAGGCTAACGAAATGGCCTAGGTCGTGGCAGACTAAAACCATGTCGACAGCGCCGTCCGTTCAGTACTCCATAACCATGCGTCTTGAAGCGCCCGCGAAAGCGACGGCGGTGTCAGAGCTCACCAGTGTTATCGAAGCATCCGGCGGCAGTGTCACCGCTCTCGACGTAAACCACTCAGACTCAGAACGCGTTCGAGTTGACCTCACCTGCGCTACCCGCAACTCAGATCACGGTGAAGAAATTGTCGCCAAGCTCAAGGCTCTCGAAGGCGTAGTAGTCGGCAAAGTTTCTGACCGCACCTTCTTGGCCCACCTCGGCGGCAAGTTAACCATCGAATCGAAACTACCGATTCGCAACCGCGACGACCTTTCGCTCATTTACACCCCCGGCGTCGCCCGCATTTGTGAGGCAATCGTCAAAGACCCGAGCGATGCCCGTCGCCTCACCATCAAGCGCAATACCATCGCCGTCGTCACCGATGGCTCGGCAGTGCTTGGCCTAGGCAACATCGGCCCGCTCGCAGCGATGCCGGTTATGGAGGGTAAGGCCGCGCTGTTCAAGCGTTTCGCCGAGATTGACGCCTTTCCGATTTGCCTCGACACCCAAGACGTTGACGAAATCGTACGTACCGTCAAGGCAATCTCACCCGGTTTCGCCGGCATCAACCTAGAAGATATTTCGGCCCCGCGTTGCTTCGAAATCGAAGAGAGACTGCGCGCCGAGCTCGACATCCCCGTTTTTCACGATGACCAGCATGGCACCGCGATCGTGTGTGTGGCCGCGCTTCGCAACGCCCTCAAGGTGGTTGGCAAGAACATCGAGGATGTTCGACTAGTCATGTCGGGCGCTGGCGCCGCGGGCACGGCCGTGCTCAAGCTGCTGTTCGCTGCTGGGCTCAAGAACGCCGTGGTTGCCGACCAGCAGGGAGTGGTCTACGAAGGTAGGCCAGACATTGCTGAGGGCTCAACACTCGAGTGGGTTTCACAGAACACCAACGCAGCAAAGTTCGTTGGAACCCTAAAAGAGGCAGTGCGTGGAGCCGATGTATTCATCGGTGTTTCAGCAGCGAACCTGCTCGACGCCACAGACATTGCAGCGATGGCTAAGGGTGCGATTGTTTTCGCGCTCGCCAACCCAAACCCAGAGATCGAGCCGGGCGAGGCGGCCAAGCACGCCGCGGTAGTTGCTACCGGTCGAAGCGACTTTCCGAACCAAATCAACAACGTGCTCGCCTTCCCTGGTTTCTTCAGAGGTTTGCTCGATGCCGGTGCGCATAAAATTACCGAGAAGATGCTTCTCGCAGCAGCCGGTGCGCTGGCCGATTGCGTAGAGGCGAAAGAATTGAACGCTTCGTACATCATTCCGAGCGTTTTTCACCCGGATGTCGCGACTCATGTCGCAGAAGCAGTTCGCAAAGCAGCAAGGAAGTAAATGCCAGGTTTAGACGACACCCAAGTCGAGGGAGGGTTCGGCGGCGGCCTGCTTGTCGAAGAGCAGACCCAAAACATAGAGCCAGGTGACCACGAGCGTTTTGCGCACTATGTGCGCAAAGAGAAGATCGTCGAATCGGCAGTTATGGGAACCCCCGTCATCGCACTCTGCGGCAAAGTCTGGGTGCCTGGGCGTGACCCACAGAAGTTTCCGGTTTGCCCGACGTGCCAAGAAATTTACGATGGGCTACGCCCAGAACCTCCAGCCGACGGCGATGGCGGCGGCGCGAAGTAACTAAATGAACTGAGTTGGAATGCCCGGTTCGCCGCGCATCAAACGAAGCGCCTGAAGCGGCAAGGCTTTTTTGACCTCGGCGTGATGAGCCCTAGCGCTAGCCACACCGGCGATGCCCATGTGTTCGCTCTGCAGCTCACCCTCTACAACCAGCGGAACCAACAACTCACGGTCTAGTGCGGTTACATCCGGATGCGCGCCAGGAGCCAGCATTTCGGCCACCGCCAAGCCCGAGTCGTTGTGTCGGCGCATTGCAAACTTTCGACCACCGACGTTGGCCTTTTGAACCGAGCGCTTTGCCACGCTGACCCAGTCGCCACCTTCGTCTTCGAATGCCACCAACTTGTAGACAAAGCTCGCGGTTGGAACACCCGAGCCGGTAACCACCGAGGTACCCACGCCGTAGTTGTCAACGGGAGCTGCGGCCAAAGCCGCGATCGAGTATTCGTTCAGGTCGTTGGTCACGGTGATCCTGGTTTTGGTTGCTCCAAGTGAATCGAGCAGGGCTCGAACGCGGCTAACTTCAACACCTAGGTCGCCTGAGTCGATGCGCACTGCGCCTAACTCTGGGCCAGCAACATCCACTGCCAATCGAACCGCACGGTCGGTGTCGTAGGTGTCTACCAAAAGGGTGGTGCCAGGGCCGAAGGTTTCGACCTGGGCACGAAACGCCTGTTCTTCGGTGTCGTGCAGAAGGGTGAAGGCGTGAGCCGCTGTTCCCATGGTTGGAATGCCCCAAGAGCGCCCTGCCTCAAGGTTCGATGTTGCCTCGAAACCTGCGATGAAAGCAGCTCTTGCCGCGGCAACTGCCGAAATCTCGTTTGTGCGTCGCCCGCCCATTTCGGCCAAGAATCTGCCGCCGGCCGAACTGACCATTCTTGAGGCAGCCGAAGCCACCGCCGAGTCAAAGTTCATGACCGAGAGAATGATGGTCTCAAGAAGAACTGCCTGCTCGAAAGTCGCCTCGACAGTGAGCACGGGGGAGTAGGCGAAGTAGAGTTCACCCTCGCGGTAGCCCCAAATGTTGCCCTCGAATTTGTAGTTCGCTAGCCAGTCGATGGTGGCCGCGTCGACCACTTGGTTTGAGCGCAGGTACTCGAGTTCTGCTTCGTCAAACCTGAAATCACGGATGCGCTCGAGCAGTCGCCCGGTGCCAGCGACCACTCCGTACCGACGGCCGCCCGGTAGTGAGCGGCAGAAAACCTCGAACACCGATGGGCGGTCGGCCTTGCCCGAGTGCCGCGCGGCCTGAAGCATGGTCAGTTCGTAGCGGTCGGTTAGCAGAGCAGAAGAGGTCAACACGCCTTCAAGCCTAGTGAAATACCAGCGCAGCGCTAACCCAAAATGACCTGCTCAGAAGTTACGCGAATAGACTTGAGCGCGTGAACGATGCACCAATTGGAATCTTTGACTCGGGAGTCGGCGGGCTAACCGTGGCTCGCGCAATCATCGATCAGCTACCGAACGAGAGCATCGTCTATGTTGGCGATACCGCCAATTCGCCTTACGGCCCAAAGAGCATCCAAGAGGTTCGCGACCTGGCTCTCGGCGTGATGGATCGCCTGGCCGATGAGGGCGTAAAACTTCTTGTCATTGCCTGTAACTCAGCCTCGGCCGCAGTGCTGCGCGATGCTCGCGAACGCTACACCGAAGGTCGAGGCATTCCAGTGGTTGAAGTGATTCAGCCGGCCGTTCGCCGTGCCGTCGCTTCGACCCGAAACCGCAAAATCGGAGTCATTGGCACAAACGCCACCGTCACATCACGTGCCTACGACGATGCCTTCGCAGCCGCGGTGGATCTTGAGATCACCAGTGAGGCTTGCCCCAAGTTTGTTGATTTCGTCGAGCGTGGAGTCACCTCTGGCCCAGCCCTTATGGCCGCAGCCGAGGAATATCTCGCACCAATCAAGGCCGCCGGAGTGGACACCCTGGTGCTCGGATGCACTCACTACCCGCTGCTCACCGGTGCCATCTCGTATGTCATGGGCGAAAACGTCACCTTGGTTTCGAGTGCAGAAGAAACCGCCAAAGATGTTTACCGAACCTTGGTCGCTCACGATTTGCTTCGCACTTCTGACCAAACGCCAACCCTTCGCTTTCAAGCCACCGGCGACGCAGCTTCGTTCGGCAAACTGGCGCGAAGGTTCTTGGGGCCAGAGGTTGCCAGTGTCGAGCAGCTCGGGTAGAGCATCCGCTTAGATTTTTCACAACGCCAAGAGAGGCAAAAATGACCAGAGTAGACGGCCGACAGGTTGACGACCTTCGCGAAATCAAAATCGAACGCGCTTGGAGCGACCACCCAGAAGGCTCGGTGTTGATTCACTTCGGTGCAACCCGTGTGCTCTGCACCGCGTCGTTCACTCCAGGTGTTCCTCGTTGGAAAGTTGGCAAGGGCGAGGGCTGGGTCACCGCCGAATACGCAATGCTGCCTCGTGCAACTCACGACCGTAGCGACCGAGAGTCAATGAAGGGCAAGGTCGGTGGCCGCACCCACGAAATCTCTCGTCTGATCGGCCGCAGCCTTCGCGCTGTTGTCGACGTCAAAGCCCTCGGTGAAAACACCATCGTTATCGACTGCGATGTGTTGCAGGCAGACGGCGGCACCCGCACCGCGGCAATCACCGGTGCATACGTTGCGCTTGTTGACGCAATCGAGTGGGCGAAGTCGAAAAAGCACATTCCAGCAAATGCAAAAGTTCTAAAAGATTCTGTCGCAGCCATTTCTGTGGGCATCATCAGCGGCGAGCCTTATCTAGACCTGGCTTACACCGAGGATGTTCGTGCCGAAACCGACATGAACGTAGTCGTCACCGGCTCGGGCAAATTCGTTGAAGTTCAGGGAACAGCCGAAGGCGAAGCTTTCGATCGTGACGAATTGAACAAGCTGCTCGACCTTGCACTCAAGGGCACTACCGAACTGACCGCGATGCAGGCCGCCGCGCTCGGCAAGTAAACCGAGCCTCGATCAAAAGGAGCATGGGCGCGTGAAGTTTGTTTTAGCCACCCACAACGCAGGCAAGGTCGCCGAGTTGCGCGCCATTTTGCAGCCAGCCGTCGCCAACCTAGACCTGATCGGCTACACCGGCCCAGAACCGATTGAAAACGGAATCACCTTCGCCGAGAACGCATTGATCAAGGCACGTGCCGCCTATGAACACACCGGTATGCCGGCAATCGCCGACGACTCGGGTCTGTGCGTCGACATTTTGGGTGGTTCGCCAGGTATCTTCACCGCGATCTGGGCGGGCGGCCGCGACAACGTGCAAAACCGCCAACTACTTCTGCGCCAACTCGCCGACATCAGCCCAGCTCACCGATCGGCCGCGTTCGTTTGCACTATCGCCCTAGTTTCTGAGACCGAAGAACTCTGCTTCACAGGCAATTGGCCGGGCAGCATTGCCTTCGCTGAGCGCGGCGAGCACGGACATGGCTACGACCCGGTGTTCATTCCAGAAGGCTTTGAGGTCACTGCTGCCGAGCTAGAACCAGAAGTTAAGAACGCGCTTAGCCATCGAGCCCAGGCTCTGGCGACACTCATCGATTACCTAAAAACGCGCTAGCGAGCATCCGAGTTTTTGAACTCGTGTGTCAAAAACCGCTACTTGGATGCGCGGCGTTCGCGCCACGCTTTGACCAGCTCAATCGCAATGGGGATGAACGAAATCACGATAAAGCTCATCGTGACCAACTCGACATGTTCGTTCACGAAGGGGACTCCACCTAAGAAATAGCCGAGCGATGTAACGCCGGAGCCCCACACAATTACCGCGACGATGTTCAGTCGTAAAAACTGGCCGTAAGGCATTTTTCCCACGCCGGCAGCTACCGGAACAAAGGTGCGCATAATCGGAACGAAGTGAGCAACGATGATCGCCTTAGAGCCGTACTTGGCGAAAAAGCGACCGGTGGCCTCGACGTTTCGGTGCGAGAAAAATCGCGAGTCGGGTTTATTGAAAATGGCAGGTCCAGCTTTGCGACCTATCCAATAGCCAGTTTGGTCTCCCAGCCATGCGCTTGTCGAAATCAATATGCAAGCGAGCCAAAGTGGCATCGGTGCGTTTGGGGTGGCCAGAAAAAGGCCGATTAAGAAAAGCAGCGAGTCGCCTGGCAAGAAGAAGCCGACCAAGAGCCCTGTCTCTACATAGACGATGACGCACGTGATGAACACGGCAATGTTTCCGTAGTCACGGATGAGCGTGTGAGGGTCTAGCCAGTCGATTCCGAACATGCGCCCCTAGCAGGATTCGAACCTGCGCTTTCGCCTCCGGAGAGCGACGCTCTATCCCCTGAGCTATAGGGGCCAGGGTTGGTTTTAGCCTACCAGCGGGCGTCACTTAGGCTTTTAGGCAAACACGGCGGTAGAACATCCAAGGAGAATCTCATGGCACTTCGACTCGAGGACAAGTGGATCTGGGACTCTTGGTATGCCTTTGACGGCCAGCGCTATCACGCCTTCTACCTTCACGCGAGCCGCGCGCTTGGCGACCCGGTGCGACGTCACCGACACCCAATCGTCGGCCACGCCATCTCAGACGACCTCACCAACTGGACTGTGGTTCGCGACGCGCTGATCGTTTCTGACTCGCCGGCATTCGACTCATGGACCACCTGGACCGGCTCGGTGATTCAAGACGACGATGGTCTCTGGTGGATGTTCTACACCGGCACCAGCCGCGAAGACGGGGGAGACGTTCAGACGGTTGGAGCGGCAACCTCAACCGACTTAATGGAGTGGACCAAACTTTCGAGCGAGCCGATGGTTTCGGCCGACGCCCGCTGGTACGAAAAGCTCGACAAAAGCATCTGGCATGATGAAGCCTGGCGGGACCCCTGGGTTTTTCGCTTCGACAACGACCCATCGACTTGGCACATGCTGGTCACCGCTCGCGCCAACCACGGCGACCCCGCAACGCGCGGTGTGCTCGGGCACGCGACATCCGCTGATTTAAAGCACTGGGCGGTTCAACCGCCGCTTTCGACGCCGGGCCAGGGTTTTGGCCAACTCGAGGTTTTTCAGTTCGAGGTCGTCGATGGCGTACCGGTCTTGGTCTTCTGCTGCGGCTGGCGCGAACTTAGCGCCGAGCGAAGGGCAGAGTTTGGTGAGCGAGACGCCACCTACTCGTTGGCCGTGAATGCAGATCTGACTGCAATCGACTTCAACCGCGCCAACGCATTCCTTGACCCGATGGTTTATGCAGCCAGAATCATCAAGGGCAAAGATGGCTGGTATTTGATCGGTTTCGTCAACGAGGTTGATGGCGAGTTTGTCGGCGAACTCTGCGACCCGATTCCGGTTACTGCAACGCTAGAAGCGGGTTTAGTTCGCCGTTAGGGCTGATTGCGCCAAAGTCGCCGGCTCACCGGTGTCGTTGTAAAAAATTTGTCTGCAGCTGGCCGATTTGTAAAAATTGTAAGCGTTTACAACTTTTCGGTAACGTTCCCGTTTCGCAACTAAAAACGCTTGCAAAGTGCCATAGATTTTTCGCAGACGGCTTTGCAAGAGCTCTGCCGTTTTCTTAGGAAAGGAAACCACATGAAGAAGGGTATGCGCCTAGTCGCAGCTGCTGCTGCAGCTTCGCTCGCAACCGTCGGACTGGCTGCCTGTGCTCCATCGACCCCTGCCGGCGACGGCAAAGTCTCCATTTTTGGTGGCTATGGTGAAGCTGACGCAAAGGCATTTCAAGAGACACTAACCGAGTTCGGTGACGCTAACGGCATCGAGATCACCTTCACTTCACTTGCATCGTTCGACACGGACATCAAGGTGAAGATCGAAGCTGGTCAAGAGCCAGACATCGCACTTTGGCCACAGCCAGGTGGTCTAAAGGGTCTAGTTGACAACCTAGTACCACTAGACGAGGTATTCGACGTCACCAAGGCGACCTCGACCCTAGTTCCAGGTTGGGACACCCTAGCTCAGGTTGACGGCAAGATCTACGGTCTTCCAGTGTCAGCCAACATGAAGACCCTAGTCTTCTACAACCCATCTGCATTCGCTGCAAATGGTTACACCGTTCCTACCACCGATGCTGAACTTGTTGCTCTAGAAGAGCAGATCAAGGCTGACGGCACCGGTTACCCATGGTGTGCAGGTATCGAGTCTGGTGGAGCCACCGGCTGGGCCTTCACCGACTGGATGGAACAGTACGTTCTTGACTTCCACGGTGCAGACGTTTACGCACAGTGGATCGCAGGCGACATTGACTTCGCAAGCCCAGAGGTAGCCAAGGCTGCTGAAGAAGTTTCGAAGCGTCTACTCGCTGAGGGTCAGGTTAACGGTGGCGGTGTCGCAATGGCCTCTGACTCATTCGGTAACACTGCTCCTCTATTCGAGACCGGTGGAAAAGAGAAGGGCCAGTGCTTCATGCTGCGCCAGGGCTCGTTCATCAGCGGCTTCTTCCCTGACAACATCAAGGAACAGCTTGCTGCTGAGGACTACACCAACGCAGACGTGTTCCCACTACCTGCTCCTGAAGGTGCCAACGCCGGTGTTATCGGTGGTGGAGACCTAGGTGCTGTGTTCAAGGGTCACGTTGACGCTGACGTAGCCAAGGTTGCTGAGTTCATCTTCAGCGACAAGGTGCTAACCAAGATGGTCTCGAACGGTGCAATCTCGCCACACAAGACCTTCGACCCAGCGCTTTACCCTAACGCCCTAAACCGCAAGATCGGTGAAGCTATGGCTGCTGCGTCAGTCTTCGGCTTCGACGGTTCAGACCAGATGCCAGCAGAAGTAAACGCTGAGTTCTGGGCTGCCGGCACCGACTACGTTGCAGGTCGTATCACTTGGGAAGAAGCTGCTGCTCGAATCGACAGCAAGTACTAACCAAATCGACTCCCAGCTCTCGTAGCTGAGAATCAAAGTGGATGCCACTGCCGGGGAGATAATCTCCCCGGCAGTGGTCTTCCTAAAATAGATCCACCAAGCAACACAAGACACACCCGCATCAACTGGCTGTAAAGCCCACACCAATCGGAGTTCAAATGGGCGACATTCTTTTTGGCATCATGGCCGTACTGCTCGGAGCCGGTGCCACCTACGGCCTCTACTGGCTGCTAGATAAGCTCGTCAGTATTCTTCCGGCGAAGCTCGCCGACAAGTTCAAGTCGGTATCGTTTCTTCTTCCAGCAGCCGTTCTGGTCATCCTCGTACTTGTCATGCCTCTGTTTCAGACCATCATCTGGTCGTTTATGGACGACGATGGCAAAAAGTTTGTCGGAATCCAAAACTTTGTAGATCTTTTCTCGTCGGCCGAGTTTCTCAGCATTTTGCTTAACAATTTCTTGTGGGTTGCTGTCGTTCCTGCTGTTACGGTATCGCTCGGTGTTTTATTCGCGACTCTGGGCAACCAAGTTGGCCCCACTCGCGAGAAAATTTTAAAGTCGCTCATCTTTATGCCGATGACCATCAGCTTTGTCTCGGCTTCCACGATCTGGGCTTACATGTATGTTTATGTGCCACCGGGTCGCCCCGAAATTGGTCTCTTAAACAGCATCGCGAGCGCTCTGGGACTCGAATCGCAACCTTGGTTGCAGATCGATGCCGGTCGTCTGAACACCTTCTTGCTCATGGCAGTCATCGTGTGGCTGCAGGTTGGTTACTCTATGGTCATTATTTCGGCTGGTATCAAGGCCGTGCCCGAAGAAACCATCGAGGCCGCTCGTATTGATGGTGCCAATGGTGCCCAAGTATTCTTCAGAATTATCGTGCCGCAAATCTGGTCAACCATCATGTCGGTCTTCGTGACCGTCCTCATTTTGGTCATGAAGGTGTTCGATATTGTTTTGGCAATGACCGGCGGTAACTTCAACACCAACGTTCTGGCTTTTGAGTACTACAAACAATTCTTCGAGAACTCAAACGTTGGCCCGGCGTCGGCCGTGGTCACCATCTTGCTTGTGCTGATCATCCCGCTGATGTTCTTGCAGATTAGAACCGTGCGCCACCAGGAGACCATGCGATGAAAACTGTTCTGAACAAAATCCGCAAGTTCAAAATTGGAAGCACGCTTGCCCTGTTGTTTTTGACTGCCATTTGGTCAATTCCGACGGTAGGTCTCTTGATCACCTCACTGCGTCGTCGTGATCAGGCAGAGACCTCACCGTGGTGGGATGTCTTTATTGACCCGCTGAATCAAGCCTGGTCAATCGATGCCTACTCAAAGTCGCTTGAAACTGGAATGCTTGATTCGCTGGTGAACACTCTGGTGGTCACCATCCCAGCAGTTATTTTGCCTCTATTGGTTGCCGCAAACGCAGCCTTCGCCTTCACCTTCATCGAGTTCAAGGGTCGCGAAATCTACTTTGCGATTCTCGTGGGGCTCATGATCATTCCGCTTCAGTCAGCTCTGATTCCAGTGTTGCGCGGAATGGTTGCATTCCAGCGAGCTACCGGCATTCAGCTAACCGGAAACTATCCGAGCGCCTGGATCATTCACTGCGCGTTCGCACTACCGTTGGCAATCTACATTTTGCGAAACTACATGTTGTCGTTACCGGTTTCGCTAATTGAAGCTGCACGTGTTGATGGTGCGAGCTACTACCAGATCTTCTGGCGCTTGGTCATGCCGATGTCAGTGCCTGCACTGGCTTCGTTTGCGATCTTCCAGTTCTTGTGGGTGTGGAACGACTATCTAATCGCCTTCATCTTTGTTGGTGAGCAGAAGTCGGTAATGACCTATCGCTTGCTCAGAATGCTCGGTCAGTATGGCGAAGGCTGGCAAGAGGTTGCCGCCGGCTCGTTTATCTCGCTGGCCCTTCCGCTAATCGTGTTCTTCGCACTTCAGCGTTACTTTGTTCGCGGTCTAACCGCGGGTGCTGTTAAGTAGCAAAGCTTCACACTTAGAGGCGGCGGGTCAATTTGGCTCGCCGCTTCTTTTTATCTGGCCTCACCTATCGCCATGACCGGCTTGGCGATAGAATTCAAGAGACTCGGATGCGGTCACAGTTGATCCCCGAAACTACACAAATCTCGAAGGTTGAACCGTGACTCCTGCCGAACTCTCTGCCGCTATCGTGCGCATTCTCGGCACGCTTCAGGCTGCCGGAGACCTTCCTGCCGGAGACTTGCCAACCGAGGTTGTCATCGAGCGCCCAAAGAACCGTGAGCACGGCGATTGGGCTACCAACATTGCCATGCAAGCCGCCGGCCGCTTTGGTCAGAACCCTAGAGCCCTTGCCGAAAAGATCGCTACCGAGCTAGCCAAGACCGAAGGTATTTCAAAGGTCGACATCGCCGGGCCAGGCTTCATTAACATCACCGTTTCCGCCGCAGCAGCTGGAGCAATCGCAAAGCAAATCGTTGAACAAGGTGCCGCCTTCGGTGTTGGTTCGGCCCTTTCTGGTTTGAACATGAACCTAGAGTTTGTCTCGGCTAACCCAACCGGCCCGATTCACATTGGTGGCACACGTTGGGCTGCGGTTGGCGACTCGCTCGCCCGCATTCTTCAGGCGCAGGGCGCATCGGTGACTCGTGAGTATTACTTCAACGACCACGGTGCGCAGATTGACCGCTTCGCTCGCAGCCTTTTGGCAGCGGCACGCAAGCAAGATGCCCCAGAAGATGGCTACGCCGGCGCATACATCGACCAGATCGCATCGCGCGTGCTGGCCGAAACCGCAGAAGATATTCTCAGCCTTCCAGAAGCAGAAGCTCAAGAAGCGTTCAGAGCCGCTGGCGTCGACCTCATGTTTGACGAAATCAGAGCATCCTTGCACGACTTCGGCGTTGACTTCGATGTCTTCTTTCACGAAAACTCGCTCTATGAATCAGGTGCGGTTACGAAGGCAATCGCGCGTTTGCGTGAGCTCGGGCACATTTTCGAACAAGACGGCGCTACCTGGTTGCGTTCGAGCGAGTTTGGCGACGACCGCGACCGAGTGATTATCAAGAGCGATGGCGAAGCCGCCTATATCGCCGGTGACTTGGCTTATTACCTAGATAAGCGTGGCCGAGGTTTCGATCGCTGCATCTACATGCTTGGTGCCGACCACCACGGATACGTGCCTCGAATGATGGCAATGTGCGCAGCCTTCGGCGACGAGCCCGGCGTCAACCTCGAAATCATGATTGGCCAGTTGGTCAACCTAGTGCGCGATGGCGAACCGGTTCGCATGTCGAAGCGTGCTGGAACCGTTGTGACCATGGAAGACCTGGTTGAAATCGTTGGCGTCGATGCAGCACGTTACGCGCTGGTTCGTTCGTCGATCAACTCGCAACTAGACATCGACTTGGCTCTGCTCGAAAAGAAGACCAACGACAACCCGGTCTTCTATGTTCAGTATGCACACGCTCGAACCGCGCAGGTTGCCAACAATGCAGCCTCGCTTGGCGTTGACCGCAGCGAGTTTGAGCCGGCTCTGCTCACCCACGTGAGTGAAGAAGAGCTACTCGCCAAGCTAATCGAGCTGCCGCGAGTCATGGCCACCGCCGCCGAGTTCAAAGAACCGCACCGCGTGGCTCGTTATCTAGAAGAAGTCGCCGGTGCCTATCACCGCTGGTACGACAACTGCCGCGTTACACCGATGGGTGATGCTCCGGTTGAAACCATCCACCGCACCAGATTGTGGCTAAACGATGCTGCTGGCCAGGTCTTGCGCAACGGTCTGAACCTGCTTGGCGTCAGCGCCCCGGAGCGCATGTAACCATGACGATCTCACCCGAATGGCTAAAGCAGCCCAAAGACCTAAACCACGTGGATGCTGCACTCTGGCCAGCGAACCTGACTCGTTCGCACCACGGCGAGTTTGAAATTGGCGGAATCGGCGTTACCGATCTTGGCGCGCAGTTTGGCACTCCGCTATACGTGATCGATCAAGACGACTTTTTCGCTCGAGCTACCCGCGTCAAGAACGCACTGTCATCGGCTGCCGAATCAATCGGCACCAGCGCCAAGGTGTACTACGCCGGTAAAGCATTGCTCACCACCGAAGTTGCCAGCTGGATCGCCGAGCTTGGGTTGAACCTAGACGTGGCATCGGGTGGTGAACTTGCCGCCGCTCTAGCAGGGGGAGTCGAGCCGGCTCGCATCGGCCTACACGGAAACAACAAGTCACTCGCCGAAATCGGTCGTGCGGTTGCCGCCGGCGTCGGCGCGATTGTCATCGACAGCGAGATCGAGCTTGAGCGCATCGCATCCACCGCCCAGGCACAGGGCCGCGTGCAGCCTGTGCGCCTGCGCGTGAATGCCGGCGTGCACGCACACACCCACGAGTTTCTTGCAACCGCTCGCGAAGACCAGAAGTTCGGCATCGCGCGTGCCGAGGTGCCAGAACTTGTTGCGCGCATCCGTGCCGAAAAGCACCTCAAGTTTCTCGGTCTGCACTCGCACATCGGTTCGCAGATTTTTGAGGCCGAAGGCTTCATCGAAGCCGCCAAACGATTGCTCGCTATTCAAGCTGAGCTGTTGAAGTTTGGCGAAGTACCTGAGCTGAACCTCGGTGGCGGTTTCGGAATCAACTACACAACCGCCGATGACGCTCCGGCGATCGAATCAGTCGCCCAGAAGATCGCTGATGGGGTATCCGCCGAGTGTGCAGCTTTGGGCATTGACGTTCCGGTGCTGGCCTTTGAGCCAGGCCGCATCATCGTCGGCCCAACCGGTGTGACTCTCTACACCGTTGGCACCATCAAAGATGTAGCGCTCAGCGAAGAGGGCGAAGGAGTCGTTCGCAAGTACGTCAGCATCGACGGTGGCATGAGCGACAACGCCAGGCCTAGCCTCTATGACGCTGCTTACACGGTGCGCCTAGCTTCTAGATCGAGTAGCGCTCAGCCATCGTTGGTTCGCGTCGTTGGCAAACACTGTGAGAGCGGTGACATCGTGGTTCGCGATGACTATCTGCCTTCTGACGTCGCCAACAACGACATTGTTGCGGTGGCGGCAACAGGCGCTTATTGCTCTTCGCTTTCGAGTAACTACAACATGTTGACCCGCCCACCGGTTGTGGCAATCAGCAATGGTCAGGCACGATTGATTGTGCGTGGCGAAACCGAGGCAGATTTGTTCTCTCGCGATTTGCGCTACCAAGAGCTTTTGAATTCACTAACGCAAAACGGCAAGGATTAACCGTGATTGACTATCGACCGCTTCGAATTGCGCTTCTCGGCGCTGGCTCTGTGGGAGCCCAGGTTGCTCGACTGCTGCTCGAGAACAAAGCAGAACTCGCGGCCCGCGTTGGTGCCGAACTCGAGCTCATTGGCGTGGCCGTTCGCGACATCAACGGCAAGCGCTCGGCCGACATCCCTGCGCACCTACTAACCACCGACGCAGAGTCGCTCATCGTTGCAGCAGACATCGTCATCGAAGTCATGGGTGGGCTAGAGCCAGCCCGCACCTACATTTTGCAAGCGCTGAACTCTGGTTCAGACGTGATCACCGCGAACAAGGCGCTACTTGCCACGCACGGCACCGAACTGTTTGAGACCGCCGAACAGGTTGGCGCTCAGCTCTACTTCGAGGCTGCAGTTGCGGCCGCGATTCCAATCATTCGCCCTCTTCGAGAGTCGTTGGCCGGCGACAAGGTAACCCGCATCATGGGTATCGTCAACGGCTCGACCAACTACATTCTTGACCGCATGGATACTGCTGGGCTCACTCTCGAAGCCGCAATGGCCGAGGCCACCGAACTTGGCTACCTCGAGGCCGACCCGTCGCTCGACGTTGAGGGCTATGACGCTGCACAAAAGGTCGCGATTCTCGCTGCCCTTGCCTTCCACACCGAGGTTCCACTCGACCGCGTTTACCGCGAGGGAATCACCAAGGTAACCAAAGAGCAGATCACGGCTGCACGTGAAAACGGCTACGTAATTAAGCTTTTGGCTATCGCTGAGCGCATCGATGCCGATGGTTCGGGCGAAGAGGGTGTGAGCGCACGCGTTTACCCTGCGCTAGTTCCGCGCGAGCATCCACTTGGCGCAGTTCGCGGCGCATTCAATGCAGTATTCGTCGAGGCCGAGGCAGCCGGTTCTCTTATGTTCTATGGAGCGGGTGCCGGTGGCGTTCAGACCGCTTCCGCAGTGCTCGGCGACCTTGTCTCAGCAGCCAAGCGTCACGTGGCCGGTGGCCCAGGTTTGGCCGACTCGGTGCACGCAAACCTCGAGGTGCTGCCGATCGAGCGCATTTACACTCGCTACCAAATCACCATTCAGGCTAAAGACCAACCGGGTGTGCTTGCTCAAATCGCAAACATCTTTGCAGACCACGGCGTTTCGGTTGAAACCGTCGAGCAATCGGTGAACCCAAGCGAGCCGGGCAAGACACCAACCGCTAGTCTGATGGTGGGAACACACGAGGCCACCGATGCCTCGCTATCTTCAGTTGTGAACTCTCTCGCCGCCAGCGAAGCCGTCGAGTCAATCACCTCAGTAATTCGAGTGGAA
>JBEDEQ010000005.1:0-28296 GCA_041175645.1 Actinomycetota bacterium | reverse complement strand
GCGCATCGAGCGAACTACGCGACGCAGAAGTCTGCGCAATACATAACCGCGACCATCGTTCGCAGGGGTAACTCCGTCACCAATCAACATCAGAGCTGATCGAACGTGGTCTGCCACGACACGAAGACGAACATCATCTTCAACACTTGCACCGTAGGTCTTGCCAGATAGCTGAGCAGCGAGGTCTAGAACCGGCCTTACTTCGTCGATTTCGTAAAGGTTCTCTACACCCTGCATGAGAAATGCAACGCGCTCCAGCCCCATACCCGTATCGATGTTCTTCTTGGGCAACTCGCCAAGAATCGGATAATCCTCTTTGCCCCCGCCTGCTCCACGCTCGTATTGCATGAAGACCAGGTTCCAGATTTCGATGTAACGATCTTCGTCTTCTTCAGGGCCACCCTCGCGGCCGTAGGCGGGGCCGCGGTCAAAATAAATCTCGCTGCACGGACCAGATGGACCCGGCTGACCGGTCGACCAAAAGTTGTCGGCCATACCCCGCTTTTGGATTCGTTCGAGGGGAATGTCGGCAACTTCACGCCACATACCAATCGACTCTTCATCGTCTTTGTATACGGTGACCCAAAGGTCTTGAGGGTCGAAACCTAAACCGCCTGAGGCCTGAGAAGAAGTGAGAAACTCCCAAGCAAAAGCAATGGCTTCTTTCTTGAAATAGTCGCCAAACGAGAAGTTTCCGTTCATCTGAAAGAAAGTTCCGTGGCGGGTGGTCTTACCCACCTCTTCAATGTCTAGAGTGCGCACACATTTTTGTACGCTGGTGGCCCTTTTGTAAGGCGACGGCACGAGTCCGCTCATGTACGGAATGAAAGGAACCATTCCTGCAACTGTGAATAGAAGAGTCGGATCTTCGCTAATCAGCGAAGCGGATGGAACGACAGTGTGACCTTTGCTTTCGAAGAAACTAAGCCAACGCCGTTTGATTTCGGCGGTCTTCATGGTTACTTCGCTGCTGACTTTCTAACAGTTGTCTTTTTGGCGGCGGGCTTGGCTGCAGAAACTTTCGGAGCTACTGCAGGATTCTCGGCGTGAGTCTCGTCAAAGCCATCCATGAATGCGCCAGCTAGCTCTTTGCCGCTCTTGATGAGATCTTCTGCCACAGCTTTTGCCGCTGGATTCTGTTCAATCTTGCGAGCGATGACAATGCCCGCAGTAACGCCGGTTATTAGCCAAAACATCTTCTTCATCTTTGCGACCTATTTCTTCCCTTTGAATAACTTAGAAAGGCTTACACCTAAACCTGCAAGTTTCATCAGAGGTCCACCAACAGCCTGAGTAAAGACGGCACTTAGAGATGCGACATTGAGGCTTACTTCTTCGACATTGGTAGTGATTTTGTCGATTTTAACAAGTTGCTTGTTTGTTTCAGTGATGGTCTCGTTGAGGCCTGAGAGCAGTGGTTCTACTCCATCTGTCAACTCTCTGACGGAATTAGAGAGTTCGTCAACCGTGCGTCCAAGCTTGAGCAATGGAACGGCAGCAGCCAACGCGAGAACGGCAAATGCTATTGCAGCAATTAATGCCGCTATGTCACCGATGCTCATCAGGCCTCCTCGAGTACTAACTATCTCGCAGCGTAGTACTCAACCACAAGCTGAACTTCACAGGTCACAGGGACCTCAGCGCGCTTTGGTCGACGAACTAGGGTTGCGTGAAGCTTGTCTAGCTGAACGTCAAGGTAGCCAGGAACTGGTGGCAAGACATCAACGTGGCCACCGGCTGCTGCAACCTGGAATGGCTCCATACCTTCGCTCTTAGCGTGTACGTGAACTAACTGCCCTGGCTTCACGCGGAACGATGGACGGTCAATGCGCTCACCGTTCACGAGAATGTGGCGGTGAACTACCATCTGGCGTGCCTGTGAAATGGTTCGGGCAAAACCTGCACGAAGAACAAGCGCGTCAAGACGCATCTCTAGAAGCTCAACTAGGTTTTCACCGGTAAGACCCTCTGCACGCTTTGCTTCACGGAATACGTTGCGAAGCTGGGCCTCACGAATTCCATACTGGGCGCGTAGACGCTGCTTCTCGCGTAGACGAACGGCGTAGTCGCTGTCAGCCTTGCGCTTGGTGCGCCCGTGCTCGCCTGGAGCGTATGGACGCTTCTCAAGGTACTTGGCGGCCTTTGGGGTTAGAGCTAGTCCAAGAGCTCGCGAGAGACGAGTCTTGCTACGGGTACGTGATGTCTTAGACACGTGGTCCTTTCAAAAAGTGTTTATAGCGGTCAAATGCGTTGAGTTAGAGACTCTCAATGCTTCAAGCCAACGACACCCCGGCTATTAGGTGTCTACCTTGTTAGTTTCCTCACAGCCGCGATCAGAAACTAAGGTTGGCAACTTACAAAGTTTAGCAGGCGTGAACTGCAAAGTTCTAGTTATTTTCCACGGATTATTCTGCGTAATCGAGTCCAAAGTGGCGCTAATTCTGCTTCTCGCCCGAGAGTTTTAGGTGTGTAGAGTTTCTGATCCGCTAGCGCCTCTGGCAAGTATTGCTGTTCGGCAACCGCACCTGAAGAGTCGTGCGGATATTTGTAGCCAACACCATGCCCGAGTTCGGTAGCTCCTGAATAGCCTGTGCCACGAAGGTGCAAGGGCACGGATGCTGCGCCGCTGTCGCGAACGATCTGAAGAGCCTTGTTGATCGCTTGATATGCGCTATTTGACTTTGGAGCTAGAGCCAAATAGATGGTGACTTGCGCAAGCGGAATGCGCCCCTCAGGCATGCCGATGATTGAAACGGCTTGTGCAGCCGAAACGGCTAAGTTCAATGCTTCAGGATCAGCTAAGCCAATGTCTTCAGATGCCAAGATGATCAATCTTCTAGCGATGAACTGGGGATCTTCTCCCCCATCGATCATTCGTGCGAGGTAGAACAGCGCAGCGTCAACGTCTGAACCCCGCACTGATTTGATGAAGGCCGAAATGACGTCGTAATGGGAATCGCCCGCACGGTCATAAATACTCGCGGTTCGAGACGTCGAAGTTTCGATGTCTTCAAGGGAGATTTGGACTATTTCTGCTGAGGTGTCTCTCTCGTAAGCGCATGCCGCACTGCTTTCAAGTGTTGTGAGCGCTCGTCTGGCATCGCCCCCGCTGCGTCGAACAATTGCTTTAGCAGCATCCGGCTCTATTGTTGCTTCGCCCGCGTAACCTCTTGGATCTTCAAGGGCGAGAACAATCAGGTCACCTATCTCGGCGTCTGAAAGCGGAGACAGACTCAGTGTCAGGGATCTTGATAAGAGTGGTTGGATGACGGCAAAGGATGGGTTTTCGGTGGTCGCAGCGACAAGCTGAATGTCGCCTGACTCTACTGACGGCAAAAGAGAATCTTGCTGAGACTTTGAGAATCTATGGATCTCGTCTAAGAAAAGTACGGTTTTTGTTCCGAAAACGGCATTCTTTCTGGCCTCTTCGACAACTTCTCGCACCTCCTTGACTCCTGCGGAAATAGCGCTGAGTTGCTTGAAGCTCGAACCTCTTGTGGTGGCAATGAGTCTCGCGAGCGTTGTTTTACCAACACCCGGGGGCCCCCACAAGACCAGGCTTGTCGAGCCAGAGTCCTTAGACTCGATTAACCTGCGCAGCGGAGTGCCCTCCCCGAGTATCTTTTGCTGACCTAATACGTCGTCGAGTCGCTCAGGTCGCATACGTGCCGCGAGGGGCATTGGACTAAGGAATCGCTCTCGGTTCACCACACTTGAACTTTATCTCTTGATGGTCTGGTGCCTTCGCTTGTATAGACTTGTTCAGGTTCTAAGACGGAGGAATTTTGGCCAAGCAAGACAAGCTTTCGAAGGCAGCTGCCGAGCGCATTAAGAATTACGAAGTGAAGACGATCGCCGAGAACGACACTCGAAGCACTCGCCGCAAAGACAATCGCAATTCGGTACTCATTTCGATCATTGCGGTTGTTGTAGCTGTCGCTGCCCAGTTCGCATACTTCTCGGCCGGTCCCGGTAGCGTGACAGCAGCCCCTTCTCAGACCCCGTCTACAAAGCCGTCACCAAGCCAGACAGCCAACGCTCCAGATGCAGCGCTTGCCGAAGGGCGCGAGTGGACTGGCTCAATGACACTGAATGAAACGAAAATGAATGAACTTCGTTATCGATGGTAAGAACGCGCCAAAGGCAGCTGCGAACTTCATCACTCTTGTCAAATCGGGTTTCTACGAGGGAATCACCTGTCACAGGCTAACAACAGCAGGCATATATGTTTTGCAATGTGGTGACCCAGACGCTACCGGAGCTGGTGGTCCTGGTTACGAATTTGGGCCAATTGAGAACGCCCCGGCAGAAAACAACTACGGTGCAGGAGTTCTCGCTATGGCCAGACGCGGCGGAGACGCAAACAGTCACGGATCTCAGTTTTTCATCGTCTATTCGAGCTCAATGATTCCGAGCGACGCCGTTGGCGGGTACACGGTATTCGGACGCCTCACCGACGGGCTACAAGGCGTTTTGAGCGTAGCCGCTCAGGGTGTCGAAGGTGGAGCCTCAGATGGAAAACCAGTATCACCAGCAGTGCTAACTAGCCTCTCAGTCAAGTAATCGACAGGAACGAAACAAATGACCACAACCCCATTCGGCCACGCAGACAGTGACGGCAACGTATTCATCACTGAAGGCGGAGTTGACCGCAAAGTTGGTCAAATGCCAGGCAAATCGCCAGAAGAGGCTCTTGCTTTCTACATGCGTAAATTTGATGATCTAGCGACACAGGTGCGCATTCTGGAACAGCGCGTCGCCTCTGGCGCAGACATTGAAAGCGTTGAGAAATCTCACAGCAAAATCAGCGCCGAACTCATTGGGGCAAATGTTGTCGGAGATCTAGCAGCTCTTCAGGCGCGCGTCGACGCTCTCGTCCCCGCTTTCGAAGGTCTTCGTGAAGCAAAGAAACTTGCCAACGCTGCGGCTGCAGCAGACGCGTTGGCCAAGCGTGAACAGCTCGTACTAAAGGCAGAAGCGCTAGCAAACGCAGACTCTGCAAAAACTATTTGGAAGACGGCGAGCGTAGAGTTTGCTTCGCTGTTTGACTCTTGGCAAGCAGCGCAGAAAAATGGTGTTCGTGTACCGAAGCCGGAGGCAGATGCTCTATGGAAGAGATTCAGCGCGGCTCGCACGAAGTTTGAGTCCGCAAAACGAGCCTTCTTCGCTGGTGCAGACGCCGCAAACAAAGAGGCCAAGGCGAAGAAAGTCGCCATTGTAGAAGCAGCAGAGAAGCTTGCAACCTCCAAAGATGACAACTCGGTCGAATACCGCAAACTTTTGGATGCCTGGAAGGCTTCGGGACGGTCAAACTCTAAGCAAGACGATGCACTTTGGACGCGTTTCAAAGCTGCGGGTGACCTTGTTTATCAGGCAAAGGCCGCTAAGAATGCTGAGCTAGCCGTCGACTTTGCCGCTGCAAAGGCTGCCAAGACCGCTCTTCTCGAAGAGGCGAAAAGGATAGACCCTGCTAAGAACCTGGTCGAGGCCAAGCGCACCCTGGCCGACATCCAAAAGCGTTGGGAAAAGGCCGGCAAGGTCGCAAGAGAAGACATTCGAACCCTAGAAGATGGCCTCAAAACAGTCGAGAAGAAAGTTCGCGAGTTTGAAAGCGAACAATGGCGCAAGTCAGACCCGGAAACGAAGGCTCGCACCAATTCGGTTCTTGAACAACTCGAAGCCTCTATCGTGAAGCTTGAGGCTGAGTTGCTAGCCGCTCAAGCATCCAAGGATGCACGCAAAATTGACGCGGCCAAGCAGGCTCTTGACGCCCGCAAGGCATGGCTCGAAGTAGTTAAGGCTTCTGCCTAGTTCGCATTCTTTACTCGGTAGACGTCATAGACGTTATCGATTCGTCGAACAGCATTTAGTAGGTGCTCCATGACGCCAGCATCTCCCATTTCGAACACGAAGCGGCTTAGGGCGACCTTGTCGGCACGGGTCGACACACTGGCCGAGAGAATGTTGACATGGTGTTCTGACAACACACGTGTGACATCTGATAGCAACCCACTGCGATCGAGTGCCTCAATTTGAATGTGCACTAAGAACAAGCTCTTACCGCTGGTTGACCAGGCAACATCCATCATTCGATCCGGTTGACGCTGAAGGTCGACAACGTTTCGACAATCTGTGCGGTGAACCGAAACCCCGCTGCCGCGGGTTACAAAGCCAACGATGTCATCACCCGGAACGGGTGTGCAACAACGCGCCAATTTGGCCATGACGTCTGCGTCTCCCCTAACCAAAATGCCTGAGTTATCGGCGCGCGCGCGATCAGCCGAGGAACGAGTTGGAAGTGTGAAGACTGGCTCAGCATCCTCGTCATCGTCATGGAGTGCGGAGACCAACCGCTCCACTACAGCTTGAGCAGAATTGTGCCCTTCGCCAATAGCAGCGTATAGGGCTTCGACGCCTTCGAGTTTTAGCTCGGCGGCGACTTTAACTAGATCTTCACCGTGCATCAATCGTTGCAGTGGCAGATTCTGTTTGCGCATCGCCTTGGCGAGAAGCTCTTTGCCATGTTCTATAGCATCATCGCGACGTTCAGCACTGAACCAAGCTTTGATTTTGCTCTTTGCTCGCGGCGACTTTACGAAACTGAGCCAGTCTTTGCTAGGTGCTGCCTCAGCACTCTTCGAAGTGAATATCTCAACGACGTCACCAGACACCAGTGCGGTTTCTAGGGGAACAAGACGACCATTTACCTTCGCGCCCATAGTTCGGTGGCCGACCTCTGTGTGCACCGCGTAGGCAAAATCAACTGGGGTTGCGTTGAACGGCAGGCCGATAACCTTACCCTTGGGCGTAAAGACGTAAACCTCTTTCGCGCCAATCTCAAACCGAAGTGAGTCAAGGAACTCCTTTGGGTCTTGAGTGTCTTCTTGCCAATCGGTGAGGTGCTTGACCCAGGCCAAGTCCTCTTCATTGTTCTCCGTGCGTCCGGCGAGTTCTTTATACTTCCAATGCGCAGCAACACCGAACTCGGCTCGTTGGTGCATCTCTTGAGTGCGTATCTGAATTTCTACAGGGCGGCCTTTAGGGCCGATCACAGTAGTGTGCAAAGACTGGTAAAGATTGAACTTAGGCATGGCAATGTAATCTTTGAACCGGCCTGGCACTGGATTCCAACGCGAGTGGATAGCTCCCAGGACCGCGTAACAGTCGCGAACAGAGTTTACGATTACTCGAATTCCTACAAGGTCATAGATGTCGTCAAACTCTCGACCGCGTACCACCATTTTTTGGTAGATGCTGTAGTACTGCTTTGGCCGCCCGTCGACCTTCGCTTTAGTTTTGATCTCTTTGAGGTCTTCTTCGATTGAACCGATAACGGAATCAATGAATTCGTCACGTTTCGGGGCCCGTTGCCCAACTAGATTGACAATCTCTTCGTAAACCTTTGGGTACAACACGCCAAAGCTCAAGTCTTCTAGCTCTGACTTGATTGTGCTGATACCGAGTCGATGCGCGAGTGGAGCATAAATTTCTATGGTCTCCTGCGCTTTGCGACGAGCGGATTCAGCCGGAACGAAGCCCCATGTTCGAGCATTGTGCAGACGATCAGCGAGCTTTATAACCAAAACGCGGATGTCGCGCGACATCGCCACAACCATCTTGCGTACAGTCTCAGCCTGAGCCGCGTCACCAAACTTCACTTTGTCAAGCTTGGTAACACCGTCAACAAGCATCGCCACTTCGTCGCCGAAATCTGCGCGAAGTAGGTCGAGGGTGTATTCGGTGTCCTCAACTGTGTCGTGAAGAAGGGCGGCGGCTAGGGTTACTGGCCCAATACCGAGATCGGCAAGAATACGGGCAACCGCCAAAGGGTGAGTGATGTAAGGTTCACCAGACTTACGAAGCTGTCCAGTGTGAGCCACATCCGCCGCAACAAATGCTCTTTCAATTAGTGAAAGATCAGCTTTAGGGTGGTTTGACTTGACTACCTTGAGGAGCTCAGAAACCTCGGCGGAGTAAGCAGTTGACCGGCTGAATAAGCGTGAGAGACCGCTACGAAGGGCACCGATACTCCCAGTCTGCGTAGAATCGCTCATGCAACATCCTCTTTACTAACTACTTAAAGCCTAAACCCCTCGGAGATGAACTCTAGAGGGGCTTAGGTCAAGCAAGCGAACTATCGCGCCGCAACAACTTTCGAAGCTGCTTTGGTGAATTTCTTTTCTCCCTCACGAAGCTGCGAATAGAGCGGCGCAGCAATGAAGATGGTCGAGTAGGTGCCTACAAGCATGCCGATGAACAATGCGAGCGAAATGTCTTTCAGCGTTCCAGCCCCGAGGAAGTAAGCACCGATAAACAGAATCGCTGCCACTGGCAAGACGGCCACAATAGTCGTGTTGATCGAACGCACCAACGTTTGGTTGACGGCCAAGTTGACGCGCTCCTTAAATGTCGCGGTTTCGCTGAATTCGACTTCTTCGGTGTTTTCCCTGATCTTGTCAAAGACCACAACGGTGTCATAGAGCGAATAGCCAAGGATGGTCAAAAATCCAATAACTGCAGCTGGAGTAACTTCGAAGCCAAGCGCACCGTAGATTCCAGCTGTGGCAACAAGGTCGTGTGCTAGTGCAGCCATAGCTGCAATCGACATCTTGACCGTTCTGAAGTAAAGCGCCATTAGAACAGCGGCTAGGGCCATAAACCAAAGCAAGCCGGCAATGGCCTTGCCGGTAACTTCTTCGCCCCATGATGCACCAATGAACGAGCTAGAAACATCTGCCGAGTCAACGCCATAGGCCTTTGCAAGAGCGGTGCGAACTACCTCGCTCGCGTCGTCAGAGAGCTTCTCAGTTTGAATGCGCAAGTCACCGGTTCCGACGGTGGTTACGATCGGGTTCAGCTCAGCATCCACTGATTCAATGGTCGAAAGCGCCAAATCGGTACCCTGGTCAGCCGCTTGGCTCACACGAAATTCCGAACCACCCCTGAATTCGATGCCGAAGTGAAAACCGCCACGAAGTGCTGGCAGCAGAACCGACAGAAGCAGAACTACGGCTGCGATGCTGTACCAGATTTTTCTACGGCCAACGAAGTCGATTGAGCGCTCACCCGTGTAGAGCGAGTTACCGAACTTTGAAAAACGTCCCATTAGTCGACTTCCTTCTGGCTGGTTGCGTTTGCGGCCTTGCGCTCAGCTAGGGTCTGGCGTCTAGTAGCCTCACCAGAAGCCTTCTTTGCCTTACCCTCTGAGACAAGTGCAGACACTTTGAACTCGCCGCGCCCGCGGTAAACGGCTGCGCTTTGCACATCGAATCCAGACCACTTGTGCCCGCTACTGAAGAACTTGGTGTGGGCCAACAGCTGCAGCAACGGGTGCGTGAACAGCCAGACCACAGCTAGGTCGATCAGAGTCGTCAGCCCGAGCGTGAACGCGAATCCTCTAACGTTTCCAACTGTTAGAACGTAGAGGGTTCCGGCGGCAAGAAGGTTAACTGCGTCAGAAACCAGGATGGTGCGTCTTGCCCGCAACCAGCCAACCTCTACGGCCGAGGTGAGTGGTCGACCTTCGCGCAGTTCGTCTCGAACTCGCTCGAAATAGACAATGAAGGAGTCTGCGGTAACACCGATCGCAACGATAAGACCCGCCACGCCTGAGAGCGAAAGTCGGTAACCCTGGCGCCACGATAGAACAGCAATCACAAGGTAGGTGAGAACGGCGGCTACAACTAGCGAACCGATCGTTACCAGCGCAAGCGCACGGTACTGGAACAACGAGTAAATGACCACAAGGATCAGACCGATCAGACCGGCAAGCAATCCGTTGTACAACTGCGACGTTCCGAGAGTCGCAGAGATGTTGGATTGGCTCTGTACTTCGAAGCCGATAGGAAGCGACCCGTACTTTAGTTGATCAGCAAGTTCTTTTGAGCTGGTCTTATCGAATGACCCAGTGATTTCTGCTTGCCCGCTAGTAATGACAGCGTTGGTAGACGGTGCCGTAATTACGTAGCCATCGATTGTCACAGCAAACTGGTTCAACGGTTCGGTGAGGGGGTAAAGACGCTTGGTGACAGCTGCAAACTCTTTGGTTCCTTCAGCATCGAAGTCGAGTGAAACAGCCCACTCGTTTAGAACCGCACCAGTGTTTGTGGTACGCGCAGCGGCTGAAGCGTCTTCGATGCGGCTACCCGAAATTTCGACTGGACCGAGGATGTACTTGATAGCACCTTCACGATCACAAGTAACCAATGGAAGTGCTGGGTCATCGACCTGTCCAGGCTCACGGAAGTCGGCGGCTAGGCTATCGGCACTCGAGCGGCAAATCAGGGCGTCGTACTCGGCCTGGATCTCCTTTGAAACCCAGTTGAGGTCGCTTCCGCTGCTTGGTTTAGCGCTGCTAGTTGCTAGAGGTGCGGATGCTGGTGGGGCTGATGGGGATGCGTTTGAGTCTTCTCCACCCACAGCACTATTCGTCGCCATTGAGGTCGCAAGGACTGGGCGGAACTCTAGAAGCGCGCTAGCCTTGATCAGCTTTAGCGTGCTCTCATCTGGTGTGCCTGGAATCGATACGACGATCGCAGCATTGTTGCCACTGCCCTGAGTCTGAATCGAGGACTCGCTAACACCAGTGGCGTCGACACGTTGACGAATAATCTCAACGGCTTGCTCGAGCTGGCCTTGTTCAAGTACAGCGCCATCTGCGAGGCTTGGGGCGAGGATGATTTCGGTACCACCCTGAAGGTCAAGAGCCAATTGAGGTGCGAATGAAGCGTTACGACCGGTGTTCTCGGCCCAGGCAATTACGCCCACGAGGGCTACAAGAACAAGGAATAGGTTGATTAGCCTCTTACGCGAAGCCTTGACAAGACCGTTTGACGACATTTACTTCTCTGACTTCTTTACTGCCGGCTTTGCAGGGGCTTTTTTAGCTACTGGCTTCGCTGGTGTGGCGGTGGCGGCAAGCTCTGCTACTGCCGGTTCTGCGACGTTTACGGTGCGCATAATCGCGCCTTTGGCGACGATCAGGGTTGAGCTACCAGACTTGAGGGTTACTCGGTCACCCTCAACAGCCGTGATGGTGCCGTAGATTCCTGAGCCAAGCATCACTTCGGTGCCAACAACAGAGGCTGCCTCAATCAAAGCCGCTTGGCGCTTACGCTGCCTGGAGCTGTTGTAAAGGATGAAACCCATAAACGCGATGAGCAGCACTGGAAGTAGAAAATCCATTTAAGAACCTAACTTGAGGTAACCCAGAAGGGGTTAGACACCTAGACGATTATAAGTTGTCAAAACCGAATAAACCTTGAGTTACGTCTTTACCTATGTGCCTAATCGCGGCCGCAGTGGCTTGTCGCCCACGAGGTGTCTTGATCACTAGCCCAAGTCGAATCAGGTATGGTTCGACCACAGCGTCGATGGTGTCTTGCTCTTCGCCTACGGCTACAGCAAGGGTGCTGAGTCCGACTGGTTTACCCCCGAAGCGATTGACCAGGCAATCGAGAACCGTTCGGTCAATACGGTCTAGACCCAGCTCGTCGATTCCATATAGTTTCAGAGCTTCCCGCGCCACAGTTAACCCCACGTTGGAATGGTTATGAACAAGTGCGTAGTCTCGAACTCGCTTGAGTAGTCTGTTTGCAATTCGAGGCGTGCCGCGAGAACGAGAAGCGATTTCAGCCGCAGCCTCGGCGTCTAAGCGCACATCTAACTTGATCGCAGATCTGACAACTATCTGCAAAAGCTCTCGAGCATCGTAAAAATCGAGGTGCGCCGTGAAACCGAAACGATCGCGCAACGGATTGGGCAGCATCCCCGATCTGGTGGTGGCACCTACTAAGGTGAAGGGTGCAATGTCGAGTGAAATGGAGTTAGCGCCTGCTCCCTTGCCAACCATTACATCGACTCGAAAATCTTCCATAGCCAAATAGAGCATTTCTTCGGCCGCGCGCGACATTCGATGAATCTCGTCAATGAAGAGAACTTCATTGGGGGTTAGTGACGTGAGGATGCTGGCTAGGTCACCGGCGTGCTGAATGGTCGGACCGCTGGTGAGCCGCAAAGGTACTCCGCGCTCCCCCGCAATAATCATTGAGAGGGTCGTCTTGCCTAAGCCTGGAGGGCCGGCAAGCAGAATGTGCTCAGGTGCACGATTCTGCAACTTTGCCGCTTGCACCAACAGAGATATTTGATCCCGAACAGAATCTTGACCGACGAAATCTGCAAGCGACTGCGGGCGCAAAGATGCTTCAAACGCAGAATCCACGTCTTGCGAGAAATCATCATCGAGGTTAGTCACCGTGCGGTCACGACTTTCCAGAAATGATGGCAAGAGCAATTCGTAGTGCCGCAGGTTTGTCTTGCGAAGAGGCTAGAGCCTCTCTGACCGCTGGAGTCGCAATCTTCTCGGCATAACCCAAACCGACTAGAGCTGAAATGAGTTCGTCTGCCAGGTTCGAACGTTCTGTTCCGCCTTGAGGACGCACCTTGCCAGCGAGGCTTACAACCAAGAGTTTTGCGGTCTTTGGACCGATGCCTGGAACCGAGCGGAAAACGGCATCGTTTTCTGTTTCGACGGCTGAAGATATTTGCTCAGGTGATAGCGCTGCAATGATGGCTAGACCTGATTTCGGTCCAATTCCCGAAACGCCTGTAACTGCGTCGAAAAGGTTTGCCGACTCCGGCTCTTCGAACCCGTAAAGGGTCATGGAATCTTCTCTAACAATGAGCCTGGTGTGTAGCAGAATTTTTTGCCCCACAGTTGCGCTAGATGCTGTCTGAGGTGTGACGTTGATCGAGTAACCCACGCCTGAGCAATCAACCACAAGCGAATTTGCCTGAGTCGATTGAACATGGCCAGAAATAGTTGCGATCACCAGACCAGCCTACTTCTTAGACTGTTTGACTCGGCTAGCCACGCCTTGAGCCTTCGCCCATGCCTCTTGGGCTGGCGTGAGACTCTTGTTCGCGGGCGAGGTGTCGAAATTCTTCCAGGCGGCCGTGATGGCGATAGCAAGTGCATCCGCTGCATCGGCAGGTTTTGGAACTTCGGCTAGACCGAGAATTTTGGCGACCATATTTCCGACCTGTGCCTTCTCAGCGCGCCCGCTGCCGGTGACGGCAGATTTGACTTCAGAAGGCGTGTGAAAAACAACGGGGATGTTCTTACGGCTGGCCAGCATCAAGAGAACACCGCTAATCTGCGCAACCCCCATGACAGAACGAAGGTTTGCCTGAGCAAAAACGCGTTCGATGGCAATCAGTTCCGGTTTGTACTGATCGATTGCAGTTTCAAGTTCGATGCTCAGTGAGCCAATGCGATCAACGAGTTCGACACTTGCATTGGTAGTTGCAACGCTCACATAGAGTAGCGAAAGTTTGCGCGAGGCATCTTTGCTTATAACACCGATGCCACAGCGGGTAAGACCCGGGTCGACCCCAAGGATTACGGTCACTTAGTCGTTTTCGAGTTCTGCCATAACTTCGGCCGACATGTCGAAGTTGCTATAAACGTTCTGAACCTCATCTGAATCTTCAAGTGAATCGATCATCTTGATCACCTTTCGGGCAGTTTCGGCGTCTACCTGAACATCCATGGATGCTACGAACTCGACGTCGGCACTCTCATAATCGATTCCGGCATTTTGAAGAGCTTGGCGCACCGAAACCATTTCACTCGGGTCGGTCGTTACAACAATCTGCTCTCCACGGTCTTCGACGTTATCGACAGCGAATTCAAGCACGGCTTCAAGTACAGCGTCTTCGGTGGTGTTCTCTGCGGGTACGACGATGACACCCTTGCGTGCGAACTGATAGGCAACAGAACCTGGGTCGGCAAGTGTTCCGCCGTTGCGGCTTAGTGCGAGGCGAACATCCGCTGCTGCACGGTTTTTATTATCGGTTAAACACTCGATCATGAGGGCCACGCCGTTCGGCCCATAGGCCTCATACATGATGTTTTGATATTCAACTGAGTCTGCACCAACGCCAGAGCCACGCTTGATCGCGCGGTCGATGTTGTCGTTCGGAAGCGAAGACTTTCTACCCTTTTGAACGGCGTCATAGAGTGTCGGGTTGCCGTCGAGGTCGGGGCCACCGAGGCGTGCCGCAACTTCGATGTTCTTAATCAGCTTTGCGAAAAGTTTTGCGCGGCGACCGTCGATGACGGCTTTCTTGTGCTTGGTTGTGGCCCATTTGGAGTGACCAGACATGCGAATCTCCCAGTGATTTCTAGTTTCGCTGTAAGTCTACTAACTCGAGGAGCGCCTAGCTTTAGGCGCTCACCATGGATTCGATGAAGTACTTGTGCACTCGGTCTTCATCGGTGACTTCGGGGTGAAAACTGATACCGAGGAGCGACTTCTGGCGCACAGCAACGACGGCGCCTGAATCTAGAGTTGCGAGAACTTCAGCGCCTTGCCCAACCTGCTCGATAACAGGAGCACGGATGAACGCTGCAACCAGATCGGCGCCCTCAATACCCTTGAACGAGAGTTGAGTTTCGAATGATTCGGTCTGGTGCCCGAATGCATTGCGTCTTACCGTTACATCTAGCCCGCCGAACGTCTCTTGACCTTCGATGCCGTCGAGAATGCGGTCTGCAAGAAGGATCAGCCCGGCACAAGTACCGAAAGTTGGCAAGCCCGCAGCTATAGCGGTTTTGATTGGGTCAAAAAGTTCGAAAATTCTCGCCAGTTTGCTGATGGTGGTTGACTCTCCCCCAGGCAGAATGAGCCCATCAATCGACGCTAGTTCAGCTCCAGTTCTGACCTCGATGGCCCGAGCCCCTGCAGCCTCAACGGCGGCAAGGTGTTCGCGAACATCCCCTTGAAAGGCGAGAACGCCGATAGTTTTCATTACCAGCCGCGGTCAGCCAAGCGATGTGGAGCTGGAATGTCGTTGACGTTGATTCCGACCATGGCCTCGCCTAGACCGCGAGAAACACTAGCCAAAACAGTTGGGTCGTTGTAGAAAGTGACAGCCTTCACAACGGCTTTGGCACGCGCAACAGGGTCGCCAGACTTAAAAATTCCAGAGCCAACAAACACTCCGTCCGCACCGAGCTGCATCATCATCGCAGCGTCGGCAGGGGTTGCTACACCGCCAGCGGTGAACATGACCACCGGAAGCTTGCCGGAGCGAGCGACTTCAACTACGAGGTCGTATGGGGCCTGCAGTTCTTTGGCTGCAACGTATAGCTCATCGTCGGTTTTGGCTGACAAGGCACGAATCTCGCCACCGATGGTGCGAATGTGCTTGGTGGCCTCAGAAACGTCACCGGTGCCGGCTTCACCTTTTGAACGAATCATCGCAGCACCTTCGGTGATACGGCGAAGTGCTTCACCAAGGTTCGTTGCTCCACATACGAACGGAACCTTGAAGTTCCACTTATCGATGTGGTTCACATAATCGGCTGGTGATAGAACTTCGGACTCATCGATGTAGTCAACGTTCAGCGCCTCAAGAATCTGCGCCTCAACGAAGTGACCAATGCGTGCCTTCGCCATTACTGGAATCGAAACGGCATTGATGATCTCGTCGATCATGTCTGGGTCACTCATGCGAGCCACTCCGCCCTGAGCGCGGATGTCCGCAGGGACTCTCTCTAGCGCCATTACGGCTACCGCGCCGGCGTCTTCGGCAATTTTGGCCTGCTCAACATTGACGACATCCATGATGACACCGCCCTTAAGCATTTCGGCAAGGCCGCGCTTTACACGAGTGGTGGCTACGTTGTTGTTCTGAGATTCGCTCATGCCAATAAGTCTAACTTGGCAGTTTTTAGTTGGCGAAATCACGTGGGAAAAAAGTCGAAATGTTGCTCAGTTTGTGGGCCA
This sequence comes from Actinomycetota bacterium, assembly GCA_041175645.1. Taxonomy (GTDB): domain Bacteria; phylum Actinomycetota; class Actinomycetes; order Actinomycetales; family Microbacteriaceae; genus Rhodoluna. The sequence goes on along the minus strand of JBEDEQ010000005.1, from coordinate 12,505 downwards.
GGCAGCAGCAACTTCGGTTCGAACTTCGCCCAACAACTTAGGTAACGCTTTCGTTTGGGCGATGATCGGAAAGAAATTTGAATCGTTGTTCCATCGCGGCACAACATGCTGGTGCAAATGAGCCGCGATTCCCGCACCCGCCACCTCACCTTGGTTCATTCCGATGTTAAAACCGTGGTTTCCAGAACTTCGTTTCAGGGCTGTCATTGCCTGTTGAGTCAATAGCGCTATCTCAGCTACCTCTTCTAGCGTCGCCTTGTCATAGGTATCAACATGTCGGTAGGGGCAAACGAGAAGGTGCCCGGAGTTGTAAGGAAACAGATTGAGCAAAACAAAAGCGTGGGCGCCACGTCTAACGATTAGCGACTGCTCGTCCGCAAGCGAAGGCGCAATGCAAAAGGGGCACGAATCATCGGCGGGCTGTTGACCCTGTTGAATATAGACCAGACGATGTGGCGTCCATAGCCGCTGAAAAGCGTCTGGAACAGCAGCAAAATCGGCTGCATCCTCGAGGTTCTGTGCCACTAAACCTGCACCTTGTCGCGAATTGCATTCAGAATCTTCTCAACCGCTTCATTGATGCCAACACTGTTTTCTTGCGAGCCGTCGCGATAGCGGAATGACACAGCGTTTGCATCTCTGTCGTCGCCACCGGCGATCAGCATGAAGGGAACTTTGTCTTTCGTGTGGGTTCTGATCTTCTTTGGGAAGCGATCGTCTGAAATGTCGAGTTGGGCTCGAACGCCGTTTGCACGCAGGCGCTCGATAACGGCACCTAAGTACTCATTGAATTCATCTGCTACTGGAATACCAACAACCTGAACTGGCGCCAACCATGGTGGGAAGATTCCCGCGTAGTGCTCAGTGAGCACGCCGAAGAATCGCTCGATTGAGCCAAACAAGGCGCGGTGAATCATGACTGGTCGTTGCTTCGACCCGTCAGCTGCGGTGTACTCGAGGTCGAACCTCTCGGGAAGGTTGAAATCTAACTGTACGGTAGACATCTGCCAGGTTCGCCCGATTGCATCTCTTGCCTGCACCGAAATCTTCGGGCCGTAGAAAGCTGCGCCGCCCGGGTCCGGCACGAGCTCAAGCCCCGACGCCGTTGCAACGCGTTCAAGCGTGGCCGTGGCGAGTTTCCAAATCTCTGGGTCGCCAACAAACTTCGGGTTGCCGTCCTCTTTAGTCGACAGTTCCAGGTAGAAATCGTCGAGGCCGTAGTCGCGAAGCAGACCGAGAATGAAGTTCAGAACATCGGTGAGTTCTTTCTCCATGTCTTGAAGCGTGACGTAAAGATGGGCATCGTCTTGAGCAAAGCCGCGTGCGCGGGTCAAACCGTGTAGCACACCACTCTTCTCGTAGCGGTACACGGTTCCGAACTCGAATAAGCGCAATGGCAAATCGCGATAAGAACGGGCCTGCGACTTGAAAATGAGGTTGTGATAAGGGCAGTTCATTGGCTTCAGGTAGTAGTCCTGGCCTTGCTTGCGAATCACACCGTTTTCATCTACCTCTTCGTCGATGCGAATCGGTGGAAACATACCTTCTGAATACCATTGCAAGTGACCGGACGTCTCGAAAAGGCCGCCCTTGGTGATGTGCGGCGAATAGACAAACTCATAGCCAGATTCTTCGTGGCGCTTGCGACTGTAATCCTCCATCGTGCGACGGATGATGCCACCTTTTGGATGGAAGACGGCTAGTCCAGAACCAATCTCTTCAGGGAATGAGAACAGGTCAAGTTCGGCACCAAGCCTGCGGTGATCACGCTTGGCTGCTTCTTCAAGCTGGTGTTGGTGGGCGCGCAGCTCTTCTTTGCTTGGCCACGCCGTTCCATAAACTCGCTGCAGCTGCTTGTTCTTTTCCGATCCTCGCCAGTAAGCCGCGGCAGTGCGCATGAGCGCAAAACCGTTTCCGATCATCCGAGTGTTCGGAAGGTGTGGACCGCGACACAGATCGAACCAAACAACGTCGCCCGATTGTGGGTCAACGTTGTCATAGATGGTCAACTCACCGGCTCCGACCTCAGCCGCACCCTCGCCCAGATCTGAGCCTTTGAGTGAGATTAGTTCGAGCTTGTATGGCTCAGCGGCAAGCTCCTTGGCGGCATCTGCTTCGTTAGTTACACGTCGCACGAACCTTTGACCAGAGCGGATGATGCGCTCCATAGCCTTTTCGAGAGCCTTGAGGTCTTCTGGCGTGAAGGCTTCGGCCACGTCAAAGTCATAGTAAAAACCATCTTTGATCGGAGGACCAATGCCGAGCTTGGCTTCTGGGTTGATGCCCTGCACCGCTTGAGCCAAAACGTGTGCGGTTGAGTGACGCAAGATTGACAGGCCATCGGGTGAAGAGATTTCAACAGAGAGGATGCTGTCGCCAGCCGCAACGGCGTGTGCGAGGTCTTTCAGCTCACCGTTTACCCGCATAGCCACAACAGTTTTCGAGGTGAAAAGGTCGAAACCGGTAGCGCCTGGTTCTACTTCGACGTTAGAACCATCACACGAGACTGATAAAGCCATCTTTTGCCCTTTATGTTTGCTAAGACCTCAATACTAATCGGCAGGTTAGGCGTGCCTTGCTAGGCAGAACGGGTATCTTGCGATTGAGTAGTCGCATGTCTGCACCTGAACCAGAGATTAGCAACCAAGACGTTGCTCTTTTTGCAAAGCAAGAGTTTCAGCGAACAGCGATGGCGGCACGTCTCAACTGGCTTAGAGCCGGAGTATTGGGTGCAAATGATGGAATCATGAGCACTTCTGGTCTTGTGCTCGGTGTAGCGGGAGCAACCACAGATTCCGCCGCGATTCTGATTGCCGGTGTAGCCGCGGTGGTCGCCGGATCGATCTCGATGGCCGGTGGCGAATATGCCTCGGTTAGCGCCCAGAAAGATAGTGAAAAAGCAGCCCTCGCAATCGAGAGAGAAGAACTGGCTGCGAATCCAGAGCTCGAACTACGCGAACTTGCATGGTTCTACGAACAAAAGGGTCTCTCCCCCGATACTGCGGCCACGGTTGCCAAAGAACTAACTGCTAAGGATGCCCTCAAGGCACACGCCGAAGCCGAATTCGGCATCGACTCAGAAAATCACGTATCACCAACGCAAGCCGCAATATCGTCGTTTATTGCCTTCGCACTCGGTGGCTCACTCCCACTCATCGCCGTTACAGGCCCATGGCTTGACTTGCGCATCCAAGTGACCATCGCAGCCACTGTTCTCTCGCTTGGTCTAACCGGTTGGATTGGAGCTAAGTTGGGTGGAGCAAAGCCCATGCGTGCCATCATCCGAAACCTGTCGGTCTCGCTTTTGACCATGGGCATCACCTATGCAATTGGTTCACTCGTCGGAACCCAGCTTTAACAAGCGCATAAGGCGCGCATCCGCGTAAAGAAAAAGACCCCAGCGTCTAGCCAGGGTCTGTTGGTGGTCGATACTGGGATCGAACCAGTGACCCCTTCCATGTCAAGGAAGTGCGCTACCGCTGCGCCAATCGACCGTTTGCCCGAAACTCGAGCAAGAACCATACTAGACCGAATCTGTGACGAACGAACTAGTTTGTTTCTTTTGAGGTGGAGACGGGATTTGAACCCGTGGTTTTACAGCTTTGCAGGCTGCTGCTTTGGGCCGCTCAGCCACTCCACCATGCTTTCGCGCCGGCCTGCTAGAGCCTGCTTCGAGCGGATGACGAGATTCGAACTCGCGACCCTCACCTTGGCAAGGTGATGCTCTACCACTGAGCCACATCCGCATTTGTTCTTTCGAACGAGAGCAACTCTAACCCAGAACAACCTTTTTGCGCAAACCGCCACGCATGGTTGTGGCACTTGATACCCTGAGACTAATTAGGGCGTATGGCGTAGTGGTAGCGCGCTTCCTTCACACGGAAGAGGTCACTGGTTCGATCCCAGTTACGCCCACGTGAACTTCAAAATTGGTGAAAACTCCCTATGGGAATTCGTGCTGGCCTACTTCTGGACCTTCATGCTCTTTGCGCTCTTTGCCGGCACGATCGTTGTAGCAATAGCAACTTTGGTTGGCAACATCCGAGACAAGTGGCCCTTCTACGACAGAGCCCGCAAACGTAAAGTCATGAAGAACCTTGTGGTTTTCTTCGGCCTAATTGCACTCTTTATTTACTTAGGCTCCGCGCTGTAACTAGCCGCGCCAGGTCCATCTCGGGTCGGTCTCACTGTAGGCGGTCTCGCCGTGAATCACACGGTCTACGCCCGCGATCTCGTCGGTGCTCTTCACTCTGAAGCCAAATGTTTTCTGCACTAGCTTTGCGCTCAGCCAGGCAACCGAGAATGACCAAATGCCCACGATTGCGACACCTACCGCCTGTCGACCTAGCTGGGTCGGGTCTCCTGTGAAAAAGAGGCCTACCTTCTCACCGGCCAGGCCAATGAAAAGTGTTCCAACGATGCCACCGACTAAGTGGATGCCTACGACATCAAGAGAATCGTCGAATCCGAGCTTCCACTTCAACTCAACGGCCAGCGCGCACACCACACCTACGACCAAACCAAGCACAAGCGCCCAAACTGGGTGTAGGTAGGCGCAAGATGGGGTGATTGCGACAAGGCCCGCGACAGCGCCAGATGCAGCTCCAACCGCAGTTGGCTTTCCGAGAGCTACTCGTTCGTAAAGCGCCCAGCTGATCAACGCACCTACCGGCGCAATCAGAGTGTTCACAAATGCCAGCGAAGCAGTGCCATCGGCCGCAAGTTGTGAGCCGGCGTTGAATCCGAACCACCCAAACCAAAGAATTGCCGCTCCAATTAGCGTTAGCGGAACATTGTGTGGCGCGTGCATACCTTTGGCGAAGCCAAAACGTCGCCCTACTACGAGGGCAACTGCGAGGGCCGCGGCACCTGAGGCAACCTCTACTACGGTTCCACCAGCGAAATCCATGAGACCAAAGTTGAACACTAGAAAACCGCCGTCGACGACTGCCCCATCTTCAACCGTGAAGTTGAAAACCCAACCCGCAATTGGGAAGTAGGCGAAGGTAGCCCAGAGGGCAGCGAAGATCATCCAACCACCAAACCGGGCTCTGTCGGCGATGGCCCCAGAGATCAAGGCAACCGTGATGATGGCGAACGTCCCTTGAAACCCAGCAAAGACGAGATCGAAGCCATTTCCGTCACTGGCGGCCTGATATGACGAGGCGAGCAACAACTTAGCGGGGTCTAGGCCGAAAACGCCATCGACGCCAATAAACCCCGCGTTAGAGGAGCTAGCGAATGACATTGCGTAGCCATAGACAACCCATAGGGTGCCGACCAGTCCCACCGAACCAAACGACATCATCATCATCGATACGACGCTTGATGCGCGCACCAGTCCGCCGTAGAAAAATGCGAGCCCTGGTGTCATGAACAGAACCATCGCAGAACAGATGATTAGAAACGCTACCGTGCTATCGCTTTGCATAACCAAAACCCTTACCTCTAAAGTCAAATACCCGTTACGCATCGAAATGGAGGGACCGAAGTCCCTCCATTTCGACCCGCAAAACTAGCCTCGGTCTGCACCGAAAGCATACGCCTCTTCACCGTGAACCACGGTGTCGATGCCTGCGATCTCGTCTTCTGCTTTCACGCGGAAGCCGATTGTCTTATCGATTGCGAAGCCGATAAGTAGCGCTAGAACGAAGCTGTAGACCAGAACCGCACCTGCACCGATTGCCTGTGCGGCAAGTTGATCCCAACCGAAACCGAACGCTGCGCCAACGCCCTCACCAAAGAACCCGATGAAAAGTGTTCCGACAATGCCACCGACCAGGTGAATGCCAACAACATCGAGAGAATCGTCGAACCCAAAACTGAATTTGAGGTCAACAGCCAATGCGCAGAGCACGCCAGCAATAACACCTAGGAGCATTGCGTACATCGGCGAAACGGATGCGCAAGCTGGAGTGATCGCGACGAGACCGGCAACTGCACCTGAGCCTGCGCCAATCGAGGTTGCTTTGCCGTGCTTGAAGTACTCAACAATGATCCAGCCGAGCATTGCTGCAGCAGGCGCGGCCAAGGTGTTGATGAAGGCGATTGCTGCGATACCGTCAGCGGCAAGTTCAGAGCCAGCGTTGAATCCAAACCAGCCAAACCAAAGCAACGACACACCGAGCAAGGTCAGTGGAACGTTGTGTGGTTGGGTGATTCCCTTGCTAAAGCCGAAACGCTTACCAAGCACGATAGCCAGAGCGAGACCTGCTGCACCCGCGTTGATGTGAACCGCAGTTCCGCCGGCAAAGTCAATGGCACCTAGGTCGTAGGCGATCCAGCCACCGTCTACTACTCCACCTTCGCCAAGGTCAAAGTTGAAGACCCAGTTTGCGACAGGGAAATACACGAAGGTCGCCCAAAGGCCGGCGAAGACCATCCAAGCACCAAACTTGGCACGGTCGGCGATTGCGCCAGAGATCAGAGCAACGGTGATGATGGCAAAAGTTGCTTGGAATGCTACGAAACCGAGTTCGGGAAAAGCTGCAGCACCGTTGGTTGCATCGGCGAATGGAGAACCCAGGCCAATCTTTGCAAGGTCGATACCGAACCATCCATCGATACCAATGAAGCTCTCTCCGCTGTTAACCTTCGAGGGGCCGTCAGCAAAAGCGATTGCATAACCGTAAAGCACCCAAAGCACTCCGACCAAGCCCAATGAACCGAAGCTGAGCATCATCATCGATACGACGCTCTTGGCTTTCACCATTCCGCCATAGAAGAAGGCAAGCCCTGGGGTCATTAGTAGAACGAATGCTGCACTGATAAGCAGGAAAGTAGTGTTTCCCTGGTCTAAAACGGATTCCATTTGTTTACCTCTCATTCGAAAACAAACGCCCCCGTCATTGCGGGCATGAGCCAAGTAAACATTTCTAAAGTTTCAGAAAGTCGCTTGATATGTTTCGTGTTTGTAAAACATGCCGGACCTTGAAACCCAAACTGGCGTCGAAAACCTATTCGGCCAGCGCGTGCAACCTTGATATCGCTCGCAAGTACTTTTTTCGGTAACCGCCAGCAACCATGTCTGAGGTGAACAAATCTGTCAGGGGTAGTCCGGTTGATCTGATTGAAATTTGCGCCTCATAGGCCCGGTCGACAAAAGCCACGAACCTAAGTGCGTCGGCCTGGTCTACAAACTTGTGAGCTCCATCTAGGCCAATACGTTCAACACCGTGCACCAGTCTTGCAAACTTAGCCGGATGAATGGTTGAGAGGTGTTTCAGTAATTCATCAAACGAATCCAAGCTGGCGACACCGACTTCACTAAGCCAGGCACCCAACTGCACTTCTGACTGAATTTCGCTGTGACCGTCTATTGGGCGGTGTCGGTAGTCCTCGCCATCAATTCTCAAAATTTCGAAATTCGCGCTGATGCCTAGAATCTCACGCCTAAAGTCTTCAGCGGCAAAACGACCTTCACCTAGGGCGTTGGGCGGCGTGTTGGAGGTGGCAGCGAAGAGAACGCCTTTGGAGCTCAGATCATTCAACAAGCGAGACATGATCATGGTGTTGCCGGGGTCGTCTAGTTCAAACTCATCGATGCAGATTAAGTCGTACTTAGAAAACAAACGCATCGCTTCGGCGAAACCGAGTGCCCCGATCAGGCTTGTATAGGCCAAGAAGCTGCCGAAAAGTTTCTTTCCCTTGAATGACCTGTAGAGCGACACGAGCAGATGTGTCTTGCCTACACCGAAACCACCATCTAGGTAGAAACCGGGCACAGCTCGGCTGCTTTTAGTTTTGGACTTACGAAACCCGAGTCGGAGGGTATCTAAGGCTTGCTGCTGAGACTCAAACAAAGGTGCTGGGCGATAAGAGTCAAAGGTTGCGTTTTGAAACTCTCGTGGCGGCACCAAATCGGCAAGCATTTGCTGCGCTGAGACCACTGGTTCACGCTCGCAAAGCCTAATGAAGCTGCCTTTTATGGCCATTTATTACCAATCGGTATGTATTCGAGAGTGCTTGGATTAACCTTGTCTGAGTACCCTAAGTTTATTGGAACGAGAACGAGCCAAAGATGCCAGCCCCAGCAGATGTAACCCCAAAGTTTCTTGAATACGCAAACCCACAAGTGCTAGTAACCGCAGACTGGGTAGCGCAAAATCTAGACAACCCAGACGTAGTTGTAGTTGAATCCGACGAGGATGTTCTGCTCTACGAAACCGGACACATTCCAGGCGCGGTCAAGATCGATTGGCACACCGATCTCAACGACACTGTCACTCGCGACTACGTAGACGGAGCTGGCTTCAAAGCGCTTATGGAGCGCAGTGGCATCAGCAGAGACACCACCGTGGTTCTTTATGGAGACAAAAGTAACTGGTGGGCCGCTTATGCACTCTGGGTATTTAAGCTCTTCGGTCACGCCGATGTAAGACTTCTCGACGGTGCCCGTGAGGCGTGGGCCGCCAGTGGTCGTTCGCTAACCAAAGACGAAACCGTAAAAACTCCGAGCACCTACCCCCTTGTTGAACGTGACGACGTCACACTGCGCGCATTCAGAGACGACGTTCTTGCTCACTTCGGCAACCCGCTGCTAGACATCCGCAGCCCACAGGAATACTCGGGTGAGCGCACGCATATGCCTGACTACCCACAAGAAGGTGCGCTTCGCGCAGGGCACATTCCATCTGCTGTTTCGGTACCCTGGGGTCGGGCAGTAAACGAAGATCAAACGTTCAAATCGCGAGCCGAACTAGAGGCGATTTACCAAGGCGAAAAGGGGCTGAACGCTAGCGACGCTGTGATTGCATACTGCCGTATCGGAGAGCGTTCTTCGCACTCATGGTTCGTGCTGAAATTCCTTCTTGGTTTTGAGAATGTTCGCAACTATGACGGATCTTGGACCGAATGGGGTTCACTCGTCGGTGTTCCAATCGTTCGAGGCGAAGCACCTGGCGACGCCCCAGCCCCGCGCCGATGACCAACAGCGTTACCCAAGCGGCAGAACTGGTTGCATCTGATTTCAAGTCGGGTTCAAATCGAGAAAAACTTGAACTGTTACTCGAGTACTCAGAGAACTTGCCAGCGTTGCCAGAGCGTTATGCCGAACATCCGGATCTGTTTGAGCGAGTCGAGGAATGTCAATCGCCTGTTTACCTTTTCGTCGAAGTCGAGAATGGCATTGTTGGAGTCTTCTTCACAGCTCCAGCCGAAGCTCCAACTACGAGGGGATTTGCAGGAATCCTGAGCGAAGTTCTGCACGAAAAGTCGGTGGAGGACGTTCTTTCGCTATCTGATGACTTTCCAGATCAAATTGGTCTTACCGAGGCCGTCTCACCCCTTCGCATCAGAGGCATGCGCGCAATGATCTACCGCATCAAACGCCAAGTGCGCGAGAAAGTTGCCTAAGTAAAAGTGATGACAACAGTGTCCTGGTATGTGCTTGAACCGGGGTTAGCTGCCAACTTTCATCTGACTGAGCACGGCAAGTTTTTCGGAGCAAACCTCTCTAGCAGAGACATTTCAAACGAAGTAGATCTGGCACACCTAATCAAACTGCGCTCTCAAGCGGATGCACTGCTTGTTGGTGGCGCTACAGCGCGCGCTGAGGGCTACCGAACCTCCAAGCGTTTTGAAACATACGTGTTCACTACAAAACCACAGAACACCGAGCTAAACCCCATCGAATTCGATAACGACGACGGTCTCGTAAAGCGAGTAGGCGAAGTAATCTCAGCGCACAAACGAGTCTTGAGCGAATGCGGGCCTGCGCTTCTCAACAAGTTGTTGGAACTTGGCTTGGTGAATCAGCTGTTTCTAACGGTCTCGTTCGCCGAAGGGCCGAACAAGTTCAGCACTGAGAAAAGTGCAAGAAATTTGCTCGAGCTAGACAGTTACAATCTCGATAAATTCGAGGTGGTCGGGAACAGTGCTTTGACCCTGTGGCGGCGAGCCTAAAGGGCTAGGTGCCTGCACTCCAATATCCTTTGGATGTGAGCGAGTCAACAAAATCTTCTGATGTGGCACCGGAATTTGCCCTGGCCTTGAGGTCAATACTCGACTCCAACGTGCGCAACGAACTCGAAGTAAAAGAGATTGACGCACCAGCAAACTTAGCAAGGCACGCCGTAGCATTCTCGTGCGATGTGCGCGCAGACTCCGTACATGAAAAAATCGACCTCGGAACGGGACGCCTCGTTCTTCTCTGGGATGACGAACCGCAGGAATCTTGGGGTTCACGTTTTCGGGTTATCGCGTTCGCAAAATCACCTCTCGAGACCGAAATTGGCGCAGATGAGTTCAGCGCCGGTTTAGCGTGGAGCTGGTTGGTTACTGCTCTCGACGCAAATCAGGCCTCTTACAACTCTGAAGCCGGGACAACCACGCGAGTGATATCTACAGGCTTCGGCGCTCTCGCAAATCAAGCCCCTCACGCTGAACTCGAACTCCGTGCATCCTGGAGCCCTCTAGACACAAACATCGCCGCACACATGCACGCGTGGCAATCTTTGATTTGTATGATGTCTGGGCTACCGCTGCAGAATGAGGACGTCGGTCGCCTAAATGTCTGATGACAACGAACCTTCGCAACCCACTCCCCTAAACAAACCAAGATGCGTGGATGTTCGTCTCATCGAGACATCGAGCGATCTTGAAACGGCGACCGAAGCACTTCTTGGCGGAATTGGGCCCCTGGCAATTGACGCCGAAAGAGCCAGCGGCTTCAAATACTCACAACGTGCTTACCTGATCCAGCTACACCGAACGAACGCACCAATTCTGCTGATTGACCCGATAGCAATTAATTCAGACGACCCTGAGGCGTTCACAAGGCTTTCGAACGCTATTGCGGGTATCCCATGGATTCTTCACGCCGCCACTCAAGACATACCATGTCTTGCCGAGCTTGGGTTGAGGCCATCAAAGCTCATCGATACAGAGCTCGCCGGTCGCTTGCTTGGGTTAGACCGAGTTGGGCTGGGATCAATGGTTCAAGAGCTGCTTTCACTAGCGCTAGCCAAAGAGCACTCGGCAGCCGATTGGTCTACGAGACCGCTGCCAGAAACCTGGCTAACCTACGCTGCTCTTGACGTCGACGTGCTACCCGAACTTGCCGACCGCTTGCTTGAAGAGCTTGCCGCAGCAAACAAACTCGACTGGGCCGAACAAGAGTTCAATCACCTGCTGTCATTTGCACCAAAGCCGGTAAAGACTGACAAGTGGCGTGGCACAAGCGGTCTGAACACTATTCGCGACGAACGCGGTTACGCAGTGGTGAGGGCCGTCTGGAACGCGAGAGAAGAACTTGGTAAGCGACTTGATGTGTCACCAGGGCGACTAATCCCCGATTCATCAATTATTGAACTTGCGATCTCAAAACCAAAAACCAAAGGTGAGATGTCTGCCAACAAAAAGTTTGCCGGCAGAGCTTCACGGTCATACCTAGACACTTGGTGGGCAGCCTTGAATGAGGGTTTGAAAGACTTGAGGCCTCCAGAGTTGCGCGTGAAATCAGAGGGTATTCCGAATCACCGTATTTGGGCACACAAGCACCCCTTGGCGGATGCGCGCCTGCAGGTTTTCAAAGAGGTAATGACGCGAATTTCGACCGAGCATGGTCTGCCAACCGAGAACATTTTGACACCCGACTACATGCGCCAATTAGCTTGGAATCTCGAGATTTCAGGAGTCGATGAGATTCGCGATTTCTTGGCGTCGTGTGGGGCGCGCCTGTGGCAACTCGACTTGGTCAGCGAAGAATTTAGCGCTGGTTTGGCTTCTCAGTCTGCTGCTGAGAATCAAAGTTCTCAAGCGGCCGAGCATGAGGCACCTTAGACCCGACCACTTGAGCGACAATCTCTCTGGCAACGGCTTGTGCTGTGAGGCCCACGCGTTCCAGAATTTCACCGCGCGTCGCGTGCTCGAGGAATTCGTCAGGAAGACCAACTTCGTTGAGTGCAGTGTCGATTTCTGCGGCTCTCATCTCTTGGCGAACCCGAGTACCGATACCGCCAACGCGAACGCCATCTTCAATGGTCACCACGAGTCGATGTGCTTTCGCGAATTCGAGCACCGACTTTGGAACCGGCACCACCCAGCGTGGGTCGATCACGGTTGCACCGATTCCTTGAGCTGCAAGTAGTTCTGCAACCTTTAGTGCGGTTTCGGCCATGGTTCCGACGGCCACGAGCAGAACATCCTTACTCGGAGACTCATGTAGTACATCTACACCATCATTCATGCGGCGTAGTTGTTTGATTTCTGCTCCTGCTGTGCCCTTAGGAAAGCGAACAACGGTAGGTGCATCATTCACGTTTGTTGCTTCTTGAAGCTCTTCACGCAAGCGCTGGGCGTCGCGAGGTGCAGCGATTCGAATGCCTGGCACGATCTGCAGTGTCGCAAGGTCCCACATTCCGTGGTGTGATGCGCCATCGGGACCGGTAACACCTGCTCTATCGAGCACGAGGGTCACTGGAGCCTTGTGCAGGGCGACATCCATGAGCAATTGGTCGAAAGCTCGATTCACAAAGGTCGCATAGATGCAAACGACTGGATGCAG
>JBEDEQ010000004.1:0-25456 GCA_041175645.1 Actinomycetota bacterium | reverse complement strand
CTTGACCGCGCCCCAGACATCCACGTTCTGCCTGTTGGCAACGCCGGAAACTACTCGGCCTACTTCAAGGGCTACCTCGAAGAGTTCAACCGCGGCATCATCAAGACCGTGCCAAAGATGTGGGGTTTTCAAGCCGACGGCTCTGCACCGTTCGTTTACGGCACCCCGGTCAAGAACCCAGACACCATCGCAACCGCGATTCGCATCGGCAACCCAGCCTCTTATGAGTTGGCACTGAGCGCTCGCGAATGCTCACTCGGCATGTTCGGCTCGGTAACCGACGCTGAAATTCTGTGGATGCATCGCTTCTTGTCTCAAGAGGTTGGCGTGTTCGTCGAACCGTCGTCGGCAACCGGAGCCGCGGGTCTACTCAAGCAGGCTCGCGCCGGAGAAGTGCCGGCTGACTCGGTAATCGTGGTTACCGTTACCGGTCACGGATTGAAAGACCCGATGTGGGCGCTCAAGACCGAGAGCGGCGAAGAGATTGTTCCGACCATCGTTCCTAACAACGCAGCCGAAGTTGCCGAGAGGCTTGGACTCGCCTGATGTTAGAACTCGGTCGTCGCGTAACGGTAAAGGTTCCTGCCACCTCGGCAAACCTTGGTCCGGGCTTCGACACGCTTGGCATGGCGCTTTCGTTCTATGACGAGTTGGTTGTCGAAGTTGTTTCGACACTTACTTTTGTAGAAGTAATCGGCGAGGGTGCTGGCGAGGTGCCAACCGATGAAACCAACCTGGTTGTTCGCTCGATCGCACACACATTTGCCAAATTTGGTCAGCCGATGCCAAGCCTGCGCCTTACCGCGCACAACAATATTCCGCACAGCCGCGGAATGGGTTCATCTGGTGCAGCCGTGGTTTCTGGCATCGTTGCAGCCAAGGGATTGCTTGCCGGCATCGTTGAGATTAGCCCTCAGCAATTGCTCGAGCTTGCTACCGAGCTAGAGGGTCACCCAGACAACGTCGCTCCGGCGCTTTTTGGCGGACTAACCATCGCGTGGGAAGACGAGACCGGCCCGCACCACAAAAAGCTTTTCGTTCACCGCGGGGTTTCACCGCTTGAGCTCATTCCAACCACCAAGATGTCAACCTCGCTGGCTCGATCGCTACAGCCTGAGTCGGTGCCTCACGACGACGCCGTGTTCAACGTTTCACGTTCGGCCTTGCTAATCGCGGCTCTAACCCAAAGCCCTGAACTTCTGCTCGCTGCGACCGAAGACCGCCTACACCAGGACTACCGAGCTTCAGCCATGCCAGAGACCGAAGAGGTGGTTGCCACCATGCGCGAAGCTGGTCACGCAGCCGTAGTTTCGGGTGCCGGGCCGTCGGTTCTTGTGCTCTCGAGCGACCCCGGTCAGCGCATCCAAGCAGCCAAACTTGCCGCCGAGAAGTTTCCACAGTGGCGCGCTCTTTTGCTTGCCGTTGACTTTAAAGGTGCTACTGTTGTTTTGCACCAAGATTCAAATGCAGGTAACGGCGGCCACTAGCCCCGACTGCGATTGGTGAAATCCTCGCAAATGATGCGATCACGCTACAAGGCGTGTTAGCGGGACTACCTCTAAACAAGAAACCGTCTTCCGCGAAACCTCAAGAAAGAGTTACTAAATAAAAATGGATGAAGTCCAAAACCAAGACCAGCCGGTTCGACGTTCACGTCGTGTAACCGCAGAAGCTGGCAGCGCGCCTATCGAAGCTGCCGCACCAGCAACCACCGAAGCCAAGGCTGCACCTCGCCGCCGCGCCAAGAGCGACTCAGCCCCGGCCGAGTCAGCCCCAGCTGCCGACAGCGCACCTAAGTCGAGCGGTTCAAGCGAAGGCGACAACTCGAGTGAAAACTCGGGCGAGCGCACTGGCGGCGGTGACCGCAACCGCAACCGTAACCGCAACCGCGGCGACCGCAATCGTGACAACGGTGGCGAGCGCGCAGAGGGCGGCAACGAAGGCTCGAGCAACTCGAACGACTCAGGCGACAGTGACCGCAACAGCGGAAACAACAACCGCAACCGCGACCGCAACAACGACCGTGACTTTGACGACGACCGTCGTGGCGGCGGCCGTGGCCGTGGCCGCAACCGTTACCGCGATCGTGGCGACCGTCGTCGCGGCGGCAACGGAAACGACCGTGAAGAAGCCGAGCCAGAAATCTCACCAGATGACGTGCTAGTTCCAGTAGCGGGCATCCTGGATGTTCTAGACAACTACGCATTCGTGCGCACCACCGGCTACCTACCGGGCCCGAACGACGTTTACGTCTCTCTCGGCCAGGTAAAGAAGTACGGTCTGCGCAAGGGTGACGCTGTGGTTGGCGCAATTCGTCAGCCACGCGAAGGCGAGGGTGTTGGTCGTCAAAAGTTCAACGCCATCGTTCGTATCGACTCGGTCAACGGCCTAACCATCGAGCAGGCTCAGGCCCGCGTCGAGTTCGGCAAGTTGACCCCGCTCTACCCACAGACCCGTCTGCGCCTAGAGACCGAATCAAACAAGCTCTCGACTCGAATCATCGACTTGGTTTCGCCAATCGGTAAGGGTCAGCGCGGCCTTATTGTTTCGCCTCCAAAGGCTGGTAAGACCCTGGTTCTTCAGGCAATCGCCAACGCAATCGCAACCAACAACCCTGAGGTTCACCTCATGGTCGTGCTTGTTGACGAGCGTCCAGAAGAAGTTACCGACATGCAGCGCACCGTAAAGGGTGAGGTCATCGCCTCAACCTTCGACCGCCCTGCCGAAGACCACACCACCGTTGCCGAGTTGGCTATCGAGCGCGCTAAGCGCTTGGTCGAGCTTGGTCACGATGTTGTAGTTCTTCTCGACTCGATCACCCGTCTGGGTCGCGCCTACAACCTAAGCGCACCTGCCTCGGGCCGTATTCTCTCGGGTGGTGTCGACTCGTCGGCGCTTTACCCACCAAAGCGTTTCTTCGGTGCTGCTCGCAACATCGAAGATGGCGGCTCACTCACCATTCTTGCTACCGCTCTTGTTGAGACCGGTTCAAAGATGGACGAAGTTATCTTCGAAGAGTTCAAGGGAACCGGAAACATGGAACTTCGCCTGTCGCGTTCACTCGCCGACAAGCGCATCTTCCCAGCTGTCGATGTCAACGCTTCGGGTACCCGTCGCGAAGAGATGCTCATGGCTCCAGACGAGACCAAGATCATCTGGAAGCTTCGCCGCGCACTTGCCGGTCTAGAGCAGCAACAGGCCCTCGAACTCGTGCTGAACCGTTTGAAAGAAACCTCGAGCAATGTCGAGTTCTTGATGCAGGTTCAGAAGTCGATGCCGGTGCCTTCAGGTTCAGACGGAGAGTAAATGCTTGACTCAGTCCAGCCACTGCTGGCTGAACACGCGGCTCTTCAAGAGCAACTCTCTGACTCCGCGGTTCACGCCAACCCGGCTCTTGCCAAGAAGCTAAACCGACGCTACGCCGAACTTAGCGCAATCGTTGCCGCCTACAACGGCGTAAACGAACTGCGCGATGACCTCGCCGCGGCTAAAGAGTTTGCCAAAGAAGACGAATCGTTCGCTGCCGAGGTGCCAGGTCTCGAAGAGAAGCTGGTTGCCAACACCGAAAAGCTTCGCCGCCTGCTGATTCCTCGTGACCCAGACGATGGCCGCGACGTAATCATGGAAATCAAGGCCGGCGAAGGCGGTGCCGAGTCGGCACTGTTCGCCGCTGATCTGCTTCGTATGTACATCCAGTACTCCAACTCAAAGGGTTGGAAAACCGAGATTCTCGATAAGAACGAGAGCGACCTAGGTGGCTACAAGGATGTTCAGCTGGCGATCAAGTCAAACACCACCGACCCCGCTCAGGGTGTTTGGGCTCACCTGAAGTATGAGGGTGGCGTGCACCGCGTTCAGCGCGTGCCGGTTACCGAAACTCAGGGCCGCATTCACACCTCGGCCGCTGGAGTTCTTGTCTTTCCAGAAGTCGACGAGCCCGAAGAAGTCGAAATCAGCCAAAACGATCTTCGCATCGATGTCTACCGCTCATCTGGCCCCGGTGGTCAGTCGGTAAACACCACCGACTCTGCAGTTCGCATCACCCACCTTCCAACCGGAATCACCGTGGCGATGCAGAATGAAAAGTCTCAGCTGCAGAACCGCGAAGCTGCCATGCGAGTGCTGCGTGCGCGCATCCTCGCTGCCCAGCAAGAGGCGATCGAAGCCGAACAGAGCGCTGCCCGCAAGTCGCAAGTTCGTTCGGTTGACCGCTCAGAGCGCATCCGCACCTACAACTTTCCAGAAAACCGCATCGCCGATCACCGCACCGGCTACAAGTCGTACAACCTTGACCAGGTCATGGATGGCGCGCTTGAGCCAGTAGTTCAGTCGGCAATCACCGTTGACGAAGAAGCTCGTCTGGCGGCTCTCGGAAACAAGTAACCGATGTCGCTAGCTGCTCTGCTCGACCGCACCGAAGCCTCGTTCACCGAAGCAGGCATCGAAACACCACGAGTTGACGCAGAACTTCTAGCGGCGTGGATGCTCGGCATTAGCCGTGGCGAACTGCAAAGTGCCCTGATCACCGAGTCGGTGGCGTTCGACGAAGCGCAAACCTTGCAGTACGAGGCGCTTGCCGCCCGTCGTGCCGCGCGTGAACCGCTGCAGCACCTCACCGGTGTCGCACATTTTCGCAACATCACCCTCGAAGTTGGCAAGGGCGTTTTCGTTCCTCGCCCAGAAACCGAGTGGGTTACCGGACTCGCAATCGATGCGGTCAAAGCCTGTGCCAACGACGAGCCAATCGTCTTCGATCTCTGTGCTGGTTCGGGTGCCATCGGTCTAGCTATCGCCACCGAAGTTCCAAATGCTCGAGTAATCGGCGTTGAAAAATCGGCGGATGCCTTCGGCTACACCAGCCGCAACTACGCCGAACTTGCCCCTACCAACGGTCGCGCCATCCTTGCTGATGTAGCCGACACCCCGCACGATCTCGACGGGCAGGTTGATGTTGTGATCAGCAACCCGCCTTACATTCCGGCCCAGATGATTCCGATCTACCCAGAGGTAGCACTGCATGACCCAGGGCTTGCGCTCTATGGGGGAGAAGACGGCCTAGACGTGGTTCGCGTGGTGGCAGATGTCGCCGAGCGCCTGCTACACCCTGGCGGAACCCTGATCATCGAGCACGCCGACATGCAGGGCGAAGCGGTTCGCCATTTACTATTAGAGAAGGGTTGGACTCAGGTTCGCACCCATCAAGACTTCAACTCACGGGATCGTTCGGTTTCGGCAATTCGAAGCCACTAGAGACAAGCGAAAGGCAGCCATGGAACGCATTTATGACTGCTCGGTAGACACCGACCTTCTGACCGGCATGAGACTCGCAAAGGCTTCGCTTGGCCGCCACGAACTCGTCGTACTTCCAACCGACACCGTCTATGGCATCGGTTGCGACGCCTTCTCGGCCAAAGGTGTGGCGGCTCTGCTGGCCGCAAAGGGTCGCGGTCGCCAGTCGCCACCGCCGGTGCTCATTCCAAACATCGCCACCATGCGAGCGCTCGCCGAGGTTGTGCCAGACGCAGCTCTTGCCCTTGCAAACACTTTTTGGCCAGGCGCGCTAACCATGATTCTTCGTTCTCAGCCTTCGCTCACCTGGGACCTAGGCGAGACCAAAGGCACCGTCGCGCTGCGCATGCCAGACCACAAGATTGCCTTGGCTCTGCTCGAAGAGGTTGGCCCACTCGCGGTTTCGAGCGCTAACCTGACTGGCGAACCAGCTGCCGTTACCTGCGCCCAGGCCGAAGGCTACTTGGGCAAGAGCGTCAAGGTTTACTTGGATGGTGGGCCAAGCCCGAAGGGTGAAGCGTCGACCATCGTTGACCTAACCGACCTTCGCTACGAAACCGATGCCAAGGGTAACCAGGTTGAAGTTGGCAAGATTCGAATCGTGCGCAAGGGTGCGCTATCGACCGCAAAGATTCGTTCAGTAGTCGGCGACCTTCTCGAGAGTGACGCCAGCTAGGTGCGCGCCTATTTTCTGATGTTCTTGGTCGCGGCGGTGGTGACCTATCTGGCGACCCACGTGGTTCGCCGAGTCGCTGCCAAGCGCAACCTGCATCTTGAAATTCGTGAGCGCGACGTGCACAAGGTTCCAACACCACGTCTCGGTGGGCTTGCCATGTATGCCGGTTTCATGGTCACCATGCTGGTGGCCTGGCCATTGGGTTGGTTCTCGACCGTGTTTGCTAACCCTGGTCAGGTATTTGCCATCGTCGGAGCAATCACTCTGATGACGGCGGTTGGTGTGCTCGACGATCTCTATGACCTCGACTGGACCCTAAAGTTAGCGGCCCAATTCATCGTCGCCGGCCTAATCGCTTGGCAAGGCGTGCAAATCGTTTCGCTACCAATCTCAGGCCTAACCATCGGCTCTTTTGGTATCAGCCTCATCGCCACCGTGTTTGTGACCGTTCTAATCATGAATGCCGTGAACTTCATCGATGGCCTTGACGGCCTCGTTGCCGGTGTGGTCTTCATCGGAACATCCGTGTTCTTCGCCTACAGCTACCTGCTCGCTCAGCAAACCTCTCCAACCAACTACTTCAGCTTGGCAGGCCTGATCTCGGCCATCGTTCTCGGAATGTGCGCAGGTTTCTTGCCGCACAACTGGCACAAAGCAAAAATCTTCATGGGTGACAGCGGCGCTTACCAACTAGGTCTGCTCATGTCGATCTCAGCGTTGACCGTTACCGGACAGGTTGACCCAGGAACGGTAACCCGCAACGACCTGATCCCAGCACTGATTCCGCTGATTCTGCCGCTGAGCATCCTCGTTCTGCCGCTGCTCGACTTTTCTCTCGCAGTGGTTCGTCGCCTTCGTGCTGGCAAGTCGCCGTTCTCGGCAGACCGCAAGCACCTTCACCACAGGCTGCAAGATTTTGGTCACAGCCACCTCGGTTCAGTTTTGGTTTTCTATTTCTGGACCGCTCTGGTTTCGATCACCTGTCTGCTGTTCTTCTGGCTGCCGAGCATCCAGGTTCTGCTGTGGTTCTCGCTCGGTCTGCTAGCCACCTGTCTTTACACCTTCTGGCCCGGAATCTCACGCCGTCAACAAAAGAAAGCTGCCGATGTCTAAATCAAACGCACGCCCAACAAACGTCAACGAGCTTTTCAAGCAGGTGCTGCTGCAGGGCACCTTGCTCGGTGCAGCCATCGCCACCTTCGGCATCTCGGTTGGCTTTATCGTGGCCGGCGAGCCTGGTTCGGCGAGTGCACTGATCGGTGCCGCCATCGCCATCGTTTTCAACGGGATGACCGCACTCAGTGTGTGGATCGGTGGCAAGTTGCCGCTCGGCGGTTTTTATGGCGTCGTGCTCGGTGGTTGGATCGTCAAAATTGTGTTGTTCATCATTGTCATTGGCTTACTTCGCGACGCCGAATTCATTCACGGACCGACCCTGTTCTTTACGCTCGTGGCATCGATTCTAGGTGGCTTGACCATCGACGCTTTGGCGGTTCTAAGGGCGCGCATTCCGACCTTCGACGCGTAACTTTTCGCTCTAGCCAGAGGCTTGGTGGCGGAGTCGAAAAAAAGTTGCCAAAATCGGCTAAGTCTGGCTTTTTTGCGGGATTTTTTTGAATTCTTTGCTGTTAGACTTTGAGTACTCACCCAGCGATTTTTCGGGTGAACCACACTGTAAATCGCCGCAAGGGTGAACCTTGCCCCGAAACAGGAGTTGCAAGCTGCTTACTAACGCCTTGAGCCTGCTCATTACGGCTTCGTCATCCGAAGAGTCTGACGGCGGCTTCCACGCTCCTTCAATCGACGAGTTCTACCCAGAAATCATCGCGTTTGCAGACACCCCATTTGCGTTGAACCGAATCATGCTCATCCGCTTGATTGTGGTTGGTGTGCTTCTAGTTCTTTTCTCTATCTTGGTCAGCCGATTCAAGAAGGCTCAGGCCACTCAAAACTTCGTTCCTAGCCGCTTTCAGTTGATGGGCGAGATCGCTCTCAACTTCGTGCGCACCAACATCGCCCACGAGCAGCTAGGCAAAAAAGACGGCGACCGCTTCTTGCCGCTTTTGACCACCATTTTCTTCACCGTGCTCGGCATGAACATCACGGGTATCATTCCCGGCTTCAACATCGCCGGAACCTCGGTTATCGGCCTACCGATCGTTTTGGCACTGGCTGCCTACGTAACCTTCATCTACGCGGGTGTTCGCCACCACGGCATTAGGTTCTTCAAGGTTGCAACGATTCCTGCTGGCGTTCCGGGCGCATTCTTGCCGCTGGTTTTCATCATCGAGGTACTGTCTACCTTCATTCTTCGCCCGGTGACTCTGGCTCTTCGTTTGACCATGAACATGATCGCCGGCCACTTGCTGCTCGTGCTCTGCTTCTCGGCAACTCAGTTCTTCTTCTTCAACTCCGAAGGTGTTTTCAAGCTCTTCGGTGCCGGCACCTTCCTGTTTGGTTTCGCCTTCACTCTCTTCGAGATTTTGGTGGCGTTCCTACAGGCCTACGTTTTCACTCTGCTAACCACCGTCTACATTCAGTTGTCGTTGGCAGATGATCACTAAAGAGACTGGCAACCGCCAAGCTCTTACTCCAGAAGGGAAATAAAAAATGGAAAGCACACTAATCGTTGCAGATCTAGCCTCACTTGGTTACGGTCTCGCAGCTATCGGCCCTGGTATCGGTGTAGGTCTAGTTGTTTCAAAGACCATCGAGTCAATCGCTCGCCAGCCAGAGCTAGCCTCAAAGCTTCAGGTCACCATGTGGCTTGGTATCGCCTTCACCGAAGCCCTAGCGCTTATCGGTCTGGCAACCCCGTTCATTTTCTAGTCTCTAAACCAAGTAGAGGATTCACAGCGTGATTACAAACATCCTTATGGCTGCAGAGGGCGAGGCAAAAAACCCGCTTCTGCCAGCTACCTACGACATTGTTTGGTCGTCGGTTGTTTTTGTGATCTTGCTCACCTTCTTCTGGTTCCTAGTTCTTCCTAACTTCAAGAAGACCTTGGATGAGCGAACCGAAGCTATTGAAGGACGCCTGGCTGCTGCCGAGCGTGCTCAAGCTGAAGTCGCTGAGAAGACTGCCGAAATTGAGAAGGCTCAAGAAAACTCACGTGCGGAAGCATCTGGGATTCGTGAGCAGGCTCGCGCCGAAGGTGTCGCCATCTTGACTGAACTCAAGGAACAGGCGAACCTAGAGGCCGCTCGAATCACAGCAACCGCCAAGGCTCAGATCGAAGCAGAGCGCCAAGCCGCTCTTGTTTCGCTTCGTGCCGAGGTTGGTGCACTGGCCATCGACCTTGCTTCGCAAGTTGTTGGTGCCAGCCTCAAGAACGACAAGGTCGCTACCGGCGTTGTCGACAGCTTCTTGAGCGAACTCGAGTCAAGCGACAAGCCGGCAAAGGCAAAGGGCAAGGCTAAGAAATAATGGCAAGCTCCACCAGACAAGCGTTGGCCGCAGCCAAAGAAGCGATTTCCCCGCTTCTAGGCAAAGCCGACCTTAGATTCGCAGAGGAACTGTTCACCATCGGTGCAGCAATAGCCTCTTCGATTCAGTTGCGCAACCTTCTCTCTGACCCTTCTGGAGAAGAGAAGTCAAAGCAGGGAGCCCTCGCCGCAGTGTTTGGCAAGGCCATCTCTAAAGAAGCTTTGGCATTTGCCAACAAACTGTCTGGTTTGCGTTGGTCGAAGGGTTCTGACCTTGTGTCGGCCTTCGAGCAAATGGGTGTCTATGTCGTCGCCTCAATTGCGAGCCGCGACAAGGCACTTGCTGAGCTAGAAGACCAGCTCTTCGCAGCCCGAAGCGTTGTCGACTCAAGCCAAGAGCTGCAGCAGGCGCTTTCATCGCGTCAGGCTTCGGTCGAGAGCAAGGTTGAGCTCGTCTCGGCTTTGTTCAAGGGCAAGTTGAGCGCAGCATCCGCTATGTTGGTTCGCTTCGCAGTTATCGGGTCGCGTCAGCACAAGTTGAGCGAGGTTCTAGAGGGCTTCGGCAAGCAGGTTTCTGCAGTTGCCGACCGTCTGGTTGCCACCGTGACCGTGGCTGCACCATTGAGCGCAGTTCAGCAGAAGCGCCTGGAGTCGGCTCTTTCGGCCTCTTACGGAACTGAACTAAACCTAAATGTCGAGATCGACCCAAGCATCCTCGGTGGTGTGAAGGTTCAGGTTTCGGGAGAAATCATCGACGGCAGCGTTGCTGCTCGTCTAAACCAAGCAAAGTTGCAACTCGCCTAGGCGAACTAAGACCAACCGGGTTTCGGCCCAGAAGATGAGGAACGAGATGGCAGATCTAAAAATCAGCCCGAACGAGATTCGTGACGCGCTCAAGGACTTCGTAAAGTCGTATGAGCCAGCCAAGGCCTCGCGCACCGAGGTCGGTCACGTGATTGACGCCGGTGACGGTATCGCCCACGTCGAAGGCCTGCCTAGCGCAATGGCCAACGAGCTGCTCAAGTTTGCCGACGGCACTCTTGGTCTTGCTCTAAACCTCGACGAGCGTGAGATCGGTACCGTTGTTCTCGGTAACTTCGAAGGCATCCAGGAGGGTATGGAGGTTCACCGCACCGGTGAAGTTCTGTCTGTTCCTGTTGGTGACAAGTTCCTCGGCCGTGTAGTTGACCCACTGGGTAACCCAATCGACGGTCTTGGCGACATCAAGGCTGAGGCACGTCGCGCGCTTGAGCTTCAGGCTCCTGGCGTTATGGCCCGTAAGTCGGTTCACGAGCCACTTCAGACCGGTATCAAGGCCATCGACGCCATGATTCCAGTAGGTCGCGGACAGCGTCAGCTAATCATCGGTGACCGCCAGACCGGTAAGACTGCAATCGCCGTCGACACCATCATCAACCAGAAGGCCAACTGGGCTTCGGGCGACCCAAAGAAGCAGGTTCGCTGCATCTACGTGGCTATCGGCCAAAAGGGTTCGACCATCGCTGCGGTAAAGGGCGCTCTTGAAGAGGCCGGCGCAATGGAGTACACCACCATTGTTGCCTCGCCAGCTTCAGACCCAGCCGGCTTCAAGTACCTAGCTCCTTACACCGGTTCGGCTATTGGTCAGCACTGGATGTACGGTGGCAAGCACGTTCTGATCATCTTCGATGACCTGTCAAAGCAGGCCGAAGCCTACCGTGCTGTTTCGCTCCTTCTTCGTCGTCCACCAGGCCGTGAGGCTTACCCAGGTGACGTATTCTACCTCCACTCACGTCTACTTGAGCGTTGCGCCAAGCTGAACGACGAGCTAGGTGGCGGCTCTATGACTGGTCTACCAATCATCGAGACCAAGGCAAACGACGTTTCTGCATACATTCCGACCAACGTGATTTCGATCACCGACGGCCAGATCTTCTTGCAGTCTGACCTCTTCAACTCGAACCAGCGCCCAGCTATCGACGTGGGTATCTCGGTTTCTCGTGTTGGTGGTGCGGCTCAGGTTAAGGGCATCAAGAAGGTTTCGGGAACCCTGAAGCTTGAACTAGCTCAGTACCGTTCGCTAGAAGCCTTCGCAATGTTCGCCAGCGACCTAGATGCAGCTTCACGCCAGCAGCTAGCCCGCGGTGCACGTCTGATGGAGCTTCTAAAGCAGCCACAGTACTCGCCATACCCAGTCGAAGAGCAGACCGTTTCGGTTTGGGCCGGTACCACTGGCAAGCTCGACGAGGTTCCTGTCGAAGACGTGCTTCGCTTCGAGGCAGAGCTACTCGACTTCCTTCGCCGCAACACCAAGGTGCTAGACACCATCCGTGAGACCAATGACCTCAAAGATGACACCGTGGCTGAGCTCGAGAAGGCTGTAGCAAAGTTCAAGAAGACCTTCGCAACCAAGGCCGGCACTCCACTGGCTTCATCGGCTGGCGCTTCGGCGCTTTACGAAGAAGAAGTTCAGCAGGAGAAGATCGTCAAGCAGCGCAAGCGCAAGTAACGATCGAATACGAAAGGTAAGTCATGGGAGCGCAACTTCGGGTCTATAGGCAGAAAATTAAGTCTGCCCAGACGACCAAGAAGATCACTCGCGCTATGGAGTTGATCTCGGCGTCACGCATTGCCAAAGCGCAACAGCGTGTAGCCGCGTCGACCCCGTACTCGCGAGCAGTAACCCGTGCCGTTTCGGCCGTTGCAACCTTCTCGAACATCGACCACCCGCTAACGACCGAGCCAGAGCGCATTGAGCGCGCGGCCGTGGTTATCTTTACCAGCGACCGTGGTCTTGCCGGTGCATTCTCGTCAAACGTTCTTCGTGAGGCTGAGCAGCTATCTGCTTTGCTTCGCGAGCAGGGCAAAGACGTGGTCTACTACCTGGTAGGTCGCAAGGCTGTTGGTTTCTTCAACTTCCGCCGTCGCACCGCAACCCAGCAGTGGATCGGTGGCACCGACCTTCCGCAGTTTGACACCGCGAAAGAGATTGCCGACGCAGTTGTTGCAGCGTTCAACACTCCCGCAAGCGAGGGTGGCGTAGACGAAATTCACATGGTCTACAACCGCTTCGTTTCGATGATCGCCCAGGTGCCTGAGGTTGTTCGACTACTTCCACTTGAAGTTGTCGAAGGCGTCGAGGCTCCAAGCGACAGCGAAGTGTTCCCGCTCTACGAGTTCGAGCCAGATGTAAACAAGGTGCTGGATGCCCTGCTACCGGTCTACATCGAAAGCCGTATCTTCAACGCGATGCTTCAAAGCGCAGCATCCGAGCACGCAGCCCGTCAGAAGGCTATGAAATCGGCAACCGACAACGCCGACAAGCTAATCAAGAACTACACCCGATTGAGCAACGCTGCTCGTCAGGCCGAAATTACCCAACAGATTTCTGAAATCGTTGGTGGCGCAGACGCTCTGGCCACTAGCGACGAAGACTAAGAGAAAGAAAGAGACATGGCGACCAAGAAGAAGGCTGAAACCTCAGGCGCAACCGGGCGTATCGCTCGCGTCAACGGACCAGTTGTTGACATCGAGTTTCCGCACGATGCCATTCCTGAGATCTACAACGCTCTCACCACTGTCATCGACCTAGGCGGCGAGCAGACCACTCTTACCCTTGAGGTTGCGCAGCACCTCGGTGACGACCTAGTTCGTGCCATCGCGCTGAAGCCAACCGATGGTTTGGTTCGTGGCGGTTCAGTTAGCGACACCGGTGCACCTATCTCGGTTCCTGTTGGCGACGTCACCAAGGGCAAGGTTTTCAACGTTGTCGGTGAAGTTCTCAACGGCAAGCCAGGCGAAAAGATTGTTGTCAAAGAAACTTGGCCGATTCACCGTCAGCCACCTGCCTTCGACCAGCTTGAGTCGAAAACCCAGATGTTCGAGACCGGTATCAAGTCGATCGACTTGCTAACCCCTTATGTTCTCGGTGGAAAGATTGGTCTGTTCGGTGGTGCCGGTGTTGGTAAGACCGTTCTGATTCAAGAAATGATTTACCGTGTGGCAGAAGACCACGATGGTGTGTCGGTATTCGCCGGTGTTGGTGAGCGTACCCGTGAAGGTAACGACCTCATCGACGAAATGACCGAATCGGGCGTTATCGACAAGACCGCCCTCGTGTTCGGCCAGATGGATGAGCCACCAGGCACCCGTCTTCGTGTAGCCCTTTCGGCTCTGACCATGGCGGAGTACTTCCGTGACGTTCAGAAGCAAGACGTGCTTTTGTTCATCGACAACATCTTCCGCTTTACCCAGGCAGGTTCTGAGGTTTCGACCCTTCTAGGTCGTATGCCTTCTGCCGTGGGTTACCAGCCGAACTTGGCCGATGAGATGGGTCTTCTTCAGGAGCGCATCACCTCGACCCGTGGTCACTCGATTACCTCGCTTCAGGCCATTTACGTGCCTGCTGACGACTACACCGACCCAGCTCCGGCAACCACATTTGCTCACTTGGATGCTACGACCGAGCTTTCGCGTGAAATCGCGTCGAAGGGTCTTTACCCTGCGATCGACCCGCTAACCTCGACCTCGCGCATCCTCGACCCTCGCTACATTGCGAAGGACCACTACGAGACCGCGATTCGCGTCAAGGCGATTCTGCAGAAGAACAAAGAGCTTCAAGAAATCATCGCCATCTTGGGTGTTGAGGAGCTTTCTGAAGAAGACAAGGTCACCGTATCGCGTGCCCGTCGCATTCAGCAGTTCTTGTCACAGAACACCTACATGGCCGAGAAGTTCACCGGTGTGAAGGGTTCAACCGTTCCACTGAAAGACACCATCGAAGGCTTTGCGGCCATCGCTAACGGTGACCTTGACCACGTGGCTGAGCAGGCGTTCTTCAACGTCGGTGGCCTTGACATGGTTATGGCTAACTGGGAGCGCATCCAGAAGGAAACCAAGTAACAATGGCAACTCTTCGTGTCGAACTTGTAGCAGCCGACCGCGCTATCTGGGCTGGCGAGGCCAAAATGGTCGTCGCCAAAACCGTAGAGGGCGAGATCGGTTTGCTACCTGGTCACGAGCCGATGCTTGCAATCTTGGCTTCTGGTGAGGTTCGCATCACTCTCGAAGACGGGGCAGGCATTAAGGCAAACGCCGAAGATGGTTTTCTCTCGATCGAGCACGACGTAGTCACCATCGTGGCTCGTCACGCCGAACTGGCCTAAACACAGCTTCAAAAGTAAAAACCCCGTCCGGTTGGGCGGGGTTTTTCAACTTTTTTACGGCAGTTGCCCACCGGGTTTCTTCTTGTCCTCGGGAGATGGCATAGGTTTGATCGCTTCGCGCTGCTCTTCTACGATGATTGCCGCGTTCTGGGCGCTGGGTGCGAAGAGTTCGTTCACGACGCCGAGCGCCCCTGCCATCGACCCGCCTGGTCGTTTACCAGTTCTCTTTGCCTCGCGTCGGGCGGGGATGCTCGCCACCAACGAGATCGCCACGATCGCTGCCAAGGCGAGCAACAGCTCCACGGCTAGTCCTGTTCGGGGCGACGCTTGGCCGGAGCTTCGCGTCGGTTGGCGGCAGGAACCCACTTGACGTCTCCGCCGTGGTTGATGTTCGCGTAGCGGGCTAGCACAAAGAGTAGGTCGCTCAGGCGGTTCAAATACTTCACAGCGAGAATGCTCACTCCGCCGTCTTTGTGGCCCTTCTTAGCCGGCTCAGTGCCGTGCTCTTCGATTGCGTGCCAGGTGGCGCGCTCGGCGCGGCGAACCACGGTGCGGGCAAGGTGCATACCGGCTGCGAGACCAGATCCGCCAGGAATGATGAACGAGTCGAGCTTGTCGAGCTTCGAGTTGTAATAGTCGATGGCCTCTTCTAGTGCGTCAATCCAGGTGGCGTCAACACGAAGTGGCTCGTATTCATAGTGCTCGTTAAGTGGGTTTGATAGGTCTGCGCCAAGGTCAAAGAGTTCGTTTTGAATTTGAGAAAGCAGGCCAAGGGTCTTCTCGTCGAACTCACCGTGGGCAAGTGATACGGCAACACCAATAGCGCTGTTTGCCTCGTCTACATCGGCATACGCCTCGATACGGGGGTCGGTTTTGCGAACGCGAGAAAAATCGCTGAGACCGGTCATACCTTCGTCGCCGGTTCGGGTGTAAATCTTGGTGAGTTTGACCATATTCCAAGTCTAGGCTTGGAATCATGCTGTTTCTTCTGCCACCCTCTGAGACCAAGCAAATTGGCGGCAAACCGCTCAATATCGGCCAGGCGGCTTTGACGTTTGGGCAGCTAAACGAGGCGCGCGATCAGGTCTATGCGGCGCTCAGGTCCCTTTGCGAAGGCAACGCGGATGTCGCTGCCAAAGTCTTAGGGTTAGGCAAAAAGCAGCTCGACGACCTGCAGGTAAATCTCGAGGTTCAGACATCCCCGATCATGCCGGCACTCGACCGATACACGGGCACTCTCTATGACGGGCTACACGGTCGAGGGCTCAAGGGCACCCCGACCGAGTTCAACTCTTTGGGTGCTGATCATAGGGCGCGAGCCGATGATTCAGTGCTGATTCAATCTGCTCTTTTTGGGCTGATTCCAGCCACAAACCTCATTCCGAACTATCGCCTTTCGGGCACCACGCGACTACCTGGGTTGTCTCTCAAGGATGTCTGGGCCGAAGCCCATGAAAGGGTATGGCCGCGTCTGGTTGGGCAAACCTTTATCGACCTTCGTTCGAAGACTTACGCCGAGCTCGCACCGATTCCTGAAGGAATGCAAAGTTTCTGGGTCGAAGTTGTGGCCGAATCATCCCATGGGCAACGTCGAGCCCTGAATCACTTCAACAAGAAGGTCAAGGGTGAGTTTGTGCGATCGGTGTTGTCGCTGAAATCACCGGCTTCTTCGATTACAGACCTCAAGAAGGCGGCTAAAGCAGTGGGCCTCCGACTCGAGGAGTCGAAGGCCCAGCTAACTTTGGTAACTACCGAGTAACTAGTCGGTAAGGCTAGTCTTGACCTCAGGTCCAACCATGTCGTCTTGAGGCCAAAGAATTGGCTCAGGCAACTTGATTACTCCGTCGACTACCGAAACGATTACAAGCGGGTAGCTGTCGTTCTCTGCATACATGGCATAGCTCGGTACCGAGAACATCTTGCCGTTTGCGTCATAGATGATGCCCTGTGTCTGCTTTGACTTGACTACGAGAATCGTCTGAGATTCACCTTCAACCGAGCCCCCAACTTTACTTGAGCTTGAAGACACTGCAGTGGCTGCATCTTGGTAGAGCTCAGAACTGCCCGACGCCATCCAGCGGTAGTCGCTCATGCGCTTTACGGTTTCTTTGGCAGAGATGGTTGAGACTTCAGCAACCTTGACGGCGTCTACCGCGTAGCCATTGATTCCACTGATCTTGCCACTGTTTCCCCATGAGATGTCCCATGAGAGCCCGGTCGACTTTCCGTCAACTTTAATCGGAGCGAATGCATAGAGGCTATCTGCTGTTCGGTTAATGGTGATGTCTGATGCAGTCGTTGCAAAACCCAATCCAGCGAAAATCTCAAGTGTGCGTGAGACTGCATCTTTGTCTGACGGCAAGGTTGCCTCTACCACTGCATTCTCGACGCAGTAGGTCGCGTCACCCATCTCAGGAGAAGTTTCTTCTCTGATGCATTCACCCATGATCCAGGCGTCACCGTTCGAATAGGTGAAGTTGAGAGCACCGTTGGTGTCAGTGACATAAACGCCCACTCCACCAGACTGAAGGTTGAGGTAAGTGACCTTTTCGGTTCCGTTCGGACTTTCAATGCCATAGGTTTCGGTCACGAAAGTGCCGTCTAGCTTGAGTACACGCTTGATTGCTGCAGAGAGCTCTGTAGCGGTTGTGTAGTTTACAAATTCGTATATCGAACCGCTACCGGCGTCACCGCTCAGGTCTTCACCTGCAATGTAGTCGATCGTGTTTGGGGCAGGCCAGTATGCGGCGTCTCGTGAAGCCTCGCTCGAGTCTCCGAGGGTCATTTTGCCAGAGCTCTGCTGCCCGGTGGCACCCAGTTCAAGAGTGAAGGTTGGCTGAGGGTTCAATACCGACCCGGCAATAACCGCGACGCCTGCCAGCGAAGCTGCTACGCCGGCAACGCTGAAGCCCGTAGCGCGGCGACTTAGGTTTAGTTTCGCCAAGAGGCTTGGCTTGGCCTCGCTAAAGCTTGCGGTTTCGAGAATGCTCTCGTCGAGTTTTGGTGCGCGCACCGCTTTGGCAGATTTGCGCAGGGTTTCAATTGCTTGGTCTTGCTCGAATTTTTCGTTCATGTCAGGTTTATGTAGCAGTTTGCTCTAATCTGACAAATCGGAATTTAGATATTCCGCAAACTTCTTTCTTGCACGCCCCAGCCTCGCACTGGCCGTGTTTGCGCTGATTTCTAATGTGGTGGCCAGCTGGTTGACAGAGAGGCCATCGAAGGCAAAAAGAGCGAGGATGTTTCGATCTGAAGGCTTCAACTTAGCCCAGGCCTCGGCTACCGAAACATTGGCAAGGCCCAAACTCTCGGCCGACGGAGCGGTGGCATCTACATCGAGCAGTGGCAGCCAGAGGCCGCGCTTAGCTTCTTTGCGGCGATGATTGGCGATGACGAAACCACCGATGCGGTAAAGCCAAGCTAGTTCGCTGCCTTCGGTAAAGTCATTGCGCTTTCGCCAGGCAATTTCAAAAATCTCGCTGGCCAAGTCGTCAACCTCGTCACGCGCAACGCGCCTAACTAGAAACTTCGAAACCGCCGGTAGGTGCTCTCGAAAAGTGGCGATGAACTGCTCTCTGTTCATGTCACTTCACTTTCTGGCCATTCGCGAAGGGCTGAACCTACTTCGCCGTATCTAGGTTATGTTGCCAAATACCAATATCTGACGGTCAGCTTTAGGTTTCTAGGTAGCAGCCGGGGGAGTGGTCGGCAATCATGCCTGTCGCTTGCATCAGGGCGTGCATGGTGGTTGGGCCGACGAAAGCAAAGCCAAGTTTTCGCAGCGCTTTGCTTAGGGCGGCAGACTCGGGGCTTTGGGTGAGGCCGCGTCGGTCATCCGCCGGTTTGAAATCTAGGATGAACCGCTCAAGCCCGCCGTCTAGCTCAAGTGCCAAGCGAGCATTTCGAATGGTGGCCTCGATTTTGCCTCGGTGCCGAATGATGCCTTCGAACGTGAGCAAACGCTCAACGTCAGCCTCAGTCATGGCCGAAACTCGAACCAAGTCGAAGCCGTGAAAGGCTTCGCGAAAGCCCTCGCGTCTTTTGAGGATGGTTAGCCAAGAGAGCCCCGCTTGAAACCCCTCGAGCGACAAGCGCTCAAACATCGCTTGGTCACCAGCTAGGGGAGTGCCCCACTCGTTGTCGTGGTAGCTGACATAGAGCTCGTCGTCATTTAGCCACCCGCATCGAGCCAAGCCGTCAGCGTGAACGCGAACGGTCATTAGTCGCGGTAGTCGATCGACTCGTGGGCCAGCAACCACTTCTTTGTAGGAATGCCATCGCCACCCGAGTAGCCGGTGATCTGGCCCGAAGTACCCATGACTCGGTGGCAACCAACCACCAGAGGCACCGGGTTGGCACCTACGGCTCCGCCAACTGCGCGCACCGCCTTCGGGTTACCTATAGCCAGAGCGATGTCTGCGTAGCTGGCTGTCTGGCCCCAGTGAAGTTTCGCGATTTCACCCCAAACGGCCTTTTGAAAATCGGTGCCTGCCAGTGAGATGGGAAAATCGAGAACTTTGGTTTTGCCCTTGAAGTAATCGGTCAGCTGCTTCTTGGCCACGCTCAAAACCTTCGCCTTGCCTGTCGTGGCACAAGGTGAGTCGCCCATGGTTAGGTACACAACTTGCTCGCCAGTGGCAAACACGTTAATGTTGCCAACCGGGCTGTCAAAGCTCACACTCGAATCAAACTGTGGAATCTTCATGTGCCTAGGCTATCGCCCGCCGCTGGCCACAGCAGCGCATCCGTGAAGATGTGGATAAGTCGTTATTTGCGGCAAAGGTAAAACCCCGAGCAACGAAGGTCACTCGGGGTTTTGCCAATTACTTAGCTCAGCTCTAGAAAAGATTCCAAGCCTTAGTTAGAGATGAACGCAGGGTCTGCTCTAGCCAGTCAAACTCGGTCTGACCGATAGTTAGAGGAGGTGCCAACTGAACTACTGGGTCGCCACGGTCGTCTGAACGGCAGTACAGTCCCGCGTCATAGAGGTCTGTCGATAGGAATCCGCGAAGAAGCTTCTCTGACTCCGCGTCGTTGAAGGTTTCGCGAGTCGCCTTGTCTTTGACGAGCTCGATTGCGTAGAAATATCCTTCGCCTCGAACGTCACCGACAATCGGTAGATCTTTCAACTTCTCGAGCGTTGACTTGAAAGCAGGTGCGTTGCGACGCACGTTGCCGACCAGGTCTTCTTCTTCGAAAATGTTCAGATTCTCGAGAGCAACCGCACAAGCAACCGGATGCCCAGCGAAAGTGTAACCGTGAGGGAAGATTGCCGTGCCCTTCTTGAAAGGCTCGAACAACTTCTCGCTGATCATCAGTGCGCCGAGTGGCTGGTATGCCGAGGTGATTCCCTTGGCGCAAACCAGCATGTCTGGCTCGAACTCGTAAAGCTCAGAGGCAAACATGGTTCCAATGCGACCAAAGCCGTCAATCGTTTCATCGGCAATGATCAGCACGTCGTACTTGTCGCAGATTTCGCGAACCTTCTTGAAATACGACTTAGGTGCGGTAAAGCATCCACCCGAGTTTTGAACTGGTTCAAGAATGAAGGCCGCAACGGTGTCAGGGTCTTCGAACAGAATCATTTCTTCAACGCGGTTGGCTGCCCAGTCGGCGAAGGCTTCTTCGTTTTCGAAGTCGTCTTGGGCGCGGTACCAGTTGGTGTTTGGCACACGGAAGGTGCTTGGCACTAGCGGCTCAAACTGCTTCTTCATGGCAGCGATACCGGTCAGCGAGAGGGCTCCGTGCGATGTGCCGTGGTAGGCGGTCATGCGCGAAATCATCTTGTGCTTCATCGGCTTGCCGGTCATCTTGAAGTACTGCTTGGCTAGCTTCCAGGCGGTCTCATTTGCCTCACCACCACCGGTTGTAAAGAACACGCGACTTAGCGACTTAGGTGCGTATGAAAGCACGCGTTCTGAGAGTTCGATAGCCGGAGCGTGAAGGTTCGACCAGATCGGGAAATAGTCGAGTTGCTTCATCTGCTTTGCAGCAGCCTCGGCAAGACGCTCGCGTCCGTGACCGATATTCACAGCAAAAAGCGACGAAATTCCGTCGAAGTACTTTTTGCCGTTCTGGTCCCAGAAGTTGTGGCCTTCTGCCTTGGTGATGATGGGGATAGCGCTTTCGTCAAATTGACTGTGGCGGGTGAAGTGCATGAACACGTTCTGACGTGCAGCGTGCTCGAGCATCTTCACGGTTGGTTCAAGTCCGGCCTTGCGAGCGTCTTGAATCGGTGTGGGGCGTTCAGTGCTGGCTTTGGCCGGCGCCGCTGGAGTCTTGCGACTCAGAACCTTCTTGAGGCTCTTGCCCAGCTTGCTTCCTCTGCTTTCCTGGATTGCCATTGAATATCACTCTTTACATTGTTTTGTTTGGCTGAGGTGCATCATCGCGTTCCCCAGTTGTAGAGCTGCTTGTGCAGTTTGAGATAGACAAATGTCTCGGTCTCTACTACTCCGGGCAGCGTCCGGATCTTTGAATGAAGCAGTTCGATGAGTTCGTCATCGTCCTCACAAACCACTTCAACCAAAATGTCAAAACTTCCCGCGGTTAGAACCACGTAGTCAACCTCACGCATCTCGGTGAGCATTTCTACCAACGCACGTGAGTCGCCGCTGGTTCTAATGCCGATCATCGCCTGACGGTTGAAGCCCATCTGAAGCGGGTCGGTTACGGCAACAACCTGAAGCACGCCAGAGTCGGTGAGTTTCTGCACTCGCTGACGAACTGCTGCTTCGCTAAGCCCCACGGCCTTGCCGATTTCGGAATATGACCGGCGCCCGTCGATTTGCAGTTGCTGAACGATGGCTTTCGCCGTGTCATCCAGATGCACCGTTTTGGTGCGCGAGGTCTTAGTCATGTTTCGATTCTGCCAGTGTTTTGGCGATTTTTCTGCGAATTGGTTCTATTTTTAGCGTTTCGCAACTGATTTGTGATAATTCGAGCCTTTTTTGCTTCGAAATCATTACTAGGATGCTTGTAGCCGAGGTTTCTATTAGGCTAAAGGCACCGATTTCGTTTGAGTGCGAACGGTCGGCAACAACTCAAAGAGGAGTAATCGCATGTCGGTTCAAGAACTAAAAAACTTCGTCAACGGTGAGAAGGTTTCGGCTTCATCTGGTGAAACCCTCGACATCATCGACCCATCAACCGGCGAGGTCTACGCAACCTCACCTAAGTCAAACGCTGCTGACATCGACGCGGCCTACAAGGTAGCAGAAAAGGCCTTTGATGTCTGGGGCAACATGACCCCTAAAGACCGCCAGCTAGCACTCTTTCGCATCGCAGACGCACTAGAAGCTCGCGCCGAAGAGATGGCTGATGTCGAGAGTAAGAACACCGGAAAGCCTCGCCCAACCTTGGTTGACTACGAAGTGCTCGTCTCGGTTGACCAGATTCGCTTCTTTGCCGGTGCTGCCAGAAACCTCGAAGGTCGCGCCACCGCTGAGTATTCAACCTCACACACCTCGTCAATTCGCCGCGAACCAATCGGTGTCATTGGTCAGGTAACGCCTTGGAACTACCCGCTGAACATGGCCACCTGGAAGTTCGCTCCTGCTCTCGCCGCCGGTAACACCATCGTTCTAAAGCCTTCAGACACCACGCCTGCTTCGACCCTGCTGCTTGCCGAGATCGCCCAGGAATTCTTGCCTAAGGGCGTCTTCAACGTTGTTACGGGTGACCGCGACACGGGTCGTGCCCTGGTCGAACATCCGACCCCTCAGATGGTTGCCATCACCGGTTCAGTTCGTGCCGGTATGGAGGTTGCCAAGAGCGCAGCTTCTGACCTCAAGCGCGTTCACCTAGAGCTTGGTGGCAAGGCTCCGGTCATCATTTTTGCCGACGCCGACCTAGACCGTGCCGCCGAAACTCTAGTAGTTGCCGGATTCTTCAACGCTGGTCAAGACTGCACCGCTGCAACACGAATTCTGGTGCACCGCGATGTGCACGACGAGTTTGTGGCCAAGTTGGTTGCCAAGGTCAAGACGGATGCTCTAACCGGTGCACCTCAACGCGACGACATTCTCTTTGGTCCCGTAAACAACGCCGGTCAGCTGGACCGAGTCAAAGGATTTATCGACCGACTTCCAGACCACGCCAGCATTGCTGTCGGCGGAAACGTGATTGCAGGTGGAGGCTACTTCCACGAGGCAACCGTGCTCACCGGGCTCAAGCAAAAAGACGAGCACATTCAGAGCGAAATCTTTGGTCCTGTTGTCACCGTACAGTCGTTCAGCAACGACGACGAGGCGATGAGCTGGGCGAATGACGTCAACTACGGTTTGGCATCATCGGTGTGGACTTCGAACCACACCCGCGCAATGCGCTTCGCAAAGGGTCTCAACTTCGGTTGTGTCTGGATCAACGACCACATTCCTCTAGTTGCCGAAATGCCTCACGGTGGTTTCAAGCACTCGGGTTACGGAAAAGACCTCTCGATGTATGGTTTCGAGGACTACACCCGCATCAAGCACGTCATGCACTACATCGGCGACTAGTTCTACACAGTTTCAAAAGCGAGAGGCTCCGGGCATAGCTCGGGGCCTCAAACTTTTTTCATGGCCGCAATCTGGATGCTCCCCTCACTCGTTTTGGGGCTCTACCTAGGTTTCTCGACCGGCATGTGGCAGCTCGCCTTGATGTCGTTCGGTTCGGCTCTGATTGCGGTTGTGGTTTCAAAGGTTCGTCGACCCAGTGTCAGCGACACCGCAACGGTATCTAGCCCTTTCACCAGTGTCGGTAAGAGAACCTTCTATCTCGATAAACCGTTGACCAGATGGCGATGGATGCTCTCGCCAAAGTTGCGCGCCTCGGCTCGGTTACTGGTTGCCGATCGTCAACGCGCTGCGAATCTACAACAGGTGCTGCCTCGACTTTTTGCCCCAGGTTTTAGAGCCTCTATTCCTGGTGATCTCTGCGCAGTGCTGGGTGAGGCGCAGGGCGTCGCGCTAGAAGCAGATCTGGCCCTGGCCCCGCACCTTTTTGTCGTTGGGCCTACTGGGTCGGGCAAGAGTCAGTTCTTGCGCATCCTCGCTAAATCTCTAACCAATCGTTATCTGCCTACCGAGCTGCAGCTGATGCTGGTCGATTTCAAAGGGGGAGCGCTGCTCGACGGTTTGGGACTGTCCCCCTGGATGGTTGCGGGTGTGTCTGATCTTGATAGCGATCGGTCTAGTTTTTGGGTCGGGCTGCACAATATTCTGCTCGAGCGCGAACGCTACCCAACGCATCTGAAGCCTCGAGTGCTAATCATCGTGGATGAACTGGCCGAAGTGATTCGCGACCAAGCCGCATGCATTGCGCTGACGTCGGTCGCCGCTCGTGGCCGATCTCTAGGCGTGCACCTCGTGCTTGCGAACCAGGGGTTGTCGGGCGTGCCGAGAGACCTTCTGCTCAACCTACGGTTGCGGGTAGCGCTCGCCGGGGTCGACCAAGTAGAGCTCGTTCAGTTGGGAGGAAAAGCCTCGCCGCTAACAAGTGGGCAGTATCCGCTGATTGCAGCGCGGATAATTCAGCACCAAGAGTCTGACCGTGATTTCAACTTTGCCGTTGGGCTGATTTGAAAACTTAGGCGAGCACGCTCTCTAAAGAAGTGCTTGCGATTCCGTGAGCCGCGCCAACTGGTTCGTTCACCAATAGACCACCGTGGGTGTTTAAGCCCAATGCCAAAGATGCGTCTGCTTGGCAGGCCGCCAACCAACCCTTGCCCGCGAGCGCCTTTGCGTAAGGCAAGGTTGCGTTGGTGAGGGCATAGGTGGAGGTGTGCGGCACAGCTCCAGGCATATTGGCTACGCAGTAGAACACGGTGTCGTGCACTTTGTATGTCGGTTCTGCGTGGGTGGTCGCATGCGAGTCGGCGAAGCATCCGCCCTGATCGATAGCGATGTCTACCAAGACAGAACCAGGGCGCATGGCCTTGACGTGGTCATTCGTCACTAGCTTTGGTGCCTTCGCTCCAGGAATCAGAACCGAACCGATGACCAGGTCAGCGTCGGTAACTGCGCGCTCGATTTCAAAGGTGTTGCTTACGATGGTGCGAAGACGCCCCGCGTAGTGGTGGTCGAGCTCACGAAGTCTTGAAATGTTGGTGTCAAGAAC
The DNA here is from genome assembly GCA_041175645.1 of Actinomycetota bacterium. GTDB lineage: Bacteria > Actinomycetota > Actinomycetes > Actinomycetales > Microbacteriaceae > Rhodoluna. The sequence goes on along the minus strand of JBEDEQ010000004.1, from coordinate 823 downwards.
GGTTACCTCGGCACCTAGGCCAACGGCCATGGCAATAGCATTGGTTCCGGCCACTCCGCCACCGAGCACTACAACCTTGGCTGGGCGAGTGCCAGGCACGCCTCCCAAAAGGGTTCCGTTACCGCCGTTGTGGCGCATAAGGGTTTGAGCGCCGACAAGAACCGAAAGGCGGCCTGCTACCTCGCTCATTGGGGCGAGAAGCGGTAGTTGGCGATTTGGCAACTGAACAGTCTCATACGCGATTGCTGTGACTTGGTTCTTGATCAGCTGTTCGGTTAGTTCTAGGTCTGCTGCGAGGTGCAGGTAGGTGAAAAGCACCAAGCCAGGTCGTAGGTATTGGTATTCGGGTTCGATTGGCTCTTTCACCTTGAGAACCAGGTCACCGGCTGCCCAGGTGCTAGCGGCGTCAGGGGTGATGGTTGCGCCCGCTCTTACATACTCTTCATCGCTGATCGAAGAGCCCTTGCCAGCCCCCGCTTGAACCGAAACCTGGTGTCCGGCGGCGATTAGTTCGTGAACACCAGCTGGGGTGATGGCAACTCTAAATTCATTGTTCTTTATCTCGCTAGGTACAGATACCCGCATGATTCTCCTTTGGGCGACTCCTTCGTCGCACACAACTTACAGCCTAGCGTTTTTGGCAGGGTGCTGGTGAGCGGTGCATCGGGGAAAGGTGAAAAGTAAATATTGGGTACCAGTATTCAAAAATGGTCTTGCAATCCAGGTTTATGTGGCAAGATTTTTCTGTGCGACATGCACCCCTTGTTGGTCGGGCTATGACAGCCCACTAGTTTAAGGAGCCGGCCAGTGACTAAGCCACTTC
>JBEDEQ010000003.1:0-26575 GCA_041175645.1 Actinomycetota bacterium | reverse complement strand
CACCAATCGAATAATCGGACCGATGGCCACGATTGGAATGCAATACGTGATTACGGCAATTTGAGTCGCCAGATTCTCGATTTTAGGAATCATCAGGGCCAAGCCGGCGAGAGCAAGGGCGCTCACGTTACCAAAAACAAAACCAAGACCTGCTTCAGCGAGGGTTAGAGATGCGTTTTTCCAGTAAAAGTCAAACCCGTCAACCCCCAGCTGTTGAATGACTTGTAGGGGAGTGGGAATCGCTCCAACCATGGCTTCGCCAGAAGGGCCGGTTCTTGCAAAAACAGTTACTGCACTTACCCACCAGAGGGCCACAACTGCAACCGACCCAATGGTTCCACCGATCCACTTGGGGCGATTGTTAGTCATCAGTCGCGTTCTCACCGTGAACACCGAAAAGAAGCTCGGATGCCCGGTCGTGCAGTGCGTGGAATTCGGGGGTGCGCATCATTTCGATGGTTCTTGGCCTTGGCAAATCGATGTCGATGATTTCTTTGATTCGGCCTGGTCTTGCGCTCATTACGGCAACCTGGTCGCTCAAGAAAATGGCCTCTGAAATGCCATGAGTCACCATCAGGGTTGTTGCCGGCTTTTCGGTCCATATGCGAAGCAGTTCGAGGTTGAGGCGCTGGCGAGTCATGTCGTCAAGAGCGCCGAACGGCTCATCGAGAAGAAGAACTGAGGGCTGCACGATTAAAGCGCGGGCGATGGATACTCGCTGACGCATGCCACCTGACAGCTGCGCGGGCTTTGCGTTTTCAAAGCCTTCTAGTCCGACCAGCTTGATCAAGTCTTTGAGGGCTTGTTCATCAACCTTTTCGCCAGAGATTTCGAGCGGCAGTTCGATGTTTGAAACAACGCTGCGCCAAGGCATTAGAGCGGAGTCTTGAAAGGCGATTCCGAGTTCGTGGTTACTTCTAAGTTCTTGTGGGTCTTTTCCGTCAACGGTGACGTAACCCGAAGTTGGTGTCTCAAGGCCGGCGAGGATGCGCAGAATGGTTGACTTGCCGCATCCGGAGGGGCCAAGTAGCGACAAGAAACTACCTTTGTCGCTGTGAAGCGTTGCATCTTCTAGAGCGACAAGGGTTTCTTTGCCGATCTTGAAGGTTTTGTTTAGTCCAGAAATGGTAATGCCGCTGCCCAGGGCATTGGAGCCCTGAGCAGCAGCATCAACCGAGTTTGACAATTTCGACTAGCCCTTTAGTTCTGGGTGCTCGTCGTAAACCTCTTTTAGAAGGCTCATGTCGAATAGCTGGTCAGCGGAGATCTCGTAACCAGCAGAACGCAAGGTTGCTAGGTTGAGTTCGATCATTGCATCGCTGATGGTGAACAGGCCGTTAGCGGCGGTCTCTTCGGTCTGAACCAGAATCTCGTTCTGAGTCTTTGACTGGTAGTACTCCTTGTCAGCGTTCAAGCCGAGGTCGGCACCGAACTTGTTTAGAGCAAGGTCTGCTCCACCGTTCGGGTCAGCAATCGCGTCTTTCCAGCCAAGAATGGTTGCGTAAAGGAATGCCTTTAGGGCGTCGCGGTTGTTGTCGATCGAGTCTTGAGTAACTACAAAGCTCTCGGTAACAAACGGCAGGCCGTTGTCAGCGAATAGCAGGTTGGTGACTTCATAGCCCTGGCTCTCGACAACGAATGACTCGTTGGTTACGTAGGCAAGGAATCCGTCAACTTCGCCGTTTACTAGTGGGGCTGGGTCGTACTGAACTGGAACCTTGGTTACCTGAGACTGCTCGATGCCGTTGGCCTTGAGGAGCGCGTCAAAGAGGGTCTCGTTCGGGCCGGCCTGAACACCAATCTTCTTACCGATTAGGTCTTGAACGGTCGCGATGTTGCCGCCATCTTTCAGCGAAAGAATGGTGAACGGGTTCTTCTGGTAGGTGGTGCCAATGATCTTCAGTGGAGCACCCTCTTCGAGAATGATTGGTGCGACCGAGATTGGGTTAGCGATACCAACCAGAGCGTTGCCCGAAAGAACTTCTGCTTCGGTAGCTGCAGGGCCGGCGATTAGGTTAACCGAGTCGAAACCGGCATCGGCGTAGTAACCGTTCTCAACGGCAAAGAACTCTCCAGCGAACTCAGAGTTCTTGATCCACGAGAGCTGAACATTCAACTCGCCGTAGTTGGCTGGTTCTGCAGCTGGTGCACAACCGGTTAGTGCGATTGCAGCGACCGCAAGGGTGGCCGCAAAAGCCTTGATTCTGCCCTTGAGGGCGGTTTTTAATGAAGTCACTTAAGTAACCTTTCAAATGGAATTTGTAGGTGAAATTTAGAGCGTTTAAATTCGCCATTTATCTGTGGGCTTTTAGTCCCGTTATCCAGCGTTGGCGTATGAAGAGTCTGGCATATGATTCAACGGCGACACGCCGATTTAGTCGATTTTGATTCGAAAAAAGCTAGTTTTTTGGCTGGTCCGAAAGTAATTCGCCATCCATCGGTAGTGATTGGGGCAGCTCTCGAGCAATTCGATTCAAAACGCTTGGTTCGAGCACCAACTTTGACCCGGCAATTGAGTCAACGACAGACTCTGTGCGGGTAACGCCAGGAATCGGAACTATCGCTGAGCTAAGGCTTCTAAGCCATGCCAGACCTACCGCGTATGGGCTGAATTCGAGTTCATCGGCTACATCGTGGATCACCGTGCGCGGGCTACCCGCGTGCAAACCTTTGGATGGAGACCAAGGCAAATAGACCATGCCAAATCGCTCACAGACCTCGAGTACATCCGCTTCGTTGCGGTAAACAGGTGAGAACTGGTTTTGCACCGAAGCGATGGGCCCGACCACATCTAGCGCGCGTCGAAGTTGCTTAGCTGAGTAATTGCTCACGCCAATGTGCTCGATGATGCCACGTTGGCGCAGGCCGGCAAGATTCTCTAGCTGCTGTTCGAAGGGCATGTTGGGGTCTAGACGGTGATGCTGCCAGAGTGCGATTTTTGAAACACCGAGACGACCAGCCGATGCCTCAGCGGCACGCAAAAGATAATCGAGGCTCGCGTTACGCCCCCAAACCTCTCCGGGCTTTCGGGTGATGCCACCTTTAGTCGCGATAATCGCTTGAGCGCCTAGAGGGTGAGTGCGCATAGCCTCTGCCACGAGTAGTTCGTTGTGACCGAAGGCATCCCAGGTTGGAGCATAGATGTCAGCGGTATCGAATAGGCGAACGCCCATGTCGAGTGCCAGGTGAAGTGCTTCGATGGTGCTTTGGCGGTTCTGCTCGGATGCAGAAAATGAGGCCTTCATAAAGCCGAAGCCAATAGCACCCAGGTTCAACATCAGGTGAGCTCGAACTGACCGCCCTCGATCTGCCCTTGCTTGCGGTACAGGTCGAGTCTGGTTCGGGTGTCTTGAATGTCAAGGTTGCGCATGGTGAGTTGCCCAATGCGATCGCCTGGGCCGAATGCTGCATCTTCGGTGCGCTCCATCGACAACTTCTCTGGGTGATATGAGAATCCCTCACCCTGAGTGTCGACAATCGTGTAGTCGTCGCCGCGACGAAGTCGTAAGGTCACCGATCCGTTGACGGCCGATGCAACCCACTTGGTGAGTGCCTCGCGAAGCATCAGTGTCTGTGGGTCGAGCCAGCGGCCTTCGTAGAGCAGGCGACCCATACGTCGACCCTCGCTGTGGTACTGAGCGATGGTGTCTTCGTTGTGGATAGCTGAGAGAAGTCGTTCGTAGGTGATGTGAATCAGCGCCATGCCTGGGGCTTCATAGATTCCGCGGCTCTTCGCCTCGATGATGCGGTTCTCGATTTGGTCTGACATGCCGAGCCCGTGACGACCGCCAATTTCGTTGGCGGCATACATCAGGTCGACTGCAGAGTCGAAGCGTTTGCCGTTGATCGCAACCGGGCGCCCCTGAACGAAAGTGACCGTAACGTCTTCGGTCTCGATCTCGACCGATGGATCCCAGAACTTCACACCCATGATTGGCTCGACGATTTCAAACGATGTGCTTAGTTCTTCAAGCGACTTGGCTTCGTGAGTTGCGCCGAGCATGTTTGCGTCGGTCGAATATGCCTTCTCAGTCGATGCACGGTATGGCAGTTCGCGCGCCTGCAACCATTCCGACATTTCGTGACGACCACCGAGCTCGTTCACGAAGTCGTTGTCTAGCCAAGGTTTGTAGACGCGAAGGTTTGGGTTGGCAAGCAAACCGTAGCGGTAGAAACGCTCGATGTCGTTTCCTTTATAGGTCGAACCGTCACCCCAAATTTCGACGCCGTCGTCGCGCATGGCACGAACCAAAAGTGTTCCAGTAACTACGCGACCTAGGGGAGTGGTGTTGAAATAAACCTTGCCACCGGTTCGAATGTGAAAAGCACCACAGGCGATCGCTGCTAATCCCTCTTCAACCAGTGACTGACGGCAGTCGACCAGTCGACCTGCCTCGGCACCATAAATGGTTGCACGGGATGGAATCGAGTCGATGTCGTCCTCGTCGTATTGGCCGAGGTTCGCGGTGTATGCGAATGGGATAGCGCCTTTTTCACGCATCCAAGCGACGGCGACCGAGGTATCGAGGCCACCAGAAAAGGCGATGCCGACTTTTTCGCCGACCGGAAGAGAAGCTAGAACTTTAGACACGCCTCTAAGGTTAGCGTGCCTTGTCGACTCAAGCGGGCTGTTGCTGGGTGATGCAGTGAATACCGCCACCGCGGGCGAACAGTGGGCGAGCATCCACGAGCACAATCTCGCGACCCGGATAAGCCTCTTCAAGAATGCTTTTCGCAACCTGGTCGTTTTCGTCATCGAAGCCACACAAAATCACCGCGCCGTTGCAGATGTAGTGATTGATGTAGCTGTAGTCAACAAAACCGTGTTCGTCTCGAAGCTGTTTTGGTGCAGGAACACCGACAAGTTTGAAGTTCGTGGTTTCTTCTAGGGTGCGTTTAACCTCGTGACTTACCGCGAAGTCAGGGTGTGATTCGTCTTGCTGGTCGTGAAACAAAATCGTGGTTTCGTCTGCAAAGCAGGCCACAATGTCGACATGCCCTTTGGTTCCGAAGTCTTCATAATCTCGGGTGAGGCCACGACGAAGCCAGACCACCTGGTTCGTGCCCAAGCGCGCGTTCAACTCTGCCTCGACTTCTGCGCGAGACCAGCCGGGGTTTCGTTCTTCACCTAGCTGAACGGTTTCGGTGACGAGCAGCGCCCCAGCGCCATTCACGTGTATTCCGCCGCCCTCATTCACGAGCTTCGATCGAAAGCTCGGTACTCCAGCTTTGTTGGCGACAAATGACGCAACGGCGTCGTCTTTTTCCCAATTCGCCCAGCCACCCTGGTTACCCCAGCCGTTGAAGACCCAGTCGACTGCAGCCACCTCGTCGCCGTTCTTAACGAACGTGGGTCCGCTGTCGCGCATCCACCCATCGTCTATGGCGGCGATGACAAGTTCGACGCGTGGGTCTAGGTAAGCCCTAGCCTCAGCCTCGTGCTCAAGGCTGACCAGCATGCTAACTGGCTCAAAATTGATGATTGCGTTTGCCACACTTGCCCAAGCGCGGTGCATTTCGACGGTCGATTCTGGAGTGCTCTCTTTCGAGTAATCCTCTTCCATCCACGCCATCCAGGTGCGTTCGTGAGGCTGCCACTCGGCGGGCATAACCCAGGTCATTTGGCAACCCCAGCAATACCGCCTTCGATACCGTCACCGTTGTCGGCACGTGGGTTTGCCACCGGCTCGGTCAGTTTCGAGTAAGTATCAGGTCGGCGGGTCGCCAAGAACGGAAATAGGTCGAGCCAGTCTCGACGCTGGTCGAGATCTAGGTCGGCGACCAGCACCTCATCGCCGGCTCGCTCCGCGCGAACCAAGATGCGCCCGTAAGGATCGCTGATGAAGCTAGATCCATAGAAGTTCAATGCGTCTTCGTTGCCCCAACGATTTGGAACGACCATGAACGTGCCGTTAGCAATACCATTTGCCACAATCACAGATCGCCAAAGAGGCTCGGTGTCGAATTCCGGGTGGTCTGGCTCTGAACCGATGGCGGTTGGATAGGCAAGAATCTCAGCGCCGCGTAGCGAATAGTTTCGGGCGACCTCAGGAAACCATTCGTCCCAGCAAGTTGGAAGCCCGATCATGGCCGTCGTGCCACCTAGATCTGTTGCGTAGACGGGGTATGGCTCACCATCGGCTGGCCCTGGTTCAAAGTATTTGTCTTCGTAGTAGCCCGCGGTGACGGGAATGTGCAACTTCGGGGTTCTGGCCAGCAAGGTTCCATTCGGGTGCACCATGATGGCGCTATTTAGCGCACGGCCGTCTGCGGTTGATTTGTATTCGTAAAGCGAGGCGTGAACAATCACACCGTGCTCGGCCGCAGCCTTCGCTGCAAACGTTCTGGTAGAGCCGTCCTCTAGAGATTCAGCAGAGTAGTTCGGAACCGTGGTTGGCTTCGCATCGGCGGGGTAGCGGCTGAGCGTCAACTCAGGCAAGAAAACGATGGATGCTCCCGCTGAGGCCGCGAGCTCAATGCCTTCGTTCAACTTTGCCAGGTGTTCCTCTTGCGACTCATGCCATCTTGTCTGAACGAGTGCCACGCGAACCGGTGAACGTTCGGCGTCTTTGACTCTAGATAGCGGTGCTGCTGCAGGCGCGATGGTTAACTTCACATTTGCTCCATGGTGTCGAGGATTTTGGTTAGAAGTTCGGTTGTGGTCTGCGGGTTCACAATGGCGAATCTGGTGTTCGGTTTGCCGAGGTGCGAGCTTGGCACTACCAGGCCGATTCCCTCTTTCAAGAGGTAGTCACTCCATCGCTCATAGTCTTCGAGTAACCAGCCCTCGCGCTCAAAAACAACGACGCTGAGCTCAGGTTCTCGAACCAGTTTCAGTTTGGGGTTTTTGCGAATGATGGCAGCGATTTCCATGGCCACCGAAATGTTGTCACTCACTGCTTCGCGGTATGCTCCGACGCCGTGTGTGGCAAGGGAGAACCAAAGTGGCAGACCACGCACACGGCGAGTCAGGTTATATGCGTAGTCGCTCGGGTTCCAGTCTCCCGAATCCGTCAAAGTGTCTAGATACTCACCGTGTTGGGTGTGAGCTGCCTTTGCTAATTCAGGGTTTCGATAGACGAGGGCGCACGCATCAAAGGGTGCAAACAGCCACTTATGAGGGTCAACGATGAATGAATCGGCAAGTTCGGTGCCGTCAAAAAGGTGTTTGGTTTTCTCGCTGAGAATTCCGGCTAGGCCGTAAGCTCCATCGACGTGGTACCAAACTCCCGCCGCTCTTGCCACTTCTCCGACCTCGCGAAGCCTGTCAACGATTCCGAAGTTGGTAGTGCCGGCAGTGGCGACTATGGCAAACACGCCTTCGCCGGCCGACGTAAGAGCATCGGCAACTGCCTGGCCTCTCAGTCTGCCTTCGCTGTCGACATCTGCCAAAACAACGTCGACGTCCATCACTCTGGCCGCTGCCTTTAGCGACGAGTGCGCTTCTTTAGAACAAATGAATTTCCATCTCGCTGGGCGGCTCTTTCCGGCTGCTAGCAGTTTTGATTCTGCCGTGTGTCTCGCTGCAACCAACGCAGAGAGGTTGCCGAGGGTTCCGCCTTGAACGAATACGCCACCGGCCTTTTCGTCGAGGCCAACTTCGTGCGCGAGCCACGCCAAAACTTCGTTTTCGGCATAAACAGCTCCCGCGCCCTCCATCCAAGATCCGCCATAAATTGACGAGGCCGAAACCACCAGGTCGAAAAGAGTTGCCGCCTCGGTAGGCGCTGTGGGAATGAAGCTCACATAGCCCGGATGATCGGTGCTGAGGCAGGCTGGTGCTAGTACGTCTGCAAACAGCTCTAGTGCAGCCTGACCACCTAGCCCTTGTTCGTTCACCGTATTCGGAGCTCGCTTTTGCAAATTCTCTAGAGTGTCAGGTGCATCTAGAGGCGCCGGGTCGTATTCCATGCGAGTTCTGGCGTATGCCAGCACGGCTTCCCGAAGTGCAAGCGTTTCGGGTGAGGTGGCGTGCATTTTTGGCCGACCGGCGGGCATAGTTCTCCCTTGAACGTGCAATCAATAGAGCCAGCCTAACTCAAGGTTTTGGGCATTTTCTCAGTCGGCTCGTACGATTTTCGTAACCGAAGCGGGTAGCCTAAAAGCGTTATGGGTAAAACACGAAACCGCATTTTGGCAGCTCTGGGAGTCGCCATCTTTGTGGCAACTTCAACGGTGTCGAATGCAGCCTTGGCGGCCACCCAGCCGTGCCTCGATGCTCCTAATTTGAGAGATGGCGATACATCCACCCAGGTGCTCGCAAACTCGGTGACCCTGACCCAAACCATGTTTGACCCCGGTGTCGCGAACAATGGCCCGTACACATCTAAGTTCACGATCGCTGCGTCAACCTTGTCCAAAGTTGACTTCAAGGTGACCACATCGCGTGTGGGTGAATATTCTGCACAATCCACGCTCGCCGAAAACATCAATGCCTTGGCATATGTGAATACTGACTACTACAACGAGGGAACCCGCGTTCCCTATTCGGCCATGATCGTTAACGGAAAGCTGATCTATGCACCACGCGAACCTACCAACGTGGTCGGGGTAAGCACCTCTCCGTTCGATCCAAAAAACCCATACTCAGGCGTCTCTAACTTCAAGAGCGGCACAATTTCATTCAATATTTCGGGTGTGAATCAGCCGCTACTAAGTGGATCGTCCGCCGCAACTGCTTACACCCCGGCTTCGGCAGTCACGGTATTGCCGGCCAACTCAGCCGCCGTGCTTCTGGTGAACAATGTCGTTTCGAAGCTTTACTCGAAAGGAACAACCGTGAAGCCCAAATCAGGCATTTTGATTATTGCCAAAGGAACTCCTGCCGCCCGCATCAAGAAATTGAGGTTGGGTCAACGGGCTAGCTTCAAGTTGCCGTCTGCTCCGGCCTTGGTAACTGAGATGGTTGCCGACCGAGTCTGGGCCTATGGCAAAGCCCGCTCCAAGACTAAGGTGCTCACAATTCGAGCCGTAAATCACGAGGCCACTGGCGCAGGCATCACCTTATTTGATTCGAATTTCACCAAATCGCGTGCAACTACGGCGGGCAACTTCACTATCGTTCTAGATTCGAAAAACAAAATCACAAAGAAATATTGGGGCGGTAGTTCTGTAACCGTGCCCGTCGGCGGTTCAGTTCTGCAGTTGGGAAGTGACGGCGAGGCCTTCTACCGTGATGCCGCCACCTGGTCGACATTGGTCATTGAGAACGAATACAAGTCCGTCAGCGGAAAGAAGATCACTTCTGCGTCGGGTCGAGGAAACAAAATTCTTGACTTCGGTGTGAACATCGAAGTTTGCGATGACCGAAGTGAGCAAATACGCCCTCGCACCAGCATCGCTTGGAACAACGCCACCGGAAAGATTTGGTTGGCAACCACCAGTAGCGGCGTGAACATGAATGACTGGGGATTCCGCCAAGGCGGTTCGACCATTCATCAACTCGGTGAAGTGCTCAAGAGCTTGGGTGCTACCGATGCCGTGACCGTAGACGGCGGGGGTTCGACTACGTTCTTGGCAAAGATACTCGGCCGCTACAAGCGACTCGACGTTCCTGACGATGCGTGGATTCGTGAAATCCCGATTGGCGCTGGGCTAGTTCCAAAGCCTTAGCGGCTTACTCTGAAGCTGAGTTGCGCTTGGCATCTTGTTTTGCGATGTCTGCGCGCACAGCATCCATGTCAACGGCCCGCAATGCCGCAATCAGCTGCTCAAGTGCAGCCCCGGGAAGAGCGCCTGCCTGGTTGAAAAGCAGCACGCCGTCACGAAATGCCATAAGAGTTGGAATCGACGTGATCTGCGCATCGGAAGCAAGCTCTCGCTCGGCTTCGGTGTCAACTTTGCCGAACACGATGTCGGGATGCTTGGTCGAAGCCTCTTCAAAAATGGGGGCGAACTGGCGGCATGGGCCGCACCACTCTGCCCAGAAATCGATAATGGTGATGCCAGGGGCAGTCACAGTGTTGCCGAAGTTGCTAGCGCCTATCTCTACTGTTGCCATTGGTGCCTAACTTTTCTTTGTCTGCGCTAAAACTATGCCGCCGATAACCAGAATGCCGCCGATTAGTTGAATAGCTGAGAACGATTCTCCCAGCCATACGAGGCCGAAACCAAATGCAAAGACAGTCTCGGCTGTTGATGCGATTCCAACGCCGGTCGGGTTCAGGTGGTGCAAGGCTCGGTACGAAAGCCACATTGGCACGAAAGACCCAAAGATACCTAACCAAATGAGCAGCATCCAAGTTGGCAGAGTGAGAGCCGAGAGGTTGCCGCCAAGATTGATGCCACCGGTCAGGTTAACCGGATTTTGCCACCATGGTGAGGCGACTAACCAGAAAACCGTTGAGATGAGCATGCTGTAAAACAAGGCAGACATGGTGTCTCTGGTTTTTTGAACGTGCTTTCCGGCGATGAAGTAGAAAGTCAAGAAGGCGGCCGCCAGTGCCGCATACATAAGGCCGCTTGGGCTGAGCTTGACGCTACCGCCAAATGTGTCTGCCACCACGGCGAGCCCACCGAGCACCAAGGTCACGGCAATCCACACCCGAGGCTGAACTTTTTCTCGAAACAGAAGGAGCGAAACCAGCGGCACCCAAATGATTGCGGTGTATTCAATAAGCAGTGCGATGCCTACCTGCAAGCCGGCGACGGCTTGTGAATAGGCCCATTGCATTAGCCCAACGCCGACAATGCCAAACATGATTAGCAAAGGCAGGTCGCTAAGTCGCACCTTAAAGCCGGCTCTGAAGGTGACTGCGAGAACCAGTCCGGCTAGCAGCGCGGTAGCGGCAGAACGGTATAGAACCACCTGCTCGGCAGTGATTCCGCTCGAGATAATCACCTTCGAGGTGCTCGCGTTGAGCCCAAACAAGAACGCCCCGGTTAGCGCGTACAGCGCACCGAGTTTCGGATTTCTAGTTTTCGTGTTCAAGTTCACCTTGTTGTGTCTTTGGCCTGCCTCTGAAAAAGCCTAGGCTAGGTGACATGACAAGTTTCGTATTAGGTGGCGGTTGCTTCTGGTGTCTCGACAGCAGCTACATGCAGTTCAAGGGCATCAGCGATGTTGAAGTTGGCTACATGGGCGGCCACATCGACAATCCTGGTTATGAGGCGGTCTGTTCTGGAACTACCGGGCACGCCGAAGTCGCGCGCGTTCACTTTGACGAAGCCCTAATCCCGGCCGAAATCGTGCTAGACATTTTCTTCACCATTCACGATCCACGTCAGCTGAACCGTCAGGGCAACGACATCGGAACCCAGTATCGTTCTTCGATGTTTTACACGGATGCTGCGCAGAAGCAACTCTTCGAGGCAGCGCTCGAGCGTTCGAAGGCAATCTGGGACGGCGAGTTGGTTACCGAAATCGTTCCGGCCGAAACCTTTTGGATGGGGGAGGAGTACCACCAGGACTTTTTCACCAAGAACCCAAATCAGGGTTACTGCAACGCCGTTGTTGCGCCCAAAATGGGCAAGGCCCGTGCTGGCTTTAGCGCTTATTTGAAGTAAGCACTTCGGAGCTTTTTCGAGTTTCGAAAGTTATACACACCTTCGTCGGCTTTTAACCGCTCGGATGCTTCGAGCCACAGAATCTTCGTTACGAGTCGTTGAGCGCTCGCTAACGAAAGGTATGAAGTGACTGAACTTGTCACCATTTCTGGCCTAGTGGCCACCACTCCGAGGCACCTGATTACCCAAGATGGTCTTCCAATCACATCGTTTCGTCTCGCGTCTTCGCATCGTCGTTTCGACCGCGAACAGAACAAGTGGATCGACGGTGAAACTAACTGGTTCACCATCACCGGCTTCAGACAGCTGGCAATCAACCTGTCAACATCTGTTCAGAAGGGTGAGCGAGTCATCGTTTCGGGTCGCCTAAAGATTCGCGACTGGGACAACGGCGAACGCGCAGGTACATCGGTTGAGGTTGAAGCAGAGCACGTCGGGCATGACCTGTTTTGGGGAACGAGTGTATTCACCCGAACGGTTCTGGTTGCAGAGTCTCAGCCCGAAAGTGATGAGGAATTTGAACCCGAACTCGAGTTGGCCGGTCAAAAAACCAAGAAGTAGATGGCTCTGGATGCCCGAGATATCGGAGCGGCCCTCGGCTAAACTTAGAGCCGACTGGTCTCTCGGGTTTTCCAAGCGAGGCCTCGCATCAACCCCTTATCTAGAGAGTTCTTGGCATGGCCGAATTTATTTATCAGATGATCAAAGCCCGTAAGGCTCACGGCGACAAGGTTATTCTCGATGACGTGACCTTGGCGTTCTATCCCGGTGCCAAAATCGGAGTAGTAGGCCCGAACGGCGCCGGTAAGTCTTCGGTTCTAAAGATCATGGCTGGGCTTGACCAGACCACCAACGGCGAGGCACGACTCAGCCCAGGCTTCACTGTCGGCATGCTCATGCAAGAGCCTCCGCTAGATGAAACCAAGACAGTGCTTGGCAACGTAGAGCTAGCGGTTGCCTCAACTAAGGCAAAACTCGACCGTTTCAACCAAATTTCTGAAGAGATGGCTAACCCTGATGCCGATTTTGACTCACTCCTAGCCGAAATGGGTCAACTTCAAGAAGAAATCGATCACCTAGATGCTTGGGATCTTGACAGCCAACTAGAGCAGGCCATGGATGCTCTACGCTGCCCTCCTGGCGATACTGCAGTTACCCACCTCTCGGGTGGTGAGCGTCGCCGCGTGGCGCTTTGCAAGCTTCTTCTCGAAAAGCCAGACCTGCTACTTCTCGATGAGCCTACAAACCACCTTGACGCTGAGTCGGTGCTCTGGCTGGAGCAGCACCTAGCCAAGTATCCAGGTGCCGTTTTGGCCGTTACGCACGATAGGTACTTCCTTGACAATGTTGCCGAATGGATTCTCGAGCTAGACCGAGGTCGCGCTTATCCATACGAAGGTAACTACTCGACTTACCTAGAAAAGAAGCGTGAACGTCTCGAAGTTCAGGGCAAGAAAGACGCAAAGCTTTCTAAGCGCTTGAGCGACGAACTCGAATGGGTTCGGTCAAGCCCGAAGGCTCGACAAACCAAGTCGAAGGCACGTCTTGCCAAGTACGAAGAAATGGCTGCCGAGGCAGACAAGACTAGAAAGTTGGACTTTGAAGAAATTCAGATTCCAGCTGGTCCTCGTCTCGGAAACGTAGTGCTCGAGGCGAAGAACCTGCAAAAGGGCTTCGAAGGTCGCTCGCTGATCGATGGTCTCTCATTCTCACTCCCTAGAAACGGAATCGTGGGCGTAATCGGACCGAACGGTGTCGGTAAGTCAACTTTGTTCAAAACCATCGTCGGCCTAGAGCCGCTCGACGGTGGCGAGCTCAAGATTGGTGAAACCGTCAAGATTTCATACGTCGACCAGAGCCGCGCCGGCATTGACCCAAACAAAACCCTCTGGGAAGTTGTTTCAGATGGCCTCGACTACATGCAGGTAGGTCAGGTAGAAATGCCTTCGCGTGCCTATGTAGCCGCGTTCGGCTTCAAGGGGCCAGATCAGCAAAAGCCAGCTGGAGTGCTCTCGGGTGGTGAGCGCAACCGATTGAACCTAGCGCTAACTCTCAAGCAGGGCGGCAACCTGTTGCTTCTTGACGAGCCAACAAACGACCTAGATGTCGAAACGCTCTCAAGCCTTGAGAATGCTCTTCTCGATTTTCCTGGTTGCGCTGTGGTCATCACACACGATCGCTGGTTCCTAGACCGAGTTGCCACGCACATTCTCGCCTATGAGGGTAGTGACGACAATCCTGACCGGTGGTATTGGTTCGAAGGTAACTTCGATTCTTATGAAGAGAACAAGATTGAGCGTTTGGGCGCTGAGGCTGCAAAACCGCACCGCTCGACCTACCGTCGCCTAACTCGCGACTAACTAGCGCTCGATCCGCCGTGCGGCGAACCAGTTGCTTGCCAAATCTAGGCGAGCTCTGGTACTCGAACCATACCTTCTTGCGCGACAGTGGCTACAAGCGCACCCTCGCGGCTATAAATGTGACCCATCGCAAGGCCACGCCCACCCTGAGCGCTCGGCGAGGTTTGCACGTATAGAAGCCATTCATCCACTTTCACCGGCCGGTGAAACCACATCGCGTGGTCGAGGCTTGCCGATTTCAAACCAGGGTGAGACCAGGCAATACCGTGACGACGGTAAATCGATTCCAGAATCGTGTAATCGCTCAAATATGCAAGCGCTGCCTGGTGAAGGTTCGCATCTTCGGGTAGGTCACCAAGCGCCCTAAGCCACACGGCTTGCTTGGCAACTTTCTCACCGTCAACGCTGAAGTAGATCGGTTTTTCGACATGTCGAAGGTCAAATGGGCGAGCCTTTGACCAATACTGTGCCACCGGATGCGGGTTGTCACCCATTAGATCTGCAGCACTCGGCAGCTGCTCCGGGGGAGTGATGCCGTCCGGCATCGGCTCAAAGTGCTCAAGGCCAGGGTCGACGTCTTGAAAAGAGGCGATCATCGAAAAAATGGGCTCACCATTTTGATAGGCCTGAACTCGACGCGTGCTGAACGAGCGTCCGTCACGAAGTCGATCAACCGAGAAAGTAATTGGCAGGGTGATGTCGCCAGCGCGAAGAAAGTAGCCGTGCAGAGAGTGCGCTACTCGAGCGTCGTCGACTGTGCGAGTGGCAGCGACGAGACTTTGCGCTAGAACCTGACCCCCGTAGACGCGACCGTGCGGCATCCACTGCGAAGGGCCGATAAAGATGTCTTCACGAGTTCTAGCTCCCGAAGCATCCGAGAGATTTAAAGTGGACAATAACTCAGCCAATGGATCAGCTGGAATTGGAATCGACGGTGACATCTGAGCCTCATTTCGCTCGTGCGGGCTGCACACAGGCTAGTTTAGATAACGACTATGAAAAATGAATTTCTTCTCGCTGACCGCGAAACCGCCGAAGACCTGCAGGCATTTTTGCTTCGAGCAAAGCGCATGGATGCTGACGGGCTGGTTCGATTTAGGGCCTACGGCCGGGTTTTAGCCGCCTATGTAGCGCCGATTTTCGCCGGCAGCCTGATGGATTCTGGACCAACGGTGATCGGGCTTCGAACCTGTGAATTGGCCAACGACACCGAGGTAGAGGCGCTTGTGCCGATCGCGGCAGTGCTCGACCGTCTCGCTCGGGTTCTTGAAACAGACCTGTGGCACGCCAAAGA
The DNA here is from genome assembly GCA_041175645.1 of Actinomycetota bacterium. Taxonomy (GTDB): domain Bacteria; phylum Actinomycetota; class Actinomycetes; order Actinomycetales; family Microbacteriaceae; genus Rhodoluna. Next base: position 11,416 of record JBEDEQ010000003.1, on the reverse strand, counting down.
CTCGAAGATTGTTTTGCCCGAAAATTCAAGGGCTGCTTGGGCTGGAATCACTCCGCCGAGAGCCGGTTGGCTTCAGGTCGACACCTTGAACGAGACGCGACTAACCGAGATTGCTAAGGCTGGAATCGCAGAGGTAGCTCAAACGCTGCCAGAGGCCGTTGGTGGCCCGATCGCGGCTCGCATTCGCGGAAGCATCTGGGGTAGGGCAATCGAAGTGGGTTCGAAAGTGCCAACCGGAGCCGCATTCGTGGCGGCGGGGCTGGGTTTTTTGACCGAAAAAGAAGACATCGCGGTTTACGAAGTCGATAACTGGGTGAGGCTTAGCTCGATGCACGGCCACATCTTAGCTCGAGTGGCGATCGATTCTCTTTAGTCCTCGAAAGTGTTCAGCATAGCTGTAGCTGCTCGATCCAGATAAGCCCAAAGCTCCGCTCGCTTGAGCGGGGGTAGCTCTAGAGAATCAACCGCTTTTTCCATGTGGCGCAACCATCGCTCACGAGCCTCAGGATTGATCTTGAATGGCTGGTGGCGCTGTCTAAGACGTGGATGCCCGCGGATCTCTTGGTAGGTGCTAGGCCCGCCCCAATACTGCTCCAAAAACATCCGCAGTCGTTCCTCAGCGGGGCCAAGATCTTCTTCTGGGTACATGTCACGCAGCAAGTCATCGCCGGCGACGCCCTCGTAGAAAACCCTTGCGAGCTTTGCAAATGTAGCTGTGCCACCGACCTGTTCAAAGAAATTGCCACCAGCCCGTTCACCCGAGGGCATGGTGATGCGGATTGTTTCAACCCGGTCTTTGTCTTCGAACTCGTGTGACATCCGGTTACTTACCGAGCTTTACGAACACAGATTGAGAGTTCGACGCCAGGCTGATCTTGGCTTTCGCGAGGGCTGCAATGAGTGCGGCGCGCAGTTCTCTCGCAAGCTCGTCTTGAGCTTTCGGGTCGACTTGTTGAACTAGGCGAATAACGACTTCGTCGCCGCTGAAAGTTTGAACACCCCACACCTCGGGGGCTCCGATAACAGACTTGGAATGCGCGCTTGATTTGGCAACTGCCGTGGCAGTGTCCCCGATCACCTTTTGTGCCTTGGTTAGGTCGCTTGCCGAATCCAAAGCAACGTCTAGCAGTATTCGCGACCATCCCTGAGATTTGTTGCCGACTCGCTGAATTTCACCGTTGCGCACATACCAAAGGGTGCCTTCGATGTCTCTAACCTGGGTGACGCGCAGACCCACGGCCTCAACGATGCCTTTGACCTCGCCGACATCAACAGCGTCGCCTACACCGAGTTGGTCTTCGAAAACTAAGAACAGACCACTAATCAGATCGCGCACCAAGCTTTGAGCACCAAAACCGATCGCAGCACCGATGATTCCAGCACCGGCGATGAGCCCGCCAACCGCAACGCCAAGTTCACCGAGGCACATGATGATTGCCACCACGGTGATACCCCAGGTGATGAAGTTGCTCAGCACAGAGCCGATCGTTCGCGCGCGCTGAACTACTCGCGCTTTGGCGAGCGGTGAATCATCAGCTTCGGGCTTGGTTTTTGCACCAACGCCAGTGGTTACACTGACCACAACTCGTTTGACTGAACTCAGCAAGATGGCGCGAAGAACCAGAGCCCCAACCAGTACAAACACAACGTTGAACACCGGGCGATAGTCGACCCAAACTCTTGCGAGCCAATCAAAGAAATCTGAGTTGGTGTTCATTTGAGTCCTTAGTTGTCTTTGGTTTGCGCGTGGAGTGCACGCTCAAGAGCATCCAAGTTTTCTAGGATGATGCGCGCAAGGGCTGGCTTCTGCTTGACCTCTTCTAACTCAAGGAACTGACGAGTTCTCTTGGCCAAAGCTTCGTTCGCTAGATAGATCGGGTAAGCGTTTTCGAGAATGTACTCGGCGATCTTGAATGTACGAGTGTTCCAAACATCGAGCACGGCGTCGAAGTACCAGTCGACAAGAGGCTCGAGTAGCGAGGTGTCGTGCGCACGCACCAACCCCATAGAACCAAAGCTGATGTCGGTGTTAGACAGTTCGGTGTTGTTCAAGATGTCATTCCAACCGGCCTTCTTTGCTTCGGCGGTAGGAATCGACTTGTGAGCCAAGATTGCCTGCTTTGCACCGTTGGCGGTGTTGTCGTTAGCTAGTTCAGCATCGATCTGGGCACTCGTGAATCGGCCCGACATGACCAAGCCGTTGATGAGATCCCAGCGCATGTCTTGGTCAAGCTTCAAGCCATCAAACTTCACCGTGCCATTGAATAGGCCTTCGATGATGTCGGCGCTTTCTTCGGTCTCGGCGTAGAACGTCGCAAATCTGGTGAAGAGCAACTGGTTGTCGCTGCCAGGAGCCGCGGCCTTGGCCATTTCGAGCAGAGTGGCGCCAACCTGAGCGATTGCTTTGTGGCGGTTCGCCTCAGAGGTGTACAGCTTGGTGGTGGTTAGCAGCTGGCGCAACAGCGTTAGCAACATCGTGCCCTGAGTTTCGCCGGCGAGGTTCGACAAAACCAATTTGATGAAGTCGGATGCTGGCGCTTCGCCATCGCGGGTTGCGTCCCATGCCGAACCCCAGACTTGGGCGCGGGCAAGTGGGTCACTCAACTTCGAAAGGTTTTCGAGAGCGAAGTTCCAAGAATCTTGGTCTAGGCGAATCTTTGCATAGGTTAGGTCGCCGTCGTTTAGCAGAACCAAGCTCGGACGATCTAGGCCGACAAGCTCTGGCACTTCGGTCAAAGCGCCGTCGACATCTAGTTCTACTGAGTGGGTGCAAACGAGTTCGCTACCGACCATGTTGTAGAAACCAATTGCCATGCGGTGTGGGCGAATCGTCGGGTAGCCAGCGGCTGCAGTTTGTTCAACTGCGAACGAAGTGATTTTGCCGTCTACCGACTCGATCTTGCTGCGAAGGGTGTTGACTCCGGCAGTTTCGAGCCACAACTTGCTCCACTTGTTCAGGTCACGCCCGCTGGTTACCTCTAGTTCGGCTAGCAAATCTGCAAGAGTTGCGTTCTTGAATTCATACTTCTTGAAGTAGGTCGACACGCCTTTCACAAACGCCTCACGACCAACGGTTGCGCCGAGTTGGCGCAGAACAGCGGCTCCCTTGGCGTAGGTGATTCCGTCGAAGTTGACCTGAACATCCTCGAGGTCTCGAATTTCGGCAACGATCGGGTGGGTGCTAGGTAGCTGGTCTTGGGTGTATGCCCAAGCCTTCTCGCTGAACGCAAAGGTAGTCCAAGCGTCGGTCCACTCGGTTGCCTCTGCAACGGCGAGGTGCGAGGTGTATTCGGCGAACGATTCGTTCAACCAAAGGTCGTTCCACCAGGTCATTGTGACCAGGTCACCGAACCACATGTGGGCCAGTTCGTGCAAAATGGTGACCACGCGACGCTCCTTGAGCGCTTCGGCAACCGCACCTCTGAAGACGTAGGTCTCGGTGAAGGTCACGGCACCGGCGTTTTCCATGGCTCCAGCGTTGAAATCTGGCACGAAAAGCTGGTCGTACTTCTCGAACGGGTATGGGTAATCGAATGTCTTCTCAAAGAATTCGAAGCCCTCGCGAGTCTTCTCGAACATGTAGTCAGCTTCGAGGTACTGCTCTAGCGATGCGCGGCAATAGACGCCAAGTGGAATCACTCGGCCGTCTGACGAGGTCAGCTCGCTGTGGCGCGAAACGTAAGGGCCTGCGATGAGTGCAGTGATGTAAGACGAGATTCTAGGTGTCGGCGCAAAGTTCCAGGTCGACTTTCCTTCGCCCGCTTCGACTGGGGCTGGAGTTGGCTGGTTTGAAACGACTTGCCAGTGAGCAGGCGCGGTGACCCGAAACTCGAAGGTTGCCTTGAGGTCTGGCTGCTCGAAAACAGCAAACATACGGCGGCTGTCTGGCACTTCGAATTGGGTGTAAACATAAACTTCGCCGTCGACTGGGTCAACGAATCGGTGCAAGCCTTCGCCGGTGTGCATGAAGAGAGCGTCTGCATCGACCACCAGAGTGTTCTCGGCGGCGAGGTTTGGCAACTCGATTCGAATGCCGTCTGAAACCTTTGCTACGTCGAGCTCTTCGCCGTTCAGCGTGACAGAGCGCACCGAAGCCGTAATCGCGTCGATGAAAGTTGATGCGCCGGCCGTGGCAGCAAACTTCACCGTGGTTTTTGAGCCAAAAGTCTCATCAGACGTGGTGAGGTCTAGATCGACTTCATAGGAGTGAACGCTGACGATTTTCGAACGTTGCGCTGCTTCAATTTGGGTTAGGTTTTCTCCGGGCACTTCGACTCCTGTGTCAGTTGGTCTCAATCTTGCTCTAGCCTAATAGCAAGAGACATACCCAGAGGGAGCATGCAATTGCGCTTTAAGCCCAGTCCGCTTATTGAAGCCAGCGCTTCGTTCGCCATCGCTTTTCTTCTCGTCATCGCCTGGCTCTTTTTCGACCGAAGCATCGCAGCTGATGTAATCGTTGGCGCATCGAACATCGCGTTCATTTTCATGTTCCCGGTCTTCACCGGTTGGGCGCTTATTGGCCTATTGGTTAGAGATCGCGACCACTGGTTTAGGGCGGTTGCGAACCTTTCGGTAACCCTGGTCATGTCATTCGGAATTTCGTTTTTGGTGATTCCACCTGAAGCTCAGCTGAGCGACCCAAAGGTTGCCGCACTCACCGAGCAGAACATCCGTGCACTCATCGTTGCGCTGCTGGCAAACCTGATCGCCGGCGCGCTCAGCTACCTTTTCTTTATCGAGCGAGCCAAAGACAAGAAAAACAGCACGGCATATCGGGTGATCAACACCGCCGCGAGCGCCCCGAAGAAGCGAAAGAAGAAATAAATGCGCATACACATAGCTACCGACCACGCAGGGCTTGACTTGAGCCACTTTCTTATCGATTCGCTTCGAGCCGAAGGTCACGAGGTTTTTGATCACGGGCCACAGACCTACGACCCCCTCGATGATTACCCGAGCTTTTGCATCAACGCAGCTCTCGCGGTTATCGCAGACCAGCAAGCAGGCACCGAGGCTTTAGGCATCGTGTTGGGTGGCTCGGGTAACGGAGAACAGATTGCCGCGAACAAGGTAGAAGGCATTCGCGCGGCTTTGGCCTGGAACCTCGACACAGCAAAGCTCGCACGTTCACACAACGACGCAAACGTCATCGCGGTTGGCGCGAGACAGCACGAACAAAGTGAAGTACTCGAACTCATCAAGGCGTTCATTGCCGAACCGTTTTCTAACGATGAGCGACACGTCAGACGCATTGTCAAAATCGCCACCTACGAACAAACCGGCGACGTAGTCGAATAGCCCCAAATGCCCGAGGGTCATACCGTTCACCGAATAGCGAACGCCTTTCAGGCTGATTTCGCAGGTCGACCGGTCACTGTCACGTCACCTCAGGGCCGTTTCAACTCGGATGCTGCACTCATCTCTGGTCAGGTGCTCAAGCGTGCGCGAGCCATCGGCAAACAAATGTTTCTCGAGTTCGATGGGGGAGCGGTGGTTCGCATCCACCTCGGCATCTACGGCAAGTGGCAGTTTCACGATTCGGCAGACGCGGCAATCACCGGCCAGGTTCGAGCTCGTTTTTCTGCGGGAGACAAGAGCGCCGATCTGCGCGGCCCAGCCGCGTGCGAGCTAATCACCAAGTCAGAGGCAAGGGCGGTTTTCAACAGACTCGGCCCAGACCCGCTCAATGCCAACCCGAGCAATCGCGAGGCGCAAAAATTTATCAGCAGGGTGAAAGCGTCTAAATCGCCAATCGGTCTGCTTTTGATGAATCAAGACGTCATTGCCGGCATCGGAAATGTTTATCGCGCCGAGCTTCTGTTTCGAGCCCAGATCACGCCGCATCGACCAGGAAACCAGTGCAGCACAGAAGAGTTGCAGGCAATCTGGGATGACTCGGTCAAGCTATTGCGAATCGGTGTAAAAACCGGCTACATGATCACGAAAGAACGACTCTTTCGAAAGAATCCGACCAAGGCCGAGCGCAACTGGGTGTACAAACGCGAGGGCAATGTGTGCGAGCGCTGCGGAGCATCCGTGCAAATCGAATTAATGGCTAGTCGCAAGCTTTACTGGTGCCCAGGCTGCCAGAAATGAAAAAAGACCTCGAAAACGAGGTCTTTTTTGTTCAGAGCGGATGACGGGAATCGAACCCGCACCATCAGTTTGGAAGACTGAGGCTCTACCATTGAGCTACATCCGCGGAGTTTTGAGAATTTCGCCAAGAAATCGTCGCAACAAGAACATTCTATGGGGTAGACTCACTTAGGTTGTTCTGGTTTGAACAAAAATTCCGGTAACAACACCGGGGTGTAGCGTAGTGGCTAGCGCGCCTGCTTTGGGAGCAGGATATCGCAGGTTCGAGTCCTGTCACCCCGACCAGTAATGGCCTTCAACCACATCAAAGACCCACTATTGGGTCGACTATTGGAGATGAATCCGTGAAGTCAACAATCGAACGCATCAAGCCGACCCGAGTCAAGATCAACATTGTTGCTTCTCCAGACGACCTACGCCCAAGCATCGACCACGCCTATGAGCACATTGGCGAGGATGTCTCGATTCCAGGTTTCCGCAAGGGCAAGGTTCCACCAGCCCTTCTAGAAAAGCGTGTCGGTCGCGGTGCGATTCTTGCTCACGCCATCAATGACGCACTTGACGTTCTTTACCGTCAGGCAATCGAAGAGCACAAGATTCGCCCACTAAGCCAGCCAAGTGCTGACGTTAAAGAGGCACCGAGCGATGTCGACTTCAGCGGCGACCTAGTTGTCGAAATCGAAGTTGAGGCCCGTCCAGAAATCAAGCTTCCTAAGTACCAGGGCCTAAAGGTCACGGTTGAAGAAATCAAGGTTGCTCCTATCGAGGTTGACGCCGAGGTTGACGCCCTTCGTGCCCGCTTTGGCTCACTGAAGGTTGTAGACCGCCCAGCTAAGATGGGTGACTTCACCACCATCAACTTGAGCGCTGAGATTGACGGCAAGGTTATCGACACCGCCGAGAACATCTCTTACGAAATCGGTTCTGGCAATCTGCTTGACGGAATCGACGAGGCACTAGACACCCTTACCGCGGGCGAGTCAACCACCTTCGTTTCGAAGTTGGTTGGTGGCGAAATGTCTGGCGCAGACGCACAGGTTTCGGTCACTTTGACCGCAGTCAAAGAGCGCGAACTGCCAAAGCTTGACGACGAGTTTGCCAAGCTTTACAGCGAGTTCGACACCGTCAAAGACTTGAAGGCTGGCCTAGAGGCCCAGATCGCTCGCTCAAAGGGTTACACCCAGGGTATCGAGGCCCGCGACAAGGCCACCGACGCTCTACTTGAGCTTGTCGACATCCCAGTTTCAGACGAACTGATCGAAGCCGATGTAAACCGTCACCTAGAAGGCGAAGGTCGTCTGGAAGACAAGGCTCACCGTGCCGAGGTTACCGAGCAGAGCGCTCGTTCGTTCAAGGTTCAGATGCTGCTTGACGCAATCGCAGAGGCAGAAGAACTAAAAGTTAGCGAACAAGAGCTAATCCAGTACCTAATTCAAGCTGCTCAGCAGTACGGCATGGACATCAACGAGTTCATCAAGGTCGTAGACCAAAACGGTCAGATTCCGATGTTCGTAGCCGAGGTTGCTCGCCGCAAGGCGCTTGCAGTCGTTCTAGAGGCAGCTACCGTGGTTGACACCAAGGGTAAGAAAGTTGACCTAGAAGACTTCTTGAAAACCGATGACGCCGGCGTAGAAGACCACACCGGTCACGACCACGACTAGTAGTCAATGATTTAAATGACGGGCTCGGGCATATCTGCTCGGGCCTTGTCTTTTGTCGGGTTATTCTTAGTGCCCAACCACAGTTTGTTTAGGAATTCGCATGTCATCATCCGACTCGTTTGTGCACCTACACGTGCACACCGAGTATTCGATGCTCGATGGTGCGGCCCGCGTTCAACCTCTGGTGAAGGCGGCAGCCGGTGCTGGGATGCCCGCGCTGGCCATCACCGATCACGGTAATCTTTTCGGCGCTTACGACTTCTATCAGTCGGCAAAAAAGGCCGGCATCAAGCCAATTATTGGTATCGAGGCATACCTTGCGCCGGGTGACACATCGCGAACCGAACGCAACCGCGTTCGCTGGGGTAACGCCGGCGACGGTGACGATGTTTCGGGAGGGGGCGCATTCACGCACGCCACGCTGCTGGCAGAGACTACCGAAGGCATGTACAACCTCTTCAGGCTTTCATCGCAGTCTTACCTCGATGGCGTCTATTACAAACCACGCATGGACCGCGAGATTCTCTCGAAGTATGCCAAGGGAATCATTGCAACCACCGGATGCGCATCCGGCGAAATTCACACACTGCTGCGCACCAAGGGTTACGAGGCCGCACTAGCTGCAGCAGGTGTTTACCAAGACATTTTCGGCCGAGACAATTACTTCGCCGAAATCATGGATCACGGCATTGAAATCGAGCGCCGAACCCACCACGATCTTCTTCGTATCGCCAAAGACCTGAACATGCCTTTGGTCGCTACGAACGACCTGCACTACATTCACCCAGGCGATTCCGAAGCGCACAGCGCCCTGCTGTGCATCCAGGTAAATGCGTCGCTCAACGACCCAAACCGGTTCAAGTTCGATGGCTCGGGCTACTACCTAAAGTCGGCCGCCGAGATGCGAGCGCTATTCAAGGATTATCCAGAAGCCTGCGACAACACTTTGGCGATTGCCGAGCGTTGCAATGTTGAGTTTGAACAGCGTGAAAAAGAACTCATGCCGAGGTTCGATGTGCCTGCGGGTGAAACCGAAGATTCTTGGTTTGAAAAAGAAGTGTTCGCTGGGCTTGACCGACGTTTTGGTGGCAAAGTTCCCGAAGATCGACTAACCCAGGCTCGCTACGAAATTGGCGTTATTCACAAGATGGGTTACTCGGGCTACTTTCTGGTGGTCGCCGACTTCATCAACTGGGCCAGGCGACAGGGCATTCGCGTCGGGCCAGGGCGTGGCTCGGCCGGCGGTGCCATCGTGGCCTATGCACTTGGCATCACCGAGCTTGACCCCATTCAGCACGGCCTCATTTTTGAGCGCTTTCTGAACCCAGACCGCATTTCGATGCCCGACATCGATGTCGACTTCGACGACCGTCGCCGTGGCGAGGTTATTCGTTACGTGAACCAGAAATACGGTGAAGACCGTGTTGCGCAGATTGTCACCTTCGGGTCGATTAAGGCAAAGGCTGGGCTCAAAGATGCCGCTCGCATCCTCGATTACCCTTACGCCGTCGGCGACAAGCTCACCAAGGCGCTTCCGGCCACGGTGCTCGGCAAAGATATTTCACTCGAAGACATCGAGAACGAATCGGCCGAACGCTATGGTGAAGCTGCCGAGTTTAGAAAGCTCGTTGCCGAAGACAAAGAAGCCGCCAGGGCCTACGAAGTGGCCAAGGGCCTTGAGGGTTTGAAGCGCTCTACGGGTGTTCACGCAGCCGGCGTCATCATTTCGGCCGAGCCTCTGTTCGACGTCATTCCCATAATGACTCGTGAAGGTGAAGATGGCATCGTCACCCAGTTCGACCAACCGCCGCTCGAAAAGCTCGGTCTGCTAAAAATGGACTTCTTGGGCCTAAGAAACCTGACCGTAATCGACGACGCCCTCGAAAACATTCGCAACAACGGCAAAACCCCACCAGTTCTTGAAGAGCTAGACCTCGATGCCGACGAAAAGGCATATCAACTGTTGTCGGCTGGCGACACACTCGGGGTTTTCCAGCTCGATGGTGACAACATGCGAACTCTGTTGCGCCTGCTACGTCCGAGTGAGTTCGAGCACATCTCGGCTGCGATCGCTCTCTATCGACCGGGGCCGATGGGTGAAAACTCGCACACCAACTACGCACTTCGCAAAAATGGCAAGCAACCAAACGTGCCGATTCATGAATCTCTAAAGGAGCCCCTAGCAGAGGTTCTCGACCCGACCTACGGTCTGATCATTTACCAAGAGCAGGTTATGGCTGCGGCGCAGAAGGTGGCGGGTTACTCGCTCGCCGAAGCAGATATTCTGCGCAAGGCCATGGGTAAAAAAGACGAGGTCGAGCTAAAGAAACTCTTCGCCTCGTTCAGCGCCGGTATGCAGGCAAATGGCTACGGCATGGATGCCGTAAACCGACTTTGGGAAACACTCCTGCCATTCGCGGGTTATGCCTTCAACAAGGCGCACAGCGCATGCTACGGCGTGATCAGTTACTGGACCGCGTACCTCAAAGCCAACTTCCCGGCAGAGTACATGGCCGCGTTGCTGACCTCGGTCGGAGACTCAAAAGATAAGTTGGGAATCTACCTCAGCGAGTGTCGCAAGCAGGGCATCCGCGTTTTGTCACCAGACGTGAACGAGTCTTTTGGTAACTTCTCAGCCGTCGGTGGCGACATTCGATTTGGTCTCAGTGCGGTGAAGAATGTTGGCGCGAATGTTGTTGAGGGTATTGTCTCGGCCCGCCGCGAAAAAGGCGCATTCACATCATTCAACGATTTCTTGAAAAAGGTTCCGTCTACTGTTTGCACGAAGCGAACCATCGAGTCACTAATCAAGGCGGGTGCATTCGACTCGCTCGGGCATACTCGCCGCTCGCTGATTGCCATTCACGAAACTGCGGTCGATTCGATTTCATCGGTCAAAAAGAACGAGGCCAGCGGTCAAGTTGACTTGTTCGGTTCGATGTTCGATGACGACCCGACTCAGGTAGTGATTCCAGACCTAGAAGAATACGAGAAGCGCGACAAGTTAGCGCTAGAGAAGTTGATGCTCGGTCTTTACGTGAGTGACCACCCACTATCTGGCCGCGAACGCCAGTTGTCAACATTCGCAGATCTTTCCATTGCCAATTTCTTGGCGAGTGAATCGCTCAAAGATGGCGAGATTGTTACTCTGGCCGGTCTCGTCACTTCATCGGTTACCAAGATTGGTCGAAAGTCCGGAAAGCCATACGCCATGGTTACCGTCGAAGACTTTGAGTCAGAACTACAACTGATGCTGGCCGGTAAATCTTTCGACGAATACGGTCGCATTCTTGAAGCCGACCAGGTGGTTGCCGTTCGCGGTGCGGTCACCACTCGAGACGAAGCGCGTTCGATCAGAGTCTTCGACATTACCGTTATTGAGGGCGATGCCGAGGGTGACAATCGAGCGATTAACCTGACGATTCAAGAAAAACAGGCGACTCGTGAAAACATCGAGCGGCTAGACAAGATTCTCGCCATGCACCCCGGCTATAGCCCGGTTGTGGTCAACATGCACAGCCCTGAAGGTGGGCGCCACTTCGAACTCAGCAAACGCGCGCGTTGGTCTACAGGTTTTGCTGCCGAGATTAAGGGACTGTTTGGTTTGAGTGCGCTGAGTCAGTTGGCTGTCGTTGACGACTCGGATGCTCTTGCCGAGG
>JBEDEQ010000002.1:0-33291 GCA_041175645.1 Actinomycetota bacterium | reverse complement strand
ATCAAAACGTTTTTGATTCGCTCGTTTTTCATTCCATCTGGTTCGATGATGGACACTTTGCAGATTGACGACCGAATCATCGTGAATGAGTTGGTTCCGGACCTTATCGCCGTCAACCGCGGCGACGTCGTGGTTTTCAAAGACCCAGGTGGATGGCTTTACACCGAGCCTGAAAAGGTTGAATCGCGCGGCTTGGTTGGGCTAGGCGATTGGTTTATGGAGGCGTTTGGTCTCAGCGCTGCCGATTCGTCGCAACACCTCGTGAAGCGCGTCATAGGCGTCGGTGGTGACCGCGTTATCTGCTGCGACGCAGAAGGCAAGCTGACGATCAACGGCGAACCAATCACCGAGCCTTACATTCTTGAAGGCGTGAACCCTAGTGACAAAGAATTCGATGTCACGGTTCCCGAGAACATGTTCTGGGTTATGGGAGACAACCGAAGCAACTCAGAAGATTCACGCTTCCACGGCGATTTGCCTAGCAAGGGTTTTGTTCCGAAAGATTCTGTCGTCGGTCGAGCATTCGTGCTTTCATGGCCATTCGAGCGCTGGGCTTGGCTAGATAACTACCCCGATGTCTTCAAAAACGTCCCCAACAATTGAGTTTGAGCGTTCACTTACCCAAGGTGGCGCTCGCTTCATAATCGGCATAGACGAGGTTGGCCGCGGTGCCGTCGCTGGCCCAGTAGCAGTCGGTGTGGCCCTAATTGACACTCATTCGCCAGCCTTCGCTGCCATACCCTCAGGATTGCGCGATTCAAAGTTGCTTTCAGAGCGTCAACGTGAAGCTCTACAGCCTCTGATTGAAACGTGGATGCACGCCGGCAGCGTCGGCATGGTTGACGCCAGCGCCATCGACGAAAAGGGAATCGTTTACTCGCTTGCTTTGGCAGCAAGCCGAGGTCTCACGAGTTTGCTTGAGCAAGCTGGGGTGGCTGCCGCAATAGCGCGTGACGGTGCGGTGATTTTGCTCGACGGCACCCACAACTGGCTCGAGGGTCACACGGGCGGATTACCGGTGACCGTGAGAGCGAAAGCCGACCGCGATTGCGCGTCGGTTGCAGCGGCTTCGGTGTTGGCGAAAGTTGCCAGAGACCACCTCATGGTTGAGCTTGCTGCAGAGCATCCGGGCTATGGTTTTGAAGGCCACAAGGGTTACGCCTCAGAGCTTCACATCAAGGCCATTCGATCGCTTGGGCCTTGTGCTGTGCATCGAAAAACTTGGCTAACCAAAATTCTTTCGCAAGGGTAAACTGACATTCCAATGGACGAAAACGAATTCGAAGACTACGACCGCAACGCTGAACTTGCGCTCTACCGTGAATATCGCGACCTCGTCGGAACCTTCAAATATGTGGTCGAAACTGAACGTCGTTTTTACCTAGCCAACGAAGTTGACCTCAAGCGTGTTGACACCCCAACCGATTTCTACTTCGAGCTAGACATGCGCGATGTTTGGGTATGGGACATCTACCGAACCGACCGATTCGTCAAGTCTGTTCACGTGCTCTCGTTCAAAGACGTGAATGTCGAAGAGCTCTCGGGCAAGGCTTTCGAGCTGCCAAAGGCATTTACTGTCGGCGAGTAGCCCGACTTATTCACATTTTTCAAGCCACAACCCCTCGGATGCTCGACGCATGACATCGTTCATGGCATGTCAAACAACAGACGTCACATTCTCGGCCGCTACGGCGAAGAGGCAGCTGCAAACTACCTATCTGCACTCGGCTACGAGATAGTTGAGCGGAATTTTGCTTGCCGGGCGGGAGAGATCGATCTAATTGCCCGAGACAAAGACGCTTGGGTGTTCGTTGAAGTTAAAACGCGTTCGTCGAAGGGGTTCGGCGATCCGTTTGAAGCCATTACCGAACTAAAGCTAGCCAAAATGCGCAAGACGATTGCTCAGTGGCGGGCAGATCGGCAAGTTCATGCTCTAAAGCTGCGCCTCGATGCCGTGTCAGTGTTGGTATCTCGCGGTCGAGTTCACATCGAACATTTGAAACAGGTGGCCTAGTGGCTCTGGCTAGCGCATACGCCATGGCGCTACTCGGGCTAAAGGGCGTTCCAATCCTGGTTGAAGCTGACATTTCATCGAATCTGCCAGCATTTAATCTGGTAGGCCTGCCCGATGCCTCGCTTAGTGAAGCATCTTCACGGGTCAGGTCGGCTTGCAGCAACACGGGGTTTGGTCTTCCGGCGCGCCGAATCACGGTGAATTTGTCGCCTGCTGCAGTGCCGAAGCATGGCTCGGCATTCGATCTAAGTATCGCTGTTGCAGTGTTGTGCGCCGCAGGTCACTTTTCGATTCGCCACACCCAATCAAGCGTCTTCATCGGCGAATTGGCGCTAGATGGTTCGATTCGTCGAGTCAGTGGAGTTCTGGCAATGGTTCTCGCTGCGTCGCGGGCCGGGTTCAAGACGGTCTATGTGCCGAGCGCGAATCTTGCCGAGGCGAGTTGTGTTGAAGGCATCCATGTAATCGCCGTCAGGCATCTTGGCGAGGTGTTGAGAGGCTTCGGTGTAGCTACAAAACCCCACGGCAGCACCGAAATCGTGGGTGCCCCAACGATGGTTGCAAATGAACCCCAAAGGCTTTGCATGTCTGAAGTTCGCGGTCAAGCCGAAGCGGTAGATGCGGCGGTTGTTGCGGCAGCAGGAGGGCACCACATGATTTTGGTCGGAACCCCCGGTTCAGGTAAGACCATGATTGCCCAACGAATGCACACGCTCTTGCCCGAGCTCAACCAAGATGAGGCTATTGAGCTTGCCGCTTTACGTTCACTAGTGAACCGACAGAGCTTTGACACCCTCGATTACTCTGCACCTCTCGAAGCGCCGCACCACAGTGCCTCGATGGTTTCGATAATCGGCGGCGGTTCGGGCGTGCCTAAGCCTGGTCTCGCGTCATTAGCCACCCACGGTGTCTTGTTTCTCGATGAAGCACCGGAGTTTTCTTCGGTCACGATCGATGCCCTGCGCCAGCCACTCGAATCGGGTGAAATCACGATTTCGCGAGCTACGGCATCGGTTCAGTATCCAGCTAAGTTTCAACTGGTGTTGGCGGCCAACCCCTGCCCCTGTGGCAAAGGGCAGATAAAAACCGACGCATGCCAGTGCGCCGAGCGAGTCAAGGCACGCTATCTAGCAAAGATCTCGGGGCCAATTCTCGATCGGCTAGACGTTCAGTTGTCGGTCAGGCCGGTTTCGGCAGCATTGCTTTCGGTCGGCTCAGACTCAACCGAAACTTCGCAACAACTTCGATTGAAAGTAGCCGAAGCCAGAAATAGAGCCGCGTCTCGACTGAAGTCACTCGGCCTGAGTTTGAACGCCCAAGTACCTGGGTCACTGCTTAGAAAAGAACTACGCATCAACTCCGTCAGCACGAAATCACTCGATGACGCATTGCAACGCGGTCGGATCAGCATGCGCGGCTATGACAAGTGCCTAAGGCTTGCTTGGACCAACGCCGACCTCGGTGGTCGAAATGAGCCGAATTCGAGTGACGTTGCCAAAGCTCTTTGGCTAAGGGGAGTTGCTAGTCAACTCACGTTGAGCCATGGTTGAGTCCTTGCCAGTTGCCCAAACAGGTCGAGTGATAACGGCCGATGTGCAACCTACCGCCGAAGAGATAGCCACAGTTTGGTTCAGCATCCTTTGTGAACCCGGCGATGAATTTGCAGGCTACATCAGGCAATCGCTCGGGGTCTCAGAGGCTCTGCAAATGGTGAGAGCCGGCAACGCATCGGCGCTGGTTCGGCAACTCATCAGCGTGAATGCTCAAGATCTCGGCGTTGCCCGTTTTGGTGACCTAGGCAAAGTGGCTGGCGAGGCGTTCGCCCGCTGGACGCCGCGCCTGTCACCCTCTGCCTTGTCTCAGGGCTACGAGTGGTTGAAGCGTTCAAAGTCTTGGCTGATAACTCCCCAGTCTGAACTCTGGCCCGAAAATCTAAATCACCTCGGATGGGCGGCTCCCGCCGTGCTCTGGGGTCGTGGATCACCCGAGGCCTTGGTCACTACCAACCTGTCGCTTTCCGTGGTGGGTTCTCGTGGTGCCACCAACTACGGTTCGTGGGTGACGGGCGAGTTAATCACGGAGCTACGTGCATTCGACATCTCGATTGTCTCTGGCGGGGCTTATGGAATCGATGCAGCGGCGCACCGAGCAGCGCTCGCCGCCGACCTCACTACGATTGCCGTTTTAGCTGGGGGAGTCGATCGCCTATACCCCTCAGGCAACCATGAGCTTTTCGACACCATCATTGAAAAAGGTGCCGTTGTTTCAGAGTTGCCACCAGGCGCAAGCCCAACAAAATGGAGGTTTTTGCAGCGAAACAGGCTAATCGCAGCACTCGCAGACGCAACGCTCGTGGTTGAAGCCGGCAGACGGTCGGGGTCAATCAGCACGGCGAACCACGCCACAGAACTAGGTCGACCAGTCGGAGCCATTCCGGGGCCGATCACCGCAACAAGTTCGCAGGGATGCAACCGGCTCATTCAATCTGGCCAAGCTGAATTGATTCAAGACGGCGATGACTTATTGAACCTTCTCGGTCTTCACTCTCGGCTTTCACAGCTTGAAGGCGACCCATCAGACCAGCTCGCACCGCTCGAAATCAGGCTCTTAGACGCCTTAACCACTAGGTCAACCGATCCAGCAAAGGTTGCGCAGAGGGCGGGGCTAACCATGATTGAAGCTAACGTGGCCTTTACGCAGCTGAATCTCTTGCAGTTAGCTATCAGCAAAGACGCAGGGTGGGCTCGCCTCAGTGCAACCTGATTGTTGCTTGAAACGGCACAGAAATCGGGTTCGTTAGGTCGAAGTGAAACTACGCTCAAGAGTGTGAACGCCGAGAAAACCATTGCCGAGTTTGAGCAGCAGCTCGCCTCGGGGCGCGGGTACTCGGTAAACACTGTCAAGGGCTATGTCTCAGACATCCGTGAGTTTTCAGACTTCCTGGCTAAGCGAGGCGGTTCAATCGACGCAATAACGCTCGATGACCTGCGTGACTGGCTTTTTGACCTGACCCAAAAAGGGCTTGCGAAAAGCTCTATGGCCCGCAAAAGCGCGTCGATTAGGTCGTTCACCGCATGGCAGTTCGCCACCAGCAGGGCGGAGTCAGACCCTGGTTTGCGCCTTCGAACGCCAAAGGTTGGCAGATCATTGCCCAAGGTCGTCTCGCACGAGTCTCTCGCCACCGTTTTTGACCTGCTCAGCGCTAAGGCTGTTGCCGACAACCCACTGGGGTTACGCGACAAAGCCATCGTCGAATTGCTCTATGCGACTGGCGCTCGAGTCAGCGAAATAGCTTCACTGTCGACCGACGACATTGACGCGAGTCGTCAGTTGCTGCGAGTCATGGGAAAGGGCTCAAAGCAGCGAATGGTGCCTTACGGCCAGCCGGCCGCCGAGGCCTTAGAACAGTGGATGTCGGTGGGTCGCCCGCAACTGCTCAACGAAAAGTCGCGCAACGACCTGTTTTTGAATTCCAAAGGATCAAGGGTTGGCGTGCGGCAGATTTACTCGGTGGTAGCTGATCTTCTTGCTGAAACTCCCGGAGGCTCGGCAGGCCCGCACTCGTTGAGGCACAGTGCAGCCACCCACCTTCTCGATGGAGGGGCAGACCTTCGCGCAGTTCAAGAGCTACTCGGTCACGCCAGCCTTGGAACCACTCAGATTTATACGCACGTCAGCATCGAGCGGCTCAAGTCTGGCTATCAAAACGCACACCCGAGAGCCTAAACCGAGCCTCGAACGGCTATTTTGCTGGGCGCTAGCTCGCCAGTAAAACGCTCGGGAGATAGGTAGCCCTGGGCTGTTGTTCGAACGCCCCAGTGCAAGCAGGCTGCCTCACAGTGCCCGTCTTTAGCGCCAAAACACACTTTCGCGAACGGGTCGCCGGCTTGCAGGCTCTGACCTACATTTAGGCCTGGGCTCAGGCACGCAGGTTCAAACTCGCTCGATAACCCGTCGGAATGCCTTAGCACCACCACCGGGCGGCCAAACACTAATCCCGCGAACTGAACAACGCTATTGGTGGGGCTCACCAGACGGTCGCCGTCGCTGACTTGGTAGTCAACCCCACGGTGGCCAGCACCCCAATCCGTTTCGGGTTGTCGAAACTTACGAAAGCTTTCCCGGTCGCTCGAAAGCACAGGCAGCCAGAGAGCTTCTCGGCTCACCGACTGTCTCCAGAACGGCGCTCGAAGATCGAAATCTGCCACCGCAGCACGGTTTTCGAGAACGAAAACTCCAAAAATCGAAGTGAGGGCGAAAATGCCCAGCATTAGGCGGCGCTTCGAGTCGAACATCCATCGATAATCGACGATGAAAACGTCGGGCAAACAACCCATCTGAAATCTGTGTAAAAGTCACGAGATTGGTTAGATTTCGAGGCAGTCGCCCTGTTAGACTTCTATCAGCGGCATGTCGCTAAAGTCCCATGAAAATGAGCCTCTAGAAGCACGCCGACTTCGCGTGCCGATCAACATCAAGATCAACTCGGTCTAACGAAAGTTAGCTGATTCTTATGCGGCACCAGGTGTGAAGAGAATCCTCTCTTCACGTTTAACTGAGTGGCGCTTTATCGCGCCGAAAAGGAGTACTGCCATGGCAGTAGTAACAGTTCGCCAGCTGCTCGACAGCGGCGTTCACTTCGGGCACCAGACCCGTCGTTGGAACCCAAAGATGCGTCGCTTCATTCTGACCGACCGTTCGGGCATCTACATCATCGACCTACAGAAGTCGCTTGCTCACATTGACAGCGCTTACTCGTTCGTCAAAGACACCGTTGCAAACGGTGGCAGCATCTTGTTCGTAGGAACCAAGAAGCAGGCTCAAGAAGCCATTGCCGAGCAGGCAAAGCGCGTAGGCATGCCTTACATCAACCAGCGTTGGTTGGGTGGCCTATTGACCAACTTCCAGACCGTGCAGAAGCGTCTTGCACGCCTCAAGGAACTTGAAGTCATGGACTTCAACGACTCGAGCAAGAGTGGTCTAACCAAGAAGGAACTCCTCATTCTTCGTCGCGAGAAGGACAAGCTAGAGAAGTCACTCGGTGGTATCCGTAACGTCAACAAGACCCCAAGCGCAATCTGGGTTGTAGACACCAACAAAGAGCACCTAGCCATCACCGAAGCCAAGAAGCTTGGCATTCCGGTGATCGGCATCCTAGACACCAACTGTGACCCAGACGAAGTCACCATCGGTATTCCAGGAAACGACGATGCAATTCGCTCGGTTGCACTGCTAACCCGCGTGATCGCAGACGCAGTTGCCGAGGGTCTAATCGCCCGTACCACCAAGAACGAAGAGGCCGCTGAGCCTCTAGCCGAGTGGGAGCGTGAACTGCTAGAGCAGAGCATCGCTGCCGCTGAAACCGTTGAGGCACCAGCTGCAGAAGAAGCAGTTGCACCTGCCGAGGCAGAGAAG
Organism: Actinomycetota bacterium; assembly: GCA_041175645.1. GTDB lineage: Bacteria > Actinomycetota > Actinomycetes > Actinomycetales > Microbacteriaceae > Rhodoluna. The sequence goes on along the minus strand of JBEDEQ010000002.1, from coordinate 25,862 downwards.
GAAGCAGAGTAATGGCAAACTACACCGCAGCCGACGTAAAGGCTCTTCGCGAGCGCTCAGGCGCTGGCATGATGGACTGCAAGGGTGCTCTAGACGAAGCTAACGGCGACGTCGACAAGGCCATGGAAGTTCTTCGTCTCAAGGGACTAAAGGGCGTAACCAAGCGTGAAGGTCGCACCACCAGCAATGGTTTGGTTGTGGCTCGTGTTTCTGGCGGCGTAGGTTACCTAACCGAACTTGCCTGTGAGACCGACTTCGTGGCAAAGGCCGAGAAGTTCGTTGCACTGGCTGAACGTATCGCAGACGCAATCGTTGCTGCAGACGCACGCACTCTTGAGGCCGCCCTTGCTGCACCTCTAGAGTCGAGCACCGTAGCAGACGTGATCAACGACGAAGCCGCAATCATGGGTGAAAAAGTTGAGCTACGTCGCGTTGCAGCTCTAGAAGACGCTGCAATCGATGCCTACCTACACCGCACCAGCAAAGACCTTCCACCTCAGGTGGGTGTTCTTGTTGCTTACTCGGGCTCTAACGCCGAAACCGCTCACGACGTCGCAGTGCACATTGCAGCGTTCTCACCGAGCGTTCTTCGTCGTGAAGACGTACCTGCCGAGACCGTTGAGACCGAGCGTCGTATTGCAGAAGAAACCGCTCGCAACGAAGGCAAGCCAGAGGCCGCTCTAACCAAGATCGTTGAAGGCCGCGTTACCGGTTACTTCAAAGAAAACGTTCTTCTTGAGCAGGACTTCGCAAAAGACAACAAGCAAAGCGTTGGCAAGGTTCTCGAGTCGGCAGGTGTGACGGTTTCGGCCTTCGTACGCTTCCGCGTCGGTGCATAACCAGCGAAAAATCACGGATGAGGCTCGGTCGATGACCGAGCCTTTTTCCTTATTTTGCCTAGGATAGAACAGGGAATGGAGGATCAAATGCCAACTAAGCGCAGAGTGCTTTTGAAGCTATCGGGTGAGGCCTTCGGAGGCGGCAGCCTAGGTGTGAATCCAGTCGTCGTTTCAGAAATCGCGAAAGAGATTGCTGAAGCAGCCAAAACCACCGAAATCGCCATTGTGGTCGGTGGAGGCAACTTCTTTAGAGGTGCCGAGCTGTCGCAGAGCGGCATGGACAGATCGCGTGCCGACTACATGGGTATGCTGGGCACCGTCATGAATGCCCTCGCGCTACAAGACTTTTTGATTCAGGCCGGCGTTGACACCCGTGTGCAGTCGGCAATCACCATGTCGCAGGTTACCGAGCCTTACATCCCACTGCGCGCCATCCGCCACCTTGAAAAGGGCCGCGTAGTGATTTTCGGTGCCGGTGCCGGCTTGCCGTATTTCTCAACCGACACGGTTGCCGCTCAACGCGCACTAGAGATTCACGCCGTTGAGGTTCTCGTGGCCAAAAACGGTGTTGATGGTGTTTACTCGGCTGACCCCAAGAAAGATTCGAGCGCGAAGCTGCTCAAAGAAATCACTTACCAGGATGCACTCGTAAGAGGCCTCAAGGTAGTCGACGCAACCGCATTCAGCCTTTGCATGGACAACAAAATGCCTATGCGCGTCTTCGGAATGCAGGGCGCTGGCAACATCACCGACGCCATCAAGGGCAAAAAGATTGGAACCTTCGTTACCGCCTAGGTGCGAAGAGGAATTGGAGATAAAAATGATTCAAGCTGTTTTGAACGAGGCCACCGAGAAGATGGAAAAGGCCGTAGAAGCCGCCAAAGACGACTTTGGAACCATCCGTACCGGCCGCGCCAACCCGGCAATGTTCCAGAAGATTGTGGTCGACTACTACGGCACCGGCACTCCGCTTGGCAACCTGGCGAGCATCCAAGTTCTAGAAGCCCGCAGCCTGGCGATTACCCCTTATGACAAGGGCGCTCTCATGAACATTGAGAAAGCAATCAGGGATGTTCCGAACCTAGGTGCGCAGCCAAACAACGACGGCACCGTGATTCGCGTCACCCTTCCAGACCTAACCGAAGAACGTCGCAAAGAATACGTGAAGCTTGCCAAGGCCAAAGCCGAAGACCACCGCGTTTCGGTTCGTAACATTCGCCGCAAGGGTAACGACGATCTAGCTGCTTTGAAGAAAGACGGAGCGGCGGGCGAAGACGAAATCGCACGCGCTGAAAAAGAGCTAGACACTCTTACCAAGAACTTCGTCGATGCCATCGACAACGCTCTAAAGCACAAAGAAGCCGAGCTTCTCGAGGTCTAATGTCGCAAACTCAGAGTGCACCGGGGGAGCGCAGTCTCTCTAAGTCGATTTTCTACGGACTATTGCTCGGTTTGGCATTTCTGGGTTCGATTCTCTTCGTGAAGGCACTGCTACTTGTTCTGCTCGGGGCTGCCGTCGCGGCTGGTGCTTGGGAGCTTTCGACGGCCCTGCGCAAGGCTGGTTGGTACGTTCCTAGGGTTCCGGTAGTTTTCGGCACTGTTGCGATCATGCCGGCTACCTTTTTTGGCGGTGCCGTCTGGCAATGGGGCGTCACAGCAGCCATGATTTTCTTTCTGGTTCTTTGGCGCACCGTGCACCTGCTTTGGGAGAGACGCGAATCAATCACGCAGTCTTTCACTAAATCGATCCGAGATTTCAGCGCGTCGGCGTTTGTTGTGATTTACCTGCCGCTTACTGCATCGTTCACAATCCTGCTGCTTACCCGTGAAGACGGTGCAGCCTGGGTGATTCAGTTTGTGGTTCCGACGGCGCTTATCGACACCTTTGGCTATCTCGTCGGCCGAAAGCTCGGCAAGACACGCATCGCCCCTGGGGTTAGCCCGAAGAAGTCGCTCGAGGGTCTATTGGCGAGCATCGTGGCTGGAGTGACATCTTCGGTTCTACTGATGGTTTTCGTTCTTCAGCACGACTGGTACTGGGGCTTACTCAGCGCCGGTGTCATTCTGCTCGCAGCTGTGTTTGGTGACCTCGCCGAGTCGCTCATCAAGCGTGATTTGGGAGTGAAAGACATGTCAACTTGGCTGCCGGGGCACGGTGGCATGATGGACCGCCTCGATTCGATGCTTCCCGCCGGCCTAGTAATGTATTTGTTCGCGACACTGCTCTTTCCGATTAGTTAGGAGCAGCATCCATGTCGTTTCCTTTTCCGCACGCAAAGCCAAACAAGCTCGGATACAAGCCTGTTGAGGTCGATGATTTCATTGCCGAATCGCGCGAGGTTTTTAACTCAAACCAGATTGACTCGATTCCGAATATTCGTGAAAAAGAGTTCACGCTCGAAAAGGGTGGCTACTCGGTTAGTGCGGTGGATGCTGCGCTGGACAGACTCGAAGACACCTTCGCCGCGCGCAGATTGCAGCGGGTTCTCGATGCGGGGCAACGCGACGACCTACTAGACAGGTTGAACGATCTCAAGGTGCTTTTGGTTGGACGCGTCGAACGCCCAGCGCGAAAGCGTTTTTCGACAACTGGCTACATTTTTCGGGGCTATAGCCGCAAAGAAGTTGACGTATTCATCAAGCAGGTGAAGTCTCACCTGGACGGTGGCGAGAAAATGTCGGTTGATGCCGTTAGAAAAGTGTTATTCACACCAAAAAGGGGCGGTTATGTCGAAAGCCAGGTTGATCTTTTCATCGATAAAGTCGTCGAGCTCATTCAAATTGAAAAAGTTCTCTAGGGCATTAGTTGCGCTTTCGTTGTTGGTGGCTTTCACCGCAACCGGAGGAGTGACGGCAGTAGCGACCACCCAGGTTGAACAAGCCCCGGTTGTCGTCACCGCAACGAATGCTGCTAAAGCCGTGGCCAAGCTCGTCGTAAAGGGGCGTGCTCCAAAAACCGGTTATGACCGAGATCTTTTCTCTGACGGCTGGGGAAAAATCGGCTCTTGCGACGCAAGAAATTACGTCTTAGCTCGAGATTTAAAGAATATTTCTTGGCGAGCCGGCGAGACCTGCATTGTCGAGTCTGGGGTGCTCAACGATCCTTACACCGGCAAAACGATCAACTTTCTTCGTGGCCGTTCAACTTCAATCAAAGTTCAAATTGACCACGTGGTAGCGGTCAGCGATGCATGGCAAAAGGGCGCTCAAAAGTGGAGTTACGCCAAGCGCTATAACTTCTACAACGACCCCCTAAATCTGCTCGCCGTCGATGGCCCAACCAACGGTTCAAAAGGCGACAGTGACACTGCAACCTGGTTGCCACCAAACAAGTCGTACCGGTGTGCCTACGTGGCTCGTCAGGTAGCTGTGAAACTGAAATACGGTGTTTGGGTTACATCGGCAGAGAAGTCTGCAATGAGCACAGTCCTGTCTAAGTGCCCGACCACTTCATTGCCCACAAAATAGCCCGCTGGTAGACTGGCATTTTGAGTCTGCGAACGAAGCCGAGGTGATTTCATGGGCCGCTATGCCGCCGATGTTGACACACTCTCAGCCAAGATTCGCAAAGCAATCGTCAAGCGGTTCAAGTTAGAACACGTTGATTTTGACGAGTTGAAAGTCAAAAACCGCAAAAGGTCATTTGCCTACGCAGGTTTCTTTTTCACTACTTCGATAGTCGCCGTAACCATCGTCGATCCGTATTCTGCTGCACTAGCTAATAGCGCCTACTGGTATTACCCAGCCGAGAATGGTGAAACCGACGAGCAAATTTACGGCTGGAAGAGCACTCAGACCGTTTCATTCTCGCGAGGAAAATTCAAAGTTGTCACTGGCCAAGCTGCGGTGGAGCTTTTCGTTGACATCGCCGACATGCCAGACCCTGGTACCGCAAAGGCCTATGCCTATGAGCGGGTTAGCAAGATGGGTTGGGGGCGAGACCAATACTCGTGCCTAGTGAAACTTTGGGAACGTGAATCGAATTGGCGCCACACGGCTATGAACAAAAGTTCAGGTGCTTACGGCATTCCTCAGTCGCTTCCAGGCATCAAAATGGCCAGTGAGGGTAGCGACTGGCTAACCAACCCAGAAACGCAGATTCGATGGGGTCTCGGCTACATCAAGGGTCGTTACTCAACCCCATGTGGTGCTCTGGCCCACTCAGATCGACTCGGGTGGTACTAGTGCCTAGATCGAATCGACCAAAGCGCTCCAAGCAGGGAAAAGCTGAAGAGCCCGAGATTAATCGCGGAGTTCTTTACGGAGTACGACGTACCGAAATTAAGCGTGGAGTCGAGTACATGGTTCAAACCCACTCCGGCTCGTCCACCGAGGAATCGAAAAGCTGGGTTTGTCCGTTTTGCAACATTCGAATCGGCCAAGGCACTGGGCACATCGTCGCGTGGAATGAACTTCGCGGGTCAGAAGGCCGTCGCCACTTTCACACCGAGTGTTGGAAAAAGTTTCAAGGAACCCTGTGAGTGAAATCGAGATTCGCTCGGGGGTCGAACTACCGAGCATCCGTGAAGACATCACGCTTCACACAACCGATGGTCTAACCCTGGTCGGGGAGCTGGCGCTACCGGTAGGCAGAGCACCAATCGCGACGATTCTCACTCTGCACCCGCTACCAACCCACGGCGGCTTCATGGATTCCCACGTTCTACGAAAGCTCGCTAATAGACTTCCGGCATTGACTGGCGTGGCTGTACTGCGATTCAACACACGTGGCACCACATCACCTCGCGGTACGAGCGAGGGTGAGTTCGATGGGGGAGCAGCTGAGAAATTCGACGTGGATGCTGCGCTGCAGTTTCTCGAATCTCGCGGTTTCTCGAACATCTGGCTGCTGGGTTGGTCGTTCGGCACCGAGTTGGCGTTGAAGTACGGCTATGACAAAAACGTTCGGGGAGCGATTTTGCTCTCACCGCCGCTTCATCGAACGTCTGAAGATGAACTGCGCAACTGGAATGGCACAAACAAGCCCGTGATCGCCATCGTGCCTGAGTTTGACGATTATCTTGTGCCTGAGGCCGCCGAGAAGCGATTCGAGCCTCTAGAAGGCGCTCAGATTGTCGCAATCGATGGCGCCAAGCACCTTTGGGTCGGAGAGAGCGCCACAAAATCGGTGATCGATGAGGTTGTTCGGGTTGTAGCACCTGAGTTCTATCCGCTACCAACCCATTACCGCGGCTAACCGGCGAACAACAGCGAAACTACCGGCTCGTTTGTCTGGGAACCCAGACCTGGCGAATAATCAGCATGATCGACGCTGCTACCGGAATGGCAACCAGAGCACCCAAGATACCGAGTAGTGCACCACCGGCAAGTGCAGCGACTACGACGACCGCACCCGGTACAGCTACTGCTTGGTTCATGATTCGCGGTGACAAGACATATGCCTCGATCTGCATGTAGACGAGGTAGTAAATCGCAGCGATGAGTGCAACGTTTGGGCTAGTGGTCAGGGCCACAATCACCACGATGGTTGCACCCGAAATGCTACCCACCAGAGGAATCAAGGCCAGACCGAAGGTGATGCAGGCAAGCACGAGAGAGAATTCGATTCCCAAAATCGACATCATCGTGAATCCGAGCGTTGCATTAATGAGAGCAATCGTGACCTGTCCCATCACATAGCGGCCGACCGAGTCCGCAATTTGCTCAGAAAGGTTTGAGAAAGTGTCGCGCTTCGAAGCGGGAACAAGCGAGTAGATCCAGCTCTTCAGACGCGAAAGCGAAGACATGAAATAGAGGCTTAGTGTGAGCACAATCAGCGCACCGAAGAATCCGTTGAATACGGTCAGGCCAACCTGCACAACGCCACCAACCAAAGTCGGCCAGTTACTGCTGTCGGTCAAATAGAGCGCGGCGTCTTCAATCGCCTTGCTTACCGATCCGCCAAATTGCTTGTCGAGGCTGACCACCAGATCTAGTTGCTGAACCGAGCTCAGCAGAGCAGGTGCGCTTTCGATGAAATGCCCGGTTTGCTCGATTACCATCGGCAAAATCGACCAAATTAGTGTGCCAAGCACGATTAGCAGAGTGCCAACCACTGTGAGAATTGCCAGTCCGCGCTTGAACTTCAGCTTGCGCTCGATAAACGAGACGATTGGCTCAAGGCCAAGAGCGATGAAAAGGGCGAGCGCCACGTATGTCACGATGTTGGCCAGGGTCAACAGCGCGTTTCCTAGCGCGATTGCTACCAGCACACCCAGACCGCCAAGAAGCCCTAGCTGAAAGGCGTTGCTGATTCGAGTTCCCTTGTTGTCCATGTTCGGTCTCCTCAACCTAGGGCGCGAGCGCTTTAGTCTCTGCTTAGATTCTGCTCTGCGTTTTCAACGACAGCCCGCAGGTTGTTCAGGTATTGCGCAACTGCGTCGCGCTCAACATTCAGCTTCGCGATCTTGCCTTTGAGTTTGTGAAGCTCTTTCGCAGCGTGTGACTGTGCTTCAGAGAGAATGCTGCGCGCTTCGGATTCAGCGGCCAGAAGAATGGCCTCGGCCTTTTCGCGAGCCTCGTCAGTGGTGCGCTTGGTGTGAGCTCTTGCAGCCGTCTCAAGCGTTTCAGACTCGAGTTTGGCTGCATTTGCTCGGGTTCTAGCCTGGGCCAACATCGCGTTTGCTTCATCTAAGTAACGTTGAGTGGCTGCGACCGCGTCTTGGTGCTTGCGCAAGTAATCGGCCTCAGCTTCTGCTCGACGTGCCGTCACTTCAAGCTCCAGATCAACGCGGGCTTGCTCTGAAAGCAAGTTCCAAGCGCTTTCGGTGTCAAGATTTTTGTTTAGCGCTCGCGAGGCAATGAGTTTCTTTTCGCTCTGCTCTCGGTCAAAAGCGGTTCGGGCTGCTTCAATTTCACGTTTCGCTGTTGCACGCATTCTTGCCACCTCGGTGGCAATGGCTCCACGAGTGGCCCCGGCTTCTTGCATGGCATTCTCTACCAAGCGAGTCGACTCGGTTCTGGCCTGCTCAACCAGTGCATCGTAATCGGCCTTCGCTGCGGCTGAAAGTCTCTCGGCACGTCTGCTTGCCTCGGCCACCACAGAGTCGTAATACTCACGGGCCTCTGCACGCAGAGTCTCAAGTTCGGCGTCTACCTCTTCAAGCAACCGTCTGCGTTCGGCCTCGGCCTCGGCAACTATGCGGTTCGCCTGATCTTCGGCAGTGCTAAGTATCAAAGCAGCTCTAGCTCCAACGCTTGCATAGGTTGGAGCAACGGTTTCTTTAAGTTCGCGTTCGAGGCGCGAAGAAGCTTCGTTTGCCGATCTAAGTTCGGTCGCAAGTTGAGCATTCTGATTGGAAAGCTGAAGTAACTGTCGACGCAGGTCACGCAGGGCGTCGTCAACCGCAGCGCGGTCGTAGCCGCGCATAACGGTTGCAAATTCGGCGTCTTCTGCTGCCAAGATACTCGCTCCTAGACCCCTTGGGTAGACTTGAGGGGGCTTATTCTCAAGCCCTAAGTCTAGCCCGATTGGATAAGCGTGAAACTATTTGCAGCGATAGGACTCTTCGTCTTGTCGCTGTCGCTTGCCTTGGTGGGAGTAGCCCAGCGAACGATTTGGGCTCCACCACCGGCTAATGTTTTGAGCCTCGAATACGACGCCGAGAACCACTTTGCTCTAATCGATCAGAAGACGTTGTCGACTTACCCAGGAAATCCAACGGTTACCGTAGTTGGCGACGAAAAGACCTTTGTTTCGAGCGCACGTGAGTCAGACATCCGTGCCTGGATAGCAGACTCGTCGTTTACCAGCATTCAGGTAAAAGATGGCGAAACCCTAGAGCTCGAACCAATTTCAAACTTTGGATTCGACCTTTCGCTTTCACCGCGCGGAAGCGATCTTTGGCGAGACGAAGCAAACGGCAAACAAAAAGCCGAACTTGCGGTGAAAAACGAACACGACGCAGCCGTTTTGATTGCAACCGATGGGCGTTCACCCGCTCCCGGTAAAGTGACCATTTCATGGCCGATTGCCTATGACCTAACCCCGTCGAACATAAACCTAATCATTGCCGGAGTATTGCTGGCTGCCGCTTTGGTGATCAACCTTTTCTCTGTCTCAGAGGAGCGTCGACGTCGACGTCCTCAACGCCGCGTGCCCAAAGCCCCTCAGGGACCAAAGACTCGTAGTCGCAAGTCAAACCTTGACATTCCTCGCCGCGGCCGACGCGTTGCGCGCAAGGTGTCATTCGCTACCAGCGGTGTGCTCGTCTTAGGTTTGCTTTCCGGATGCGCGCCAGCTGCTGCACCCATCGAACCCACCCCGTCAGCATCCTCTGATGTAATCGCTGATCCGCCGGTGCTGATCGAGTCGCAGATTCAGAAAATTGTCTCCAATGTTGCAATGTGGGCGAAAAAGGCCGACGGAGCAACCGACAAATCGATGTTGCTCACACGTTTCGAAGGCGCTGCCCAGCAGATGCGAACGATTCACTACTACTTGATGTCTAAATCAACCAAGAACGAAGCTCTGCCACCAATCGAAGAGCGAGTTACTTGGTCACTACCAGCATCTTCAACCATTTGGCCGAGAACACTCATGGTTGTTACCGATGCCGAAGATAACAACCTGCCACAGATGCTGGTCATGTCGCAGAGTTCTCCTCGAACTCAATACAAAGTTAGTTACGTGATCTCTCTCGTACCAGGTGCCGCGTTGCCGCCCGTTGCGGCTGCAGACGCCGGTGCTATTCCAGTGGCATCTGATTCGGCTTACCTAAAGGTTGTTCCTCGTGAACTCCCACCAACCTATGGTGACGTAATCGACAAAGGAACGCTGAGTAAATTCTTCGAGTTATTCGACCTAGAAAACGACAAGTATTACGCCGACGTTTCTGCCTTAGAGCAGGCCCAGGTTCAAAAGCTAACTAAAGCCAAAATCAAGTTCAAGCACTATCTGGGCTCTTCAAAGGTTCTATCTCTCTCAACGGCTTCGGGTGGCGCGCTCGTGGCGGTCTATATGAAAGACGATTACACGATTAAGCCAATCAAGGTTGGCTCCGGTGTCACCGTTTCAGGAAACGAAAAAATCTTGCTCGGCTCGGCTGGTTCAGTCAAAGGTGTTCGAAGCACCTACGGCAACATGATGATTTTCTACGTACCGCCGCTTTCTGCCGATGAGAAAGCCACACTGCTTGGTGTAACGCAGGGTCTTCTGTCAGTGAAGGGACTCTAGTGTCTTCACTAAGTGGTGCATACGATCTATCCGCCCTCAAAAAGGCTCCAGACGCGGGGCTCTCTTCGGCTTCGTCGCCAGCCCAATCCACAGCTCGAATTGCGGTTCCGTCGCTAGTTCAAGACTGCACCGAACAGACCCTTAAAGCGGTACTCGACCTATCTGCGTCGGTGCCGGTGATTCTAGAGTTTCACGCCGATTCGGTTCGCACCATGGAAATCAGCGACCGTCTGCGTTCCGCTGTCGAAAACTTGGATGGTCGGCTCGTGCTCGCGCGCATCGATGCGCAAATCGAACAGCGGGTTGGCCAGGCATTCGGCATCAAGGGAGCTCCGACCGTAGTAGCCGTGGTCAAAGGTCAGCCTGTTCCACTCTTCGAGGGTGAGCAGTCTGCCGAGGTAATCGAGCAAATATTCGCCCGAGTTCTCGAGGTTGCCAGTGAAAACGGTGTAACTGGTAAGGCAGAGGTGTCGGCCGAGGAGCCTGAGGTTCAGTTGCCGCCGCTTCATCAGAAAGCCTTTGAGCTTATTGAGGCCGAAGATTACGACGGAGCTATTGGCGTTTATGAGCAAGCGCTTCGCGAAAACCCAAGAGACGACCTAGCCATGGCGGGCCTGGCACAGGTCAAGCTACTCAAGCGCACCGCCGACGCAGATTTTGAAAAGGTTTCAGACCAGCCGCCAGCCGGTCTCGACGAATTGCTGGCCTGGGCAGACATCCAGATTTCAACATCGAATGTAAAGGTCGCTTTCGACGCGTTGCTCGATGCTTTTGAGCAGCACTTCGAACATCGCGAAACCATTCGAAAGCACATCGTCGAATTGTTTGCAGTGATTGATCCAGCCAACGCAGATCTTGCTTCCGCCAGGAGACGCCTGGCTACACTGCTCTACTAGTTAGAAGGCTTGAACCACACGGCTGCCAGGGGAGGCACACTGATGTTGGCCGAGTGTGGCTGACCGTGTGAACCTTCGCCCGACGCTTCAATCGAGCCAAAGTTACCTACGCCAGAGCCACCGTATTCCGTGGCATCCGTGTTCAAAATCTCATTCCATTTGCCTGGTCGAGGCAGGCCGAGAGTGAAGTTGTGGTGAGGCTGCCCAGCAAAGTTGATCACGCAGGCAATCTGGTTGCCTGATTTATCTACCCGCAAAAAGCTCAGTAGATTTGCGTCAGCATTGCCACCGTCGATCCAAACAAAACCTGCTGGGTCGTGGTCTAGCTGCCAGAATGCGGCATTTTCTAGGTAAACGCGGTTCAGGTTAGAAACCATTGACTGAAGTGCCTGGTGGGTTGGCTGCTCGAGAATCCACCAATCCAGTCCGCGCTCTTGGTTCCATTCAGAAGGCTGGCCGAACTCGCTGCCCATGAACAATAACTGCTTGCCAGGATGCGCCCACATGTAGGCCAGGTAGGCGCGAACGTTTGCCAGCTGCTGCCAACGGTCGCCCGGCATTTTGGCTAGCAGTGAGCCTTTGCCGTGCACGACTTCGTCATGGCTGATTGGCAGAACGAACTTCTCGTTGTATGCGTAGAGCATCGAGAAGGTTAGCTCGCCGTGGTGGTGCTTTCGATACATCGGGTCTTTCTCGATGTACTTGAGCGTGTCGTTCATCCAGCCCATGTTCCACTTGAACCCGAAGCCGAGTCCTCCGCCATCTGTCGGGGCCGAGACGCCGCCCCAAGAAGTTGATTCTTCGGCGATCATCATGATTCCGGGGTTACGGCGGTAAGCCGTTGCATTGGTTTCTTGCATGAAGCGAATTGCGTCAAGGTTTTCTCGGCCACCGAATTCGTTCGGTAACCATTCACCGTTCTCGCGTGAGTAGTCGAGATAAAGCATCGAAGCCACGGCGTCGACTCGAAGACCGTCGATGTGGAACTCTTCGAGCCAATAGAGAGCATTGGCAACCAAGAAGTTGCGAACCTCGGTTCGACCGAAATCGAAGATATAAGTTCCCCAGTCCGGATGCTCGCCTCGCCTTGGGTCGGCGTGCTCATAGAGCGCTTGGCCGTCGAATCTGGCGAGTGCCCAGTCATCCTTCGGAAAGTGCGCTGGAACCCAGTCGAGAATCACGCCGATGCCAGCTTGGTGAAGCTTGTCGATCAGGTAGCGAAGGTCGTCTGGGCTTCCGAACCGCGAGGTCGGGGCATAGTATCCCGTCACCTGGTAACCCCAGGATGGTCCATACGGGTGCTCGGCAAGTGGCATGAATTCAACATGGGTGAAGCCAAGCTTCTGCACGTATGGAATTAGTTCGTCGGCTAGCTCGCGATAGTTCATCGCATGCTTCCACGAACCCGCATGCAGCTCGTAGATGCTCATCGGTGAGCTCAGCGCGTCACGCTTGGCCCTGGCAGACATCCACGTTTTGTCTTTCCAACTGTGGGTCGACTCGGTGACAATCGAGGCGGTGTCTGGCGGAACCTGCGTGGCCCTGGCCATCGGGTCAATCTTTTTGATCCAGTGACCCTGCTTGGTCAAAATCTCGTACTTGTATGCGCTGCCGGCTTCGATGCCCGGAATGAACAATTCCCAAACACCTGTGCCACCCATGACACGCATGGAGTGTGCGACACCGCTCCAGTGGTTGAAGTCGCCAACCACTCGAACGGCTTCGGCATTGGGAGCCCAAACCTTGAACGATGTTCCTCGGCTGACTCCCATGTCGCCTTTGATCGACAGAACGTGCGATCCGAGAGCGTTCCAGAGTTCTTCGTGACGGCCTTCTGCAACCAGATGCAGGTCGAGTTCACCGATGGTTGGCAGGTGACGGTATGGGTCATCGGCTAACCACTCGGTGGTTTTTCCGTCTTGGGAGTAAACAGTTTTGACACGGTAATCGGGAGCGCTCTTTGAATCTACGAAACCATCCCAGATGCCATTCCATACGTGGTTCAGTTCAAGTTCTTTGCCGTTCTTCAACACGACACTCACCGACTTGGCCATTGGCCTAAGTGCGCGAATCACCCAACCACCGGTTGCAACCGGATGCGCTCCCAGCGTTGCGTGCGGGTCGTGGTGACTTCCGTTCGAGACGCGGTCGCGCTCGTACTCACCAATGGGTGGCAGTTGTGGAGCGCTCTTGGCCATCTACTTCTTCTTTCTCAAAACATGAAGAATGTGTGCGGGCTCCGCGAAGGCGTCGAGACGAACGAAGTTGTTTGCACTCCAGTGGTAACGCTCGCCGGTGATCAAATCTTGCACTTCGAAGTTCGACTCGGCCGACATATCAAGCTTGGTCAAGTCAAGGCGCACGGTTGTCTCGCGAACAGCGTGTGGGTCGGTGTTGACGACAACGATGATGGTGTCGGATTCACCCGTAAAACTGTGCTCAGCATCTAAATGCTTTGAGAACACCAAGAAGGCTCCGTCATCGCTGTGGTGAAACTCGATGTTTCGAAGTTGCCCGAGGCTCGGGTGATCCCGGCGAATGTGATTGAGCTTGGCTACGTAAGAGGCGATGGAACGGCCACTTTGCTCGGCAGCATCCCAGTCACGCTGTTTGTATTCGTATTTCTCTGAGTCAATGTGCTCTTCGGCGCCTGGGCGGGCAACCGATTCGACAAGCTCGTAACCTGCGTAGAGACCCCAAGACGGTGTCGACATGGCAGCCAAGGCTGCACGAATCTTGTGGCCTGGGCGGCCGCCGTACTGCAGGTATTGGGTGAGAATGTCTGGCGTGCTTACCCAGAAGTTCGGTCTAAAGAATGCCGCAGTTTCGCGCGAAAGCTCCAGCAGGTAGTCGCGCAGGTCGCTCGGCGTGTTTCGCCAAGTGAAGTATGTGTAGCTCTGCTGAAACCCGACCTTGCCCAAGGTGTGCATCATGGCCGGTCGGGTGAAGGCCTCGGCCAAAAAGATGACGTCTGGGTGTTCTGCATTCACCTCGGCGATGAGCCATTCCCAAAAGTTCACCGGCTTGGTGTGTGGGTTGTCGACTCTAAAAATCTTTACGCCGAGTGAGATCCAGTGTTTAACCACTCGCAAAATCTCTTGGTAGATTCCCTCACGGTCGTTGTCAAAGTTCACCGGATAAATGTCTTGATACTTCTTAGGTGGATTCTCGGCGTATGCAATCGACCCATCGGCGCGCGTGGTGAACCACTCTGGGTTGGTTTGAACCCACGGATGGTCGGGGCTGGCCTGTACCGCGAGGTCCATGGCGATTTCGATACCGAGCTCGCCAGCTGCCTTCACAAAGGCGGCGAAGTCTTTTTCGGTGCCCAGGTCGGGGTGAATGGTGTCGTGACCACCGGCGGTCGAACCAATTGCCCAAGGGGAGCCCGGGTCTTGACCAACTGCATTTAGCGAGTTGTTTGGGCCTTTTCTGAACGCCTCACCAATCGGGTGCACCGGCGGCATGTAGAGAACGTCGAAACCCATCTCGGCGACGCGCGATAGTGATTTAGTGGCGGTTTTGAAAGTGCCAGATTTCCAAGTCTTAGTTTTGCTGTCGAACTTCGCGCCTTCGCTGCGAGGAAAGAACTCATACCAAGCACCCGCGCCAGCTAGTGCGCGCTCACAGTTGATTTCAAAGGTTTCGCTCAGTGTTTCGAGAGATCTAATCGGATGCTCGGCTACAGCCTTGAGCAACTTCACGTTCAACGCCGCAGCGAAACGAGCCGAGGGGCTGTGGCTCTGGTCTGCCAAGACCTCGGCTGCCTGAATTAGTTCTTTCGCATTGGCTTTCTTGCGGTCTTTTTCGGCCGCGGCTCTGGTGAACAGGGCAACGCCCTCGAGCATCATGAGTTCTTCGTCAACGCCGGCGGCAAGTTTTACCTCGGTGTTGTGGTGCCAAGTTTCATACTCGTCTGAAAAGGCGCGAATCTGAAATTTCCAAACACCCTGCTCTTCTAATTGAACCGCGGTGTGCCAACTGTCTGTTCCGGCTGCTCCAGCGTGCATCCGAGTGATCGTGAAATCACCTTTTGGGTTAGTGAGCAGTAGTTCAACGCCCAGCGCGTCGTGGCCTTCGCGAAATGAAACTGCAGAAAATGGAATGACTTCGCCAACAAAAGCCTTGGCTGCCCATCGACCAGCTTCAACGGTTGGCTCCACTTTCAAAATCGGTAAGCGGCCAATCGGGTTGTTGTGACGATAAGAAATCTCGCTGGTCATAAACCAAACTTAGCGATTATTCGACGGCGATTGGCCTATTCGGCCCTAAAGACAAGCATCGATGTGGGGCCAACCAGCAACTTTGAGTGCGCCTTGTGCTTCGAGAACTTCACCGGAGGGGTTTCGTGGGTGCTGTCCCAGATCAACTGCCAGTGACCTGGGGTCGGCGGGAGGGTCAGTGAGATCGCATCGTCGTCACCGTGCAGAACGGTTAGGGTTTCATTCTTCGAGCCATCGGCATCGACATGACGCACCTGGCGAACCAGGGTTCGCTGCTGGGCATCATGCCACTGCTGCTCGGTCAAAATCTCGCCGTGTTGTGAATACCAACGCACCATATCGCTGTCGGGCGTCGCGGTTTCGAAGTTTCCAAAGTTCGTTTGACGCAGTGATGGGTTCTCGCGACGAAGCCTGGTTAGGTAGGTGAAATTGTTTTCAAGATTCTTCTGGGCGTCGGTTAGGTTCCAGTTGACCCACGAAAGTGCGGTGTCTTGGCAGTAGGCGTTGTTGTTGCCCGATTGAGTCTTCGCTCGTTCGTCGCCTGCCGTGATCATTGGCACACCGGCCGAGAAGAGCAGCGTTCCAAGCATGTTTCGCACCGAACGACGTCGCAGTGCATTGATGCCTAGGTCTGAAACTTCGCCTTCGGCACCGTGGTTATATGAATAGTTGTTGTTATTGCCGTCACGGTTGCCTTCGCCGTTCACCTGGTTGTGCTTCACGTTGTATGAAACCAGGTCGTGAAGGCAGAAGCCATCGTGTGCGGTAACAAAGTTGACCGACCCGAGCGGCCCGTTAGGGCCATCGACGATGTCTCTTGAGCCAGCTAGGCGAGTGGCCAAATCGGCAACGCCGCTGTAGAAATGGCCAGAGTTTTGTTTGGCTGCCAAGTCGGCCAGCCAAAAACGTCTCACCGAATCGCGGTAGCTATCGTTCCACTCGCTGAAACGATCCGGAAAGTTGCCTGTCTGCCAACCACCGAGGCCGATGTCCCATGGCTCAACGATGAGCTTTGCCTCGCTCAGAACCGGGTCATTAGCCATAGCTACGAGCATCGGGTGGTTCGGGTCGTACTGGTTTGATCCATCGCGGGCAAGCGTGGTCGCCAAGTCGAAGCGGTAGCCGTCGATCTGCATTTCGGTGGTCCAGTAGCGAAGCGAATCCATGACTAGTTCGACTACTCGTGGGTTTGAGAAGTCCAGCGAGTTTCCGCATCCGGTGGTGTCGTGATAGTTGCCAGCATCGTCTTGTCGGTAATAAGACGAGTTGTCGAGACCTCTAAACGAATAGGTCAAGCCGCGTGCGCCGCCCTCTGCAGTGTGGTTGTAAACCACGTCGAGTAGCACCTCAATGCCGGCTCGGTGAAGTTCGCGAACGGCGGTCTTGAATTCAGCGACGATTGCCTCTGGGCCAGCTTCGATCGCAGCCGGTGATGCATAGCGGTGGTGCGGGGTAAAGAAGTTGATGGTGTTGTAGCCCCAGTAGTTGATGAGCCCCATGTTCATCAGGCGCGGCTCAGAAATAAACATTTGCACTGGCAGCAGCTCTACCGCCGTGATTCCAATGCGTTGCAGGTGTTCGATGGTGCTCGGATGCGCGAGCGCCGCATAGGTTCCGCGAATGTCATCTGGCAAATCAGTGTTGCCGCGGGTCAAGCCGCGAGCGTGCGCCTCATAGATGATGGTCTGCGACATTGGCGTATTCGGTTTTTCGACGCCTTGCCAATCGAATGAGCCATCGAGCACGACGTTGTGAAAGTCCCTGGCCGACTCTCGAACCACACCGCGTGCGTATGGGTCGATGAGGTTGATCTTGTTGTTGAACCCGTGACGAGCGCCGTCTGGGCCAGATGCTCGAAGTGCGTAGTGAACACCCGCGGCGATAGCGGGAGAGGTTGCCTCCCAAACATCCGCGTCTGTTCTTTTCAGAGTCAGTCTTGTCTGAACATCACTCGAGTCTTCAGGGTTCAGAACCAAAAATTCGATGGATGTCGCGTTGGCAGAATAAACGCGAATCGTGCCTTTGCCATCTTGCAGGGTCACACCGAGCGTTGAAGAGCTGGTGTTGCTTTCGGGCATGTGATTCCTGTTTTCGATGCGGCAAATAACTTTCAAAGTTTACCCGTGAGCCACGCTGCAAAGGCGTAATGGCTAGGCTAATGACCATGGTTGTCTACCTTGACCACGCAGCCACCTCGCCGATTCGGCCGGAGGTGTTGCAGCGCTACACCGAGTACCTAACCGTTCTTGGTAACCCTTCTTCGGTTCACACCGCTGGTCAAACTTCGCGTAAAGCTCTCGAAGAGGCGCGAGAAGAGATTGCCAAGTCGATTGACTGCAACCGCAACGAAATCATTTTTACTTCTGGTGGCACCGAGGCCGACAATCTGGCCATCAAGGGTCTCTTTTGGTCTCAAAACCGCAAGGATGCTCGCCGCAAGGTCGTTCTCAGCGCATACACCGAGCACCACGCTGTAATCGACCCCATCGAATGGCTCGAGCGCGAACAAGGTGCTGAGGCGGTGTGGATTCCGGTCGACGAGTTTGGCGTGGTTAACCTCGTCTGGCTGGCAGAGTTTCTAGCCGACCGTTCCGATGAGGTCGCTTTCATTAGCCTCATGTGGGCAAACAACGAAACCGGCGTGATTACGCCGCTTCACCAAGTCACCGAACTTGCAAAACGCTTCGATATTCCGGTGCACTCCGATGCGGTTGCAGCACTCGGTCACATTCCCTTGAGTTTCTCTCAGTCTGGGCTCGCCGCAATGTCAATCACCGCCCACAAGGTTGGCGGGCCAGTAGGCGTCGGTGCCCTGGTTGTTGCCCGCTCGGTCAAGCTCACCTCACTCGTGCACGGCGGCGGTCAAGAACGTGCCATGCGCTCCGGCACCATGAACGCTGCCGGCGCTAAGGCCTTCTCGCTCGCCGTCTCGATGGCCGTGGCAAATCTTGAGCAGCACAACTTGCACACGAGCCAACTTCGCGATCAGGTCATCCGTGGCGTCATGAATTTGGTACCAGACGCCAGGTTCAGCAGGGGAGAAGCGCCGGGGTTGCCCGACAACGCTCATTTCACTTTTCCAGGATGCTCGGGCGACTCGCTGCTCTTTTTGCTCGATCAAGCCGGCGTCTGTGTCTCTAACGGCTCGGCCTGTCAGGCTGGCGTAACGGCGGCGTCGCACGTTCTTTTGAGCATGGGTCGTGACGAGGCAGAGGCTTCAGGGTGCCTACGTATCACCTTGGGCGCTTCAAACACAGCCGAAGACGTTGAAAAGTTTCTAGAAGCATTACCCGCGGCACATGCCGGAGCGCGCAAGGCTGGCTACACCACTTCGTAGGATTGAAGGGTGAAGGTCTTAGCAGCAATGTCAGGTGGCGTCGATAGCGCCGTTGCTGCCGCACGCGCAGTCGAGGCCGGCCACGAAGTTGTCGGTGTTCACCTCGCGCTTTCTCGCATGCCTGGCACCCTGCGCACCGGTTCACGCGGATGCTGCACCATCGAAGACAGCATGGATGCTCAGCGTGCCGCCAACATTCTCGGCATTCCTTATTACGTCTGGGATTTCAGTGAGCGTTTCAAGCTAGACGTGGTCGATGACTTTATTGCCGAATACCAAGCTGGGCGCACGCCAAACCCTTGTATGCGCTGCAATGAGCGCATCAAGTTTGCCGCTCTTCTAGAGAAGGCACTCGCGCTTGGTTTCGATGCTGTCTGCACCGGGCATTATGCCTCGCTGGTAGATGGGCCTGAGGGCTTAGAGCTTCACCGCAGTGCAGCCATGGCTAAGGATCAGTCTTATGTGCTCGGTGTGCTCACCGAAGAACAGCTCAAGCATTCGATGTTTCCTCTCGGCGCGATGGCTTCGAAGGCACTCGTGCGTGCAGAGGCAGATCAACGTGGGCTGGCAGTTGCGCAAAAGCCAGACTCATATGACATCTGCTTCATTCCAGAGGGTGATACCCAAGACTGGATTGCAGACAAACTTGGCAAAGAAACCGGCGAGATCGTTGATCGATCGGGCAATGTGCTTGGCGTTCACGAGGGTGCTCACGGCTTTACGGTTGGTCAGCGTAGAGGTTTGAACATTGGGCGCCCGGCTGTCGATGGTAAACCGCGCTACGTTCTAGAGATTCGCCCAAAAACCAACACCGTTGTTGTAGGGCCGCAAGAGGCGTTAGCAATCGCTGAGATGGTCGGCTCGAAGTACACCTGGTGCGGTGCGGCTCCAGCCGACCCATCCGAGTGGTTTGAAGCCCACGTTCAGGTTCGAGCTCACGGTGAGGCTGTTCCGGGCAAGGCAGCGGTTGTCGACGGCGAGTTGGTCATCAAGTTGCACGAGCCCCTGATTGGTGTATCTCCGGGGCAAACCGCTGTGCTTTACGTTGGCACTCGCGTTCTGGGCCAAACCACGATCGACCGAACGGTGAGCGCGCTCGCCGAGGTCGAGGCCTAACCGTGGGCGATCTGCTTCACGAGGCAGCAGCTCGTCGAGTAAACGAGCTCGTTGATCAAATCAACGCACACCGACGCGCCTACTACGAAGGCAATACCGTTCTGATCAGCGACGCCGAATACGACGCGCTGATGCTCGAACTCGAGCGCTTAGAGCGTGAAAACCCCGACCTAATCACCGGCGATAGCCCAACCCAAACCGTTGGTGGCTCGGCAAACGTTGCTTTTGCGCCGATCGAGCACCTCGAGCGCATGATGAGCCTCGACAACGCGTTCTCGGCCGAAGAGCTCGATGCCTGGATGGGTAAGACCGGGGCAACGCGTTTTCTTTGCGAATTGAAGATCGACGGTTTGGCCATCAACCTGCGCTACGAGCGCGGCGTTCTCGTTTCGGCGGCGACCCGCGGCGATGGTGTCGTTGGCGAGGATGTCACGGCAAACGTTCTGACCATCAAGAGCATTCCGCGCCGACTAGAGGGGTCTGGCTGGCCAGAGGTGGTCGAAGTGCGCGGTGAGATTTTCTTTGGTCTCGATGACTTCGCGAAACTCAATGAATCGCTTATCGCAGATGGAAAAGCTCCGTTTGCGAACCCGCGCAACTCTGCCTCTGGGTCGTTGCGTCAAAAAGACCCATCGGTCACCGCAACCAGGCCACTTCGCATGCTGGTGCACGGTGTTGGCGCTTGGGCCGAGTCCCCGGTATCCAACCAGAGCGAGCTGTACGGCATTTTGGCCGGCTGGGGGTTGCCGGTATCAAGCCGTTTTGAGGTGTTGAGCAGTGCATCCGAGGTTCAGGCCTACATCGCTAAGTTCGGTGAGCAACGCCACAAGCTAGAGCATGAGATCGACGGCGTCGTGGTCAAGGTTGACTCTCTTGCAGAGCAGGCCGAACTCGGCTTCACCTCGCGCGCTCCCCGCTGGGCGATTGCCTACAAATACCCTCCCGAACAGGTCAACACCAAGCTGCTCGACATTCGCATCGGCATCGGCCGCACGGGCCGTGCCACTCCATACGCCGTTCTCGAGCCAATCAAGGTTGCGGGCAGCGTTGTTGAGTTCGCCACGTTGCACAATCAGGACGTTGTTAAGGCAAAGGGTGTGTTGCTCGGAGACACAGTCGTGCTTCGCAAAGCCGGCGACGTCATTCCAGAAATTCTCGGGCCTGTTGTCGAGCTTCGCGACGGTAGCGAACGCGAGTTTGTCATGCCGAGCAACTGCCCCGAATGCGGTAGCCCTCTTGAACCAGCATCCGAAGGTGACGTTGATCTTCGTTGCCTGAATTCACAAGGATGCAGGGCTCAACTTCGCGAACGCGTCGCCTATCTTGGCAGCCGTGGCGTCTTAGACATTGAGGCTCTTGGTTACGTCGCAGCAGTTGCACTAACCCAGCCTCTCGAGCCAAGCGTTGCGCCTGTGCAGAGCGAGGCCGACCTATTTGGCCTAACTCTTGAAGACTTACTACCAATCAAGTCACTCGTTTTAGACGCCGATACAGGCCTCCCAAAGCTAGACGCTGACGGAAACCCAAAAGTAGTCGACTTCTTTAGAAAGAAAGATGGCACACCGGCGGAGGTTGCTCTAAAGCTCATTCGCAATCTCGAAGAGATTAAGACCAGGCCACTCTGGAGATTCTTGGTCGCGTTGTCGATTCGCCACGTTGGCCCGGTGGCTGCACGAAGCCTGAGCGCGCACTTCGGCTCGCTCGAGAACATATTCGCTGCCACGGCTGCCGAACTTTCAGCGGTGGACGGCGTCGGACCTACACTCGCTGACAGCATTATCGAGTGGCATCAAGTTCAGTGGCACCGTGACATTCTCGACAGTTGGGCTGCGGCCGGCGTTCAACTTTCGATTCCTGGCCATCCAGGCCCAGGCGCGGCAGTTTCAAACGACGGGCCGTTCAAGGGGCTAAGCATTGTGGTCACGGGAACACTTTTGGAGTTCACCCGTGAACAGGCAGAAGAGGCCATCATTGAGCGTGGAGGAAAAGCGGCATCGAGCGTCTCAAAAAACACCGCTTTTGTGGTTGCAGGTGCATCAGCAGGATCAAAATTGGCCAAAGCTGAGGCTCTGGGAGTGCCGGTCATCGACGAGGCAACTTTCAAGCAGAAGCTTCAATAAACCTACGACTATTCGTCGGTCTGAGCCGCGTTTTCTGCGTCTGCAACCATTGCTTCTGTCGACATTAGGTTGCGAAGCTGGTTCAAGAACTCATCAATCTCGATGCGCTCGGCACGCATGCGAACCAGACGATCTTCAGATTCTTTGATGGCGTGGTTGGCGATCGATTCAGCCTTTTTGGTTAGAGCTTCGGCGCGGCGACGAGCCTGGTTGATCATGTTTGTGGCGGTGCGTGACGCCTCGTCTGACAAGGTAGCGGCGTTCTGATTTGCTTCACGAAGAATTCGGTCATTCGCTGAGCCTCATCGCTAGCTTCTTGAGCTTGGGCAACTGCCTTTTGGTAAAGGGCAAGCGACTCTTGTTCTGTCTCATCGCGTCGCGTCTTGAGTTCGGCTTCGAGTTCTACGCGTGCCTGCGCGGTGCGCTGGGCAAGCTCTGTGGCTAGAGCACGAGCCTCTTCGGTCTCGCGGTGCACTTGAGCGCGAAGTTCGGCGGCATAACGCTCACCCTCTGATTTGATGGCCGATGCTTCACGAGCGGCGGTGGCAATCTTCTCGGCTGCTTCGGCTTCTTTCGACTTGGCGCTCTGCAAAATTTCGGCGCTTAGGCTCTCAGCCTGAATTTTGGCTTCGGCAACCTTGGCTTCTGCCTCAGAAATGATGGCGTCAGCCTTTTGCTGAGCCTTTCGAGTTAGCTGTTCGCTCTCAGCCTTGGCGGTTTCGCGAACGCGAATGGCGTCTTGCGCAGCATCCGTGGCCATTTTCTTGGCTTGTTCTTCTGCGAGACGAAGGGTCTGCTCAAACTGAGCACCAAGTTCGGCGTAGCCGGGAGCAGAATCTTTTTTCTTCTTTAGGGCAGCTACTTCGGCGCGAAGGGTATCGAGCTCAGAGGCAGCGTTGAAGTTGTATTCGCGAACGTGCTCGAGCTCAGCGCGTAGCTCGCTCAAGACACGGTCTACCTCGTCTTTTTTGTAGCCGCGCATTTCTGTTGAGAAATTCTCAATATCCATCGCTCTAAAACTCCTAGCAGGCTTGATTTTTGAGGGTGACGAACACCCAAAACCACAGCCTAAATGGCTGTTTATTGCCGACTTATGAGTTTATACCTATTCGAGAACATTGGAATAGGCACATTTTGCCTGTAGACAAACGGGCTTCGGTAGACTTGAGGCAAGCCCTGCTCGAATCGAATCGAAAGCTATTTATGTCTGAACTTACCCCCGACCTGGTGCGCCACTTGGCCAGTTTGGCGCGCATCCAAGTCACCGATGAAGAGGTCGAGACTCTCGCTTCGCAATTAGCGCTGATTGTCGACTCGGTTGCGACCGTGAACAAAGCGGTTGAGGGCGATGTGCCGGCTACCAGCCACCCGATTCCGATGGCAAACGTCTTTCGTGAAGATGTCGTCGAGCCGTCGCTGACCCAGGAACAGGCGCTTTCTGGCGCTGCCGACAGTGATCAGGGTCGTTTCCGCGTTGCAGCCATCTTGGACGAGGAGTAGACCGTGTCGGAACTAATCAAGAAGAACGCTGCCGAGCTTGTTGCGCTCATGTCTTCGGGCGAGGTTTCGTCGGTTGAAGTAACTCAGGCGCACCTCGACCGCATCGCCGCCGTAAACGGCACGTTGAACTCTTACCTGCATGTCACAGCGGATGCTGCGCTCAAGGTCGCCGCTGACGTTGATCGTCGCCGTGCCGCTGGTGAGTCGCTTCCGAAGTTGGCCGGTTTGCCAATCGCGGTTAAAGACAACCTCACGACCACTGACGCGCCAACCACCGCGGGCTCGAAGATTCTCGAGGGTTGGGTGCCACAGTACGACGCCACCGTCGTCACGAAGCTTCGCAACGAACTTATGCCGATTTTGGGCAAGACCAACTTGGACGAATTCGCTATGGGTTCATCGACCGAGTTCTCGGCTTACGGGCCAAGCCGCAACCCTTGGGACACCGACCGCATTCCTGGCGGTTCTGGCGGAGGTTCTTCGTCGGCCGTTGCTGGATTCACCGCACCACTTGCAATCGGTAGCGACACCGGTGGTTCGATTCGGTTTCCGGGTGCAGTGACCGGAACCGTTGGCACCAAGCCAACCTACGGTGCTGTTTCGCGCTACGGCCTAATCGCACTAGCTTCTTCGCTAGACCAAATCGGCCCTGTTAGCCGCAATGTTCGAGATGCCGCTCTACTTCAAGACGTCATCGCGGGTCACGACCCACACGACAGCACTTCGCTACCTGAGTCGCTTGGCTCGATGGCTGAGGCTGCAGCAAACCGCTCAGTCGCCGGTATGCGAATCGGTGTTATCAAGCAGCTCACCGGTGCAGGTTTTCAGCCGGGCGTTCAGGCTCGCTTCGATGACAGCTTGGCCTTGCTTGCCAAAAACGGTGCCGAAATCGTTGAGGTTGACTGCCCGTCGTTTGAGTACGCCATCGCCGCTTACTACCTGATCTTGCCGGCCGAAGCCTCGAGCAACTTGGCTAAGTTCGACAGCGTTCGCTTCGGTTTGCGCGTGACTCCAGAGGGCAACCCAACCATCGAACGTGTGATGGCCGCCACCCGTGAGGCAGGCTTTGGTCCAGAGGTGAAGCGCCGCATCATTCTCGGCACCTACGCCCTTTCGAGCGGTTACTACGACGCCTACTACGGCAGTGCGCAGAAGGTTCGCACGCTCATCCAGCGCGACCTGGCGGCAGCCTTCGCCAAGGCCGATGTTCTGGTTTCACCGACAGCACCGACCACCGCGTTCAAGTTCGGCGAAAAGATCGACGACCCACTAGCCATGTACCTAAACGACATTGCGACCATCCCAGCTAACCTCGCCGGCATTCCAGGCATGTCGATTCCGAACGGTCTAGCCGATGAAGATGGCCTACCGAGCGGTCTGCAGATTCTTGCACCGGCCCGCGAAGATGCTCGACTTTACCGAGTCGGCGCTGCTCTCGAAGCCTGGCACGAAGAGGTTTGGGGCAAGCGAATGATTGATTTCGCTCCAGAGTTGAAAGTTGGTGCATAACCGTGGCCAAAGCTGAACTCATGAACTACGAGCAAGCGCTCGAACAGTTTGAAGTTGTCATCGGTCTAGAAGTTCACGTTGAGTTGAACACGAAGACCAAGATGTTCTGCGGTTGCCGCAACGACTTCGGTGACGAGCCAAACACCAACGTTTGCCCCATTTGCATCGGTCTTCCTGGCTCATTGCCAGCGGCGAACCGACGCGCGGTCGAATCGTCGATCGCCATCGGTCTTTCACTCGGATGCTCGATTGCGCCTACCGGCCGTTTCGCTCGCAAGAACTACTTCTACCCAGACCTTGCGAAGAATTTTCAGACCTCGCAGTATGACGAGCCGATTGCATTCGAAGGAACCATCGACATCGAAGTGCCAAGCGGAAACGTCTACACCGTTGGCATCGAACGTGCCCACATGGAAGAAGACGCCGGAAAGCTAACCCACGTTGGCGGAAACACCGGACGCATTCACGGTGCCGAGTACTCGCTGGTTGACTACAATCGCGCGGGTGTTCCGCTGGTCGAGATTGTCACCAAGCCAGTGCTTGGCGCGGGCGCAGAGGCACCCGAGTTGGCCGCGGCTTATGTGCGCAGCATCCGCGAAATTGTGAAAGCGCTTGGCGTTTCTGACGCTCGCATGGAGCGCGGTAACGTGCGCTGCGACGCAAACGTTTCGCTTCGCCGCCACGGTGCCGAAAAACTCGGCACTCGCACCGAAACCAAGAACGTGAACTCGCTTCGTTCGATTGAGCGCGCGGTGCGCTACGAAATTCAGCGCCAGGCACACATTCTTGCCGCCGGTGGGTCAATCACTCAAGAGACCCGCCACTGGCACGAAGACCGCGGCATCACCAGCAGTGGTCGCCCAAAGTCTGACGCCGACGACTACCGTTACTTTCCTGAGCCAGACCTGGTTCCGGTTCAGCCGTCGCACGAACTCATCGAGTCGATTCGCGCCTCGCTGCCTGAGAACCCAGCCGACCGCCGCAAGCGCTTGGCAGGGGAGTGGGGCTTCAGCGAGCTTGAATTCAGGGATGTTGTGAACAGCGGTCTGCTCGACCAGATCGAAGAAACCGTTGCTGCTGGCGCTAAGCCTCAAGCTGCGCGCAAGTGGTGGACTGGCGAGGTTGCTCGAGTTGCCAACTCTGAAGA
>JBEDEQ010000001.1:0-35789 GCA_041175645.1 Actinomycetota bacterium | reverse complement strand
CCGTTGCTTTCAGCCCGCTCGCGCCGGTTGCGACGAAGTGGGGCTTGCGGCAAATCACTCATGATTTGAGCGTAACGCTAGCGAGGGTGTGAACGACTTAGGCGTTGTCGCGCTTTTCGCGAATCTTGGCCTTCTTGCCACGAAGTTCGCGTAGGTAGTAAAGCTTGGCGCGACGTACGTCACCGCGGCTTACTAGCTCGATCTTCTCGATAACTGGTGAGTGCACTGGGAAGGTACGCTCTACGCCCACCTGGAAAGAAACTTTGCGAACGGTGAAGGTTTCGCGAACGCTCTCGCCCGAGCGACGAATAACTACGCCCTGGAAGACCTGAACACGGCTACGGTTACCTTCGATGATGTTTACGTGAACCTTCACGTTGTCGCCAACGCGAAACGCTGGGATGTCGCTCTTGAGGCTCTTGGCATCTACTGAGTCGAGTATGTGCATTTTGATATCACAATCTGTTTTCGCGCGCAGGTCAAAAACATTATTTTCGTTCGTCTTGAATTCCCGGTGGCTCCCCTGCGGCAGAGCACTCTTTATCCGAGCAACCTCTCTAGTGTGCCAGAAGAACTAGTCTTCGAGCAAGTCTGGACGCACTTTTTTAGTGCGTTCAAGCTGTTGCTCTTTGCGCCATTTGGCGATGAGGGCGTGATTTCCGCTCAACAAAACCTCTGGAACATCGAAACCACGCCAGTTTGAGGGCTTCGTGTATGACGGGTACTCGAGAAGTCCATCCGAGTGAGACTCTTCGACCAAGCTTTCGGAGTTACCGATCACGCCTGGAATCAGGCGCGCAATGGCTTCGATCATCGCGATTGCGGCGACCTCTCCCCCGTTTAGCACGTAGTCCCCGAGGCTGATCATGCGAACTGTGGCTTTGGTCGATGCAAAGTCGACCACGCGCTGGTCGATACCTTCGTAGCGACCGCAGGCAAACACGATGTGCTTGGCGTGGGCTAGCTCGGCTGCGGTGGCCTGCTTGAATAGCTCGCCGGCCGGTGACGTGAAGATCACGATCGACTCGCCGTCAGCATCCAAGATGTCGTCGAATGCCTCACCCCAGGGCTCTGGCTTCATGAGCATGCCGGCACCGCCACCGTAAGGGCTATCGTCTACCGTTTTGTGCTTGTCATGGGTGTAATCGCGAAGGTCGTGGATGCGCACCTCAAGCAACTCTTTTTCACGAGCTTTGCCGAGCAGTGAGAGCTCTAGCGCGTTGAAATAGTCAGGAAAAATCGTGATGGCATCGATGCGCATGGATGCCTAGCCTTTGACCTGCGCGGCTGAGTCTTTGTCGCCACTGACCTCTTCGGTCTCGTCGTCGGCAATATCTTCGAAGAGGCCGGCCGGCGGGGTAACCGTAACGGTCTGAGCTTCGATGTCGACAGCTGGAACAATCGCCTTCACGAATGGAACAAGCACCTCGCCAGTCTCGGTTTTGACCGCAAGAAGATCGTGTGCCGGAAAGTGTTCGACTCGAACAACCTTGCCGACCACAGCGCCGTCGCGAACCACCTTGAGGCCGACGAGCTGGTGGTCATACCAGGCGTCTTCTTCGGGAGGTAGGGCGGCCGCATCGGTGTCGATGAGCAAGATGGCTTTGATTAGGCTTTCAGCCGCTGTGCGGTCTTCTACGCCTTCGAGAAAAATCACCGGGGCTAGGTTGTACCAGCGAAGTTCGGTGACGGTTACGGTCTTGCCGAACCACGGGGAAGTTTCTGGAACCTGAAGTTTGAGAACCGCACCAGGAACAAAACGTTCGTTCGGGCTGTCGGTGTATAGCTCTAGTTTGATAGCACCTTTTAGGCCATGAGCCTTTAGCAGACGGCCCACACGGAGCTCGGTCTGCTTAGAAATCGGTCTCTACCAGTTCAACGCGCACGCGCTTGCCATCGGCAAGTGCATTGACCAGTGTGCGCAGGGCCTTAGCGGTGCGGCCGTTGCGCCCGATCACTCGACCCAGATCTTCTGGGTGAACGTGAACCTCAAGTAGATCTCCACGAGAGGTTGAGCGTTCGGTAACGGTAGCGTCTTCCGGGTGGTCGACGATTCCCTTAACCAAGTGTTCGAGCGCAGCGGCTAGCACGACTACTAAGCCTCTTCTGCTGGGGCTTCTGCTTCTGCAGCAGGAGCTTCTTCAGCGGCAGGTGCCTCTTCGGCTGCAGGTGCTTCTTCAGCAACTACCTCTGCCTCTGCAGCTGGAGCTTCTTCAGCTGCAACCTCGGCCGGAGCCTCGACTGCTGCTTCTTCAGCTACAGGTGCATCTACAACTTCTTCAACGGCTGCCTCCTCGACAACTGCTGCGGCTACTGGGGCCTTCTTCTCTTCCTTCGGACGAAGAACTGCCTTCTTTGCTGAGTCAACTACGAACTCTGGCTTGGCTTCTTTGACCTGAACTTTGTTCACGGCCTTCTCGCCCTTCGAAGCCTGGTAGTCACCAGTTAGCTTCAGAAGTGCCATAACCTGCTCGGTTGGCTGTGCGCCAACGCCTAGCCAGTACTGAGCGCGCTCAGAGTTGACTTCAATAAGTGATGGGTTTTCGGTCGGAATGTAACGACCAATTTCTTCGATCACGCGACCGTCACGCTTGGTGCGTGAGTCGGCAACGACGATGCGGTAGTGCGGCGCACGGATTTTTCCGAGACGCTTTAGGCGGATTTTGACAGCCACAATGCTCCTGTTGATTGTTGTATTGGGCGAGTTCCACCGTGAGCGTGGGGGCACACTCGGTAGAGAAGCTCTAGGGGTTGCCGGCAGTGTTTGGTTAGAGGGTCAAACACAAGGCAACCGCTCTATTCTGCCAGAAGAACTAGGTAGATGGCAACCAAACTCGCAATATCGGAGCGATTCGGCTAGATTCCGAACGCCGATCCGCCTGCGCCCGGTTCGACATCCTTGGATGCACGACGTGCAGCCTCCTCGGCCGCGCGCTTGGCCGGGTTGCCAGACTTGGAACCCTTCTTGCCTTTGTCGTTCTTCTTCGACTTTCCACCGCCGACGAATCCGCCACCCATACCCGGCATGTTCGGCATGCCAGGAATCTGAGGCATTCCACCCTTGGCAACGGTTTTCATCATCTTGGCGGCCTGCTCGAAGCGGTTCACCAGCGAATTGACCTCGGTAACGGTGACGCCCGAACCCTTGGCAATTCGCAGACGTCGTGAGCCATTTAGAACCTTCGGTTCTTGGCGCTCACGCGGGGTCATGGAGCGAATAATTGCCTCGGTGCGGTCAATTTCGCGCTCGTCAAAGTTTTCAAGCTGCTGACGCATCTGGCCTGCGCCCGGCATCATGGCGAGCAAGCTCTTCATGTTGCCCATCTTGCGAAGCTGCTGCATCTGCTCGAGAAAGTCTTCGAGGGTGAAGGTTTCAGACAGCATCTTCTCTGACAGGCGCTTGGCCTCTTCTTCGTCAAACGCCTTCTGGGTCTTTTCGATTAGAGAGAGAACGTCACCCATGTCGAGAATGCGGCTCGCCATGCGGTCTGGGTAGAACGGCTCGAAGGCGTCTAGGCCTTCACCAGTTGAAGAGAAGAGGATGGGCTTGCCAGTGACAGACGAAACCGATAGGGCTGCACCACCGCGCGCATCGCCATCGAGTTTGGTGAGCACGACACCGGTAATTCCTACGCCATCCTGGAATGCCTTGGCAACGTTGACCGCGTCTTGACCGATCATCGAGTCGATGACAAACAAGACTTCGTCTGGGTCAGTAGCCTTGGCAATGTCGCGTGCCTGCTTCATCAACTCTTCGTCGATGCCGAGGCGACCGGCCGTGTCAACGATTACAACGCTGTACTGCTTCTTTGTGGCGTGTTTGATGGCGTCTTTGGCGACGGTTACGGGGTTTCCTACGCCGTTTCCGGGTTCAGGTGCGAAAACGTCTACGCCAGCACGCTCACCGACAACCTGCAGCTGGTTTACCGCGTTCGGGCGCTGAAGGTCTGCGGCTACTAGTAGCGGGGTTTGCCCTTGGTCTTTTAGCCACTTCGAAAGTTTTCCGGCGAGGGTCGTCTTACCGCTACCCTGCAAACCTGCCAACATGATTACGGTCGGAGGGTTCTTAGCAAAAGAAATCTTGCGAGCCTCGCCACCAAGAATGGCAACGAGCTCGTCGTTCACAATCTGAACTACCTGCTGAGCCGGGTTGAGCGCCTTACTGACCTCATCACCCAAAGCTCGGTCACGAACAGCGGTAATGAAGTTCTTGACTACCTCGAGCGCTACGTCTGCCTCGAGCAGTGCTCGACGAATCTCGCGAAGCGTGGCGTCGATATCGGCGGGAGTTAGCTTGCCTTTGGTGCGCAGGTTTCTAAACGTCTCGACAAGACGATCTGACAGGTTACCGAACACAAAACTCCTTGGTTGCTTGAATCTAGTTAACTAGACCCTTTGCGAATTCACGTGCGTCAAAGAACGCAAAATCTGAAATACCTTCGCCGACCCCAACCAACTTCACGGGAATGCCTAGCTCGGTTTGAATCGAATAAACAATGCCACCCTTAGCGGTGCCATCAAGTTTGGTCAGGGCAACACCGGTGACTTTGGCCACCTCGGCGAAAGCTTTTGCCTGAACCATTCCGTTTTGCCCAGTAGTTGCATCGATCACTAGAAGAACTTCGGCGATCACGGCTTGCTTCTCGACCACGCGGCGAATCTTCTCTAACTCATTCATGAGGTCGACTTTGTTCTGAAGTCGACCGGCAGTGTCAATGATCAAAATATCGGCCTGGTTACGCACCGCGATTTCAGTGGCTTCAAAAGCGACGGATGCTGGGTCTTGCCCTTCGGTTTTTGGGCGAATCAGGGTTGCGCCAGCGCGGTCGGCCCAGGTTGCAATCTGATCTACAGCCGCGGCTCGGAATGTGTCGGCAGCTGCGATGACAACATCCCAGTCTCCTTCTTTTAGCCACTTGGCAAGTTTGCCGATGGTGGTCGTCTTGCCAACGCCATTCACACCAACGACCAAAATCACGTAAGGCAACTTTTGGCTACTTAGGTTTAGGGCCTTGTCGTCGCGCTCGAGGTTTTCGGCGATGATGTCTTGCAAAATCTGCTTGAGCTCGGCTTCGCTCTTAGCGCCCTGCTTCTTGGCGCGGCTCTTGACACCTTCGACAATGCGCTCGGCCGCTGCCACACCAAAATCAGCTTGGATGAGAACGTCTTCGAGTTCGTCGAGGTTCTCAGGGTCGAACTTGATTCGAGTGAAAAGACTCTTGATGCCCTTGATGAATGAACGCTTCGGGAGTTCTACGGCCTCTAGGGCTGGCTCTGGACCAACCTCCGCTGCTGGTTCCGGGACAACCTCCGCGATGGGTTCAGGTTGTGGCTCTGCCTCGACTACCAGTTCGGGAACAACTTCGGCGATAGGTTCTGGCTCCGGCTCTGCCTCAACAGTCGGTTCAGGAACAACCTCGGCAATTGGTTCCGGCTCTGGCTCTGCCTCGACGACCGGCTCTGGCTTCGGCTCCGCTACGGGCTCAACTACAGGAGCTTCGACAACCTCTACAGGCGCTACGACAACTGTTTCAGATTGCGCTTCGGGCGCTTCGACGACTTCTACCGGCTGCTCCTGTGGAGCATCCTTGTCTTTCTTTTTGCGCCAGAAAAGGAAACCCATTAGGCCTTCTCTTTTTCGAAGCGCTGGCCGACAACCGCTGAGACACCGTCTTGACGCATCGAGACTCCATAGAGCGCATCAGCGATCTCCATGGTGCGCTTCTGGTGCGTGACGATGATGAGCTGCGAGTTTTCGCGCAAATCTTTGAAAATTTCGAGAAGTCGACCGAGGTTTGAATCGTCGAGGGCGGCTTCCACTTCATCCATGACATAGAAGGGCGAAGGGCGCGCTTTGAAGATTGCGATTAGAAGCGCGACGGCCGCAAGCGAACGCTCACCACCCGAGAGTAGCGAGAGGCGCTCGATGCGCTTACCGACCGGCTTGACTGTAACTTCAAGACCGGTGGTTAGCAGGTTCTCAGGGTCGGTCAAGAAAATCGAACCAGTACCACCCGGGAACAACACTGGGAAGACCTGCTCGAAGGCTTTTCTGGTGTCGTTGAAGGCCTCTTCGAAGATATGCTTCATCTTTTCGTCGAGGTCGTCGATGATCTGAAGCAAGTCTTTTCGAGTCTGAGTGAGGTCTTCGAGTTGCTCGGTCAAGAACTTGTGGCGCTGTTCAAGTGCCGCGAATTCTTCGAGTGCGAGGGGGTTGACTCGACCAAGACGTTCGAGAACGCGCTCGGCGTCGCGCAGGCGTTTGACCTGCTCGTCTCGGTCGTAGGCGGTGGCAGGTTCGCCATCGATGTCTGACGGAACCATCTGGTCTGGACCATACTCGGCGAGCAAGACCGACTGCTCTAGGACGAGCTCGTCGTGCGCCTTGCCTACAAGGTTTGCCAAGTTCAAGCGCTTCTCGTGGTTGGCAAGCTCGATGTCGTGAACGCTCTGAGTTAGAGTGCTCAACTTCATTTGGGTCTCTGCGACTTCGCCACGAAGACGAACTAATTCACTGAACTGGTTTTGGCGAGCAGCGTCGAGGTTGGTGAGTTTCACCTTGGCTTCGGCAGACTTTGCGGCAACTGCATCCATGACGGCCGGCAACACATCGAGAACCTTGCGTGAGTTTTCAAGCGCCTTGGCCTGGGCAGCGGCCGCGGCCTGGGCACGTTCGATAGCTGCCGTGGCTTCGCCAACCTGAGCCTTTAGAGTTTCGGCGCGCTCTAGTTCAACGCGAAGTCGCTCGACTGCCGCGCCGAGGTCGACACGAACATCCAGCTCTTTCTGGCGTTCATTTTCGAGCGCCTCAACCAAGCTGTGGCGGTCAGAAACGTCGACGGTCGGTCTCTCACTCGAAGCAAAGGCATCATGGGCGGCCATGGCTTGGCTCAAGGCAAGTTCAGCTGCCTCAATGCCCTGCTCAGCTGAAGATGCAACTGTCGCAAGACGGTCTACTTCACCTTGACGAGCCTCAACCTGCACGCGCAAGCGACCCAACTTTTCGGCATTCGAAGCAAGGGTTGCATCGTGCTCGTTCAGAGATGCGAGTGCTGCTTTAGCCGACGCCTTGGCAGCCTCTTCGGTTGAACGCGCTTGGGCCAATTCGCCGCGAGCTGTTTCGATTTGCTCGTTCACCTCGGCCAATCGCGCCTCGGCAGCATCGCGCTCAGAGACTAGTTGAAGCTTTGATGGCTTGCTCTGGCTACCACCACGAATAACACTCGCGGTGAGCACGTCACCTTCAAGCGTGATAAGGGTCTGCTTGACACTGCTCGAGTCCTTTGCATACAGCGCACGCGCAGCGTCAATGTCATCGACGATCAAAATGTCGGCCAACAGGGCAAGAATGCCCGTCGGAGCCTGCACCACGTCGGTGGCAGCTCGGACGCCGGTCACGCCAGCGCTCTTCGCAGCCGAAACCTTGGCATCGACATCGGCAATAATCAGTTCGACTCGTCCACCATCGTTGTTCTTGAGGTGCTCGATGGCGGCAAGACCGTCCTCACGGGTGTCGGCAACCACAGCATCCGCTAGAGAACCAAGTGCCGCTGCAACTGCTGCTTCGAAGCCGGCGGTTACCTTCATGTGAGATGCAACTAGCCCGCGAATACCGCGCAGCGAAGATGAGGTTACCGATGAAGCACCGTCTTTTTGATCAAGCGTGAGGTTGAGCGCTGAGCGCTTTGCAGAGAGAGAATCGCGTTCACGTTCGGCTTGGTGAATGACTTCGCGAAGCTGCTCGATCTTGGCAGCCGCGTCGGCAACCGCCTTCTGTGCAGCCTCGTAGCTCTGTTCGAGATTGCTGTCGCCTTTGCCGCCCTCGGCCTGAAGTTGAGCTTCTAGGGCAGCGTATTCGGCCGAACTGGCATCTAGGCGGCTTTGCGCCTCAACGAGTGCGGCCTGGTGACGCGCCAATTCTTCACGGATGCTCACCAAGCGGCTCTCGGCCACACTCGACTCATTCGCCAAACGTGACTTTTCTAGATCGAACTGAGAGATGAGCGCGGTTTGCTCAGCGGCTTGGTTGTCGAACCTCTCGAGGGCATCGCGAGCAATATTGCGAGTCTTCTCTGCTTCGGCGAGCGCACCCTTGAGGGTTTCTACCGCTGCAGCCAGGCGCACAGCCTCGGCTTCGGCGTTCTCGGCGTCGCGAGCGATCTGCGCTGGGTCAACCTGAGCGGCCGCATTTTCTGATTGGGCGCTGAGCAATGCGACGCGCTGATTAGCCATCGAGAGCAGTGAGCGAAGTCGCTCGGTAACCGAGTCGTATTCGAACACCAATTGGCGCGCTTCATCTAGTTCAGGAGAAACCTGTGCCGCCTCGAGCGAGTGAAGGCGCGCTGTGTTTTCGGCCAATAGCTCTTGAAGAATATTGCGCTCGGCCTTTCGGTCGGCTTCACTCTTGGCGGTCTCTTCCAGAGCATCGTGAAGGGCTGCGATGTCGTCGGCAAGCAAGCGAGCCTTGGCGTCACGAACTACCGAGGCGATTCCGGCAGCCTGACGGGCCACCTCGGCTTGCTGACCAAGTGGCTTTAGTTGTCGACGTACCTCGCCGGCAAGGTCGTTGAGTCTGGTTAGGTTGGCCTGCATGGCCTCGAGCTTGCGCTGCGTCTTTTCTTTGCGGCGGCGGTGTTTGAGAATACCGGCTGCCTCTTCGATGAAACCACGACGCTCTTCGGGTGACGCCTTCAAGATTCCGTCTAGTTGGCCCTGACCCACAATTACGTGCATCTCGCGGCCCAAACCTGAGTCGCTCAACAGTTCTTGAACGTCTAGAAGGCGACAAGCATCCCCGTTGATTGCGTACTCACTGCCCCCATTGCGAAACAGCGTGCGGCTGATGGTAACTTCGCTGTAGTCGATCGGCAGTGCGCCGTCGGAGTTATCGATGGTCAAAAGTACCTCGGCACGACCGAGTGGCCCCTTGGTGCTGGTGCCGGCGAAGATTACGTCTTCCATCTTGCCGCCGCGAAGAGTCTTAGCGCCCTGCTCACCCATTACCCAGGCGAGGGCGTCAACAACGTTGGATTTTCCGGAACCGTTCGGGCCGACAACGGCGGTAACGCCGGGCTCGAAGTTGAAGGTAGTCGACTGCGCGAACGACTTAAAGCCCTTGAGGGTCAGGCTCTTCAGATACAAGCTTCACGCACCTATGCAACGTTTAAATGAACGGCGAATGCCGTCAGACAAAATTACCCCATTTAGCGGGTGAGTTTTTGACACTTTGGGCAGAAATGCGAACCGCGGTTCATCCACGAGTCGCGCCTAATTGGCGTGCCACAACGGTTACAAGGTTTATCGGTTTGACCATAGGCGTTCAGAGACACCTCGAAATAGCCCGATTCGCCGTTTACGTTTTTGTATTGCTCATCGAAACTGGTTCCTCCGGCCTCAACTGCGCGAGCCAGGATGCCCTGCACTTCGCTCATCAGAGTGACAAGTTTTGCGGCCGAAATGTCTTTGGCCGGGCGGTCGTAGTGCAGTTTTGCCGCCCAGAGGGCCTCGTCTGCATAAATGTTGCCTATGCCGCTGACCACACCTTGGTCGAGAAGCACGCGCTTGATGCCCGAGTTCTTGCCGCGCATCCGCTTGATTACAGCCGCAACATTAAACTCGGGGTCTAGCGGGTCTCGCGAAATGTGAGCAGCCGATCGTGGAATCTTATTCGCCCACTCCCCTGCCCGAAGCGCACTGTCGCTGAAGCCACCAATGCCGCCATCTGGGGTGGCAACAAGTTCATCGATTTGCAGCGAACCAAAGATGCGCTGGTCAACGAAGCGAAACTCGATTTGCGAACCATCAGGCGAGTCGAGGTGAATCACGATTCTGGTGAGTTTGTCTGGCTCTGCACCCGCATCGCGAATGAGCATCTGCCCACTCATGCCGAGGTGCCCGACGAGTGCGAATCTCACTTCGCTCGAACCGGCCAGTTCAAGAGGTAGCCACAGAAATTTGCCGCGACGAACAACTGCCAGAACTTTCGCATCTGCCAGGGCGGTGACGAAATCTCGCGGGCCTGGTAGGTGTCGTTTCAGGCTTCGTTCATCTAGAACCTCAATGGCTCGGATGCTCGCACCAATAATGTGTTGCGAAAGGCCAAGTCGAACGGTTTCGACCTCGGGTAACTCGGGCACTAGTTGCCTCCGAGCGCCTTGATGGCTGCAATGGCGGCCTCAGACTCGGCACCCTTGCGGCTTCTGGCTTCACCCGCGGCGACGACTTCACCTACGGTTACCGAAGCGCTAAAGATTCGATTGTGATCAGGGCCGGTGTGCGTGGTTTCGTAGACAGGGGCTGCGAGACCGCGCTCTTGAGCGATTTCTTGAAGCTTCGTTTTTGGTTCGCTGTTGAGCAAGAGATCGGTGTGGTTATCGAGCAACGGAAAAATGAATCGCTCAACCAAATCGCTGGCGCGGGCTAAGCCATGCTCGATGTAAATGGCGCCGAGAATTGCCTCAAAGGCATCGGCTAGCAAGTTACCTTTGTCTCGCCCGCCGGTTTTTTCTTCGCCCTTACCTAGCAACAGAAAAGCGCCAATGCCGATGCCGGCTGCAACCTCGGCAAGAGCCTTTGCCGAGACAACCGAGTTCTTTAGGCTGGAGAGCTCGCCCTCTTGAAGGTCGCCGAACCTTTTGTAAAGTTCGGCAGTAACAACAAAACCCAACACCGAGTCGCCTAGAAACTCTAGACGTTCGTTGTTGGGTTGATTGCCGTTCTCATAAGAGTGAGAACGATGAGTTAGTGCTTGGGTCAGTAGGTCTTGGCTAATCGAAACGCCGAGACGCTCGATTAAGACTTCAAGCCCGTGACTCAAAAGTCTTTAGGCGTCTGCTACCTTGCGGCCCTTGTACTCAAGGAACAGGGCGTTACCTGTTGAGTCCTCGACTACCTTGGCGCGGTGAGGCATGCTGTAGACGGTCTTACCGTTGACAACGGTCTTGACCAGGGTGACCTCGGCGGCCTTCCACTGCGAACGGCGTGCGTGAGTGCGGCTGCGGGAGAGGCGTCTTTTAGGTACTGGCATCTCTAATCTTCCTTCAAGTTTGTTAGCGCATTCCACCTCGGGTCAACCGGGGCTTCGTGAGCGTGTTGCGGGTCTTCATTCAACTTCGCACCACACGTTACGCACAGACCTTTACAGCCTGCACTACAAACGGGTTGGAACGGAAGAGACAAAACTACCGCGTCTCTGATGACCTGATCTAAATCGATTGACTCGTTTTCGACCACGAAGTCATCTTCGCTTGTTCCAGAATAGGCGAAAAGCTCCTGAAATTCCACCTCAACCGCCGAATCAATCGGGTCAAGACATCTGCTGCACTCACCAGAAGCGGTTGAAAATGCGTCTCCGGTGACCAGAATACCTTCGTGAACCGACTCAAAACGGGCATCAATCTCGATGGTTGAACCCGCTGGAATGCCGATTGCGAAGTTTGCCATCGGCTCATCGATCACAACATCCAGTTGCTTTTCACGCATCGTGCCCGGCTTGTTGATTAGATCGTGCACGGCGATCACTAGTGCTTCACTCATTAGTTTTTGAATTTCTTTCGATCAGTTTTTGAACCGGTTTGGCGACGTATTTGCGCACATCTCCCCCGTTCTGGGCTAGTTGGCGAACCAGGCTTGAAGAAATGTGCGAAAGCTCAGGCGCTGAAATCAAAATCGCAGTCTCGATGCCGGTTAGCTCACGATTGATTTGCGCCATCGGAAATTCAAATTCGATATCGGTAGCCGAGCGCGCGCCTTTGACGATGACGTCGGCTTCAACATCCGCGCACAAATCAACTAGAAGACCAGATTCGAGAGCAACCACGCGGATGCCCGACAGGCCGGCCTCGGCAAGTGACAGTTCTACCAACTCAACCCGGTCGACCAGCGAAAACATTGGTGTCTTGTTTGGGTTGTGCACCACCGCGACGACGAGTTCGTCGAAAAGTTCACTGGCACGCTCGGCGATGTCGAGGTGCCCCACGGTGAACGGGTCGAACGACCCTGGGTAAACAGCGATTTTTGGCATGAGACTAGGTTACCTGTGACGAGGTGCAGGTGTCGCGACCGAAATTTAAGTCTTCGCTAGGTTGTCTTGAGCCTGTTGGTCGATGCGCTCTAGCGCGGCGGCGAGCGCAGGGTGCTTTTCGAGGGTCGGGTCGGCGGCGAAAACGTTTGCTGCCATCACACGAACTTCTCCAATAAGTGTCGCGTCTTGAACCACTCTGAGCAGCTTCAGCGAAGAGCGGCCACCCGATTGGCTCTTACCGAGCACGTCACCCTCGCGACGAAGCTCTAGGTCAATCTCGCTCAATTTGAAACCATCGGTGGTCGATGCCACAGCGGTCAAACGCTCGAGCGACACGCTGCCGGGTTCGGCCGTCGTCAGCAACAGGCACAAGCCTGGCAGGCCACCACGACCCACTCGGCCGCGCAACTGATGTAACTGCGAAATGCCGAAACGGTCGGCGTCGAGCACCACCATCACGGTTGCATTCGGCACATCGACCCCGACCTCAATAACCGTGGTAGATACCAAAACGTCGATTTCTTTGGCCACAAATCGGGCCATAACTTCGGCTTTTTGTTCAGAACTCATGCGCCCGTGTAGAACGTCGATGTTGACGCCAGCGAGCGCCGGGTTGAGTTTCAAGCCCTCGGCAACGCTCAGGGCTGCAGCGAGCGGCGCTTTAGGTTCGGTTGGGGTGGCAAGTTCGACCAAGTCTTCAGCAGCGGCATCCGCCTCGTCTACAAACCCTTCACTCGACTCGGGCTCTGCATCTGTCTCATCGATGCGCGGGCAAACCACGAAGGCCTGACGCCCAGCCGAAACCTCTTCGGCAACGCGTGCCCAGACTCTGGCAACTAGGCCGCTCTGATTGATTTGGACCACGTGACTGGTGATTTCTTTGCGGCCAGCAGGTAACTCGGTGAGAGTCGACACATCAAGGTCACCGAAAACGGTTACCGCGAGCGTGCGTGGAATCGGCGTGGCCGTCATAGTCAACACATGCGGCGGTAGTTTGCCTTTGAGGCGCAGCGCCTCTCGCTGCTCGACCCCGAATCGATGCTGCTCGTCAACGACAATCAGTCCTAGGTCAAGAAACTCAACCTTGTCCGCAATAAGCGCGTGCGTTCCAACCACCAACCCAGCCTTGCCGCTGACAATCTGAAGCAGCCCCCGCTTGCGATCGGCAACCGACTGCTGACCGGTCAGCAGGGTGAGACCGACCTTTTTGGCAAGTTCGGTGCCCAAAGTGCGTTCAATCGAGGCAAAGTGCTGCGAGGCCAGCACCTCGGTTGGGGCAATCAACGCTGACTGCCCGCCCGAGTCGGCAACCGCAAGCATGGCGCGAACCGCAACCAGAGTTTTTCCAGAACCAACTTCACCTTGCAAAAGGCGATTCATTGGATGCTCTGCGCTCAGATCTTCGAGAATCTGTTGCCCTATCTCGACCTGACCGCGAGTCAACTCGAAAGGCAGAGCGGCGTCGAAAGTTTCTAGTGCGCCGCCCGCAGCGGCAACCCGAGGAGTGGTTATGGTATGTGAGTTATCGGCGCGACGTTTGAGCAGCGTGGCTTGGAGCAAGAACGCCTCGTGAAACCTGAGAGTGTCTCTGGCAGCTTGCCAGTCGGTGGCTACGGCTGGGCGGTGAATTTTCGCGATCGCGTCAGACAGGTCGAGCAGGCCCTCAGCCTTCGCAAGCTCGGCCGGCACCTCATCTTCGATCGGTGCGAGTGTGTCTAGCACCACGCCCATGGCTCGGGCGATCATCCACGTGGTTACGGCCGAAGCTGCCGGGTAGATCGGAATCGGCAGGTCGGCCCAAGCCTTAGCTGCGCTCTGGTCAACCTCATCGGCAAACAACTCGTAGTCAGGATGTGTCAGCTGCAGTTTGCCTTGATACGAACCGATCTTGCCTGCAAACAAACCTCGTACACCTGGCTTCAAAGTCTGTGCCCGCCAGGCTTGGTTGAAGAAAGTGAGTGAGAGCACGCCGTTACCGTCGGTAATGCGCACCTCGAGAATGCTGCCCTTGCGCCCAGTCATGCGTCGCTCTCGAACATCGACGATCTCGGCCACGATCGAAACCGACTCGCCAATCGGCAGGTCGGCAATCGGTGTGAGTTCACCGCGTGAAGAATAGCGTCGCGGATAGTGAGTGAGCAGGTCGGCCACGGTCTTTAGCCCCAAATGGCGCGCAAAAGACTTGGCGGTTCGGTCACCCAAAACGCGGTCTAGCGGCTCAAGAGGTAAAAGCATGGTTCAATGCTAGACATGACAAGAATTATCGGAGGCATCGCAGGCTCGAGAAAACTCGTTTCGCCAGCCAAAACCACCAGACCAACCTCCGACCGAATTCGCGAAAGCCTATTTTCAAAGCTTGAATCCCGCGATTTGCTCGAGTCGAGCCATGTTCTCGACCTTTATGCCGGCACCGGTGCACTCGCACTAGAGGCCGTCAGCCGTGGCGCAAGCGTCGCCTGGATGGTTGAGCGAGACGGTAAGGCGGCGGCCGTATGCGTGGCAAATGCCCGCCTCGTGCAGAATGCCCTTCAAGACGAAGAGCTCGAGGCCGAAACCAAAGTTGTGAATAAGTCGGTTGCTGCAATGCTCGCAGGCGAAGCATCCACTCGCTTTGACATCGTGTTTATCGACCCGCCATACGAAGTCACAAACGAAGAGGTTACAGCCAACCTTGCAGCCCTAGAGGGGCACTTGAACGCGGATGCCGTGGTGATCGTCGAGAGATCGAGCCGCTCTGGCGTTGTAAGCGCGCCAGAGTACCTAACGCTTGATGAGGAAAAAAGCTACGGCGATACCGTGCTGTACTTCTATTCGAACTAGAGCAGCCTAGAGCGATTAAATGTGGCGCTCTGGAGCACCGATATATAGCTGCTGAGGGCGGCCAATCTTGGTGGCTGGGTCTTGATTCATTTCGCGCCAGTGAGCGATCCAACCCGGTAGGCGGCCAATCGCAAAGAGCACAGTGAACATGCGTGGAGGGAACCCCATTGCCTTGTAGATCACACCGGTGTAGAAATCGACATTCGGGTAGAGCTTGCGCTCGACGAAGTAGTCGTCAGCCAGAGCTGCAGCCTCGAGTTCTTTCGCGATGTCTAGAAGCGGGTCACTGACGCCGAGCTCGGCGAGAACTCGATCGGCGGTTGCCTTGACAATCTTGGCGCGCGGGTCGAATGACTTGTAGACGCGGTGGCCAAAGCCCATCAGGCGAATACCGTCTTCTTTGTTCTTGACACGCTCAACGTAGCGTTGCACCGAGTCGCCCGAGTCGCGAATGTCGGTGAGCATCTCGAGAACGGCTTCGTTAGCACCGCCGTGAAGTGGACCAAACAGCGCCGAAATACCTGCCGAAACAGAAGCGAACAGGTTGGCCTGCGAAGAGCCCACCAAGCGCACCGTAGAGGTTGAGCAGTTTTGCTCATGGTCGGCGTGAAGAATGAACAGCGTGTCTAGAGCCTTTGTTACGACAGGGTTCTGAAGGTAAGGCTCGGCCATGTTGCCGAAACACATCCGCAAGAAATTCTCAACAAAGCCT
The DNA here is from genome assembly GCA_041175645.1 of Actinomycetota bacterium. Taxonomy (GTDB): domain Bacteria; phylum Actinomycetota; class Actinomycetes; order Actinomycetales; family Microbacteriaceae; genus Rhodoluna. The sequence continues at coordinate 20,235 of JBEDEQ010000001.1, read as the reverse complement.
AGAGAGTTGTCTGGGTATAGAAGTGCTTGTCCAAGCGCATTTTTGTATGAATAGGCAGCTAGAACAGGCATCTTTGCAAGCATGCGAATACTTGACAGCTCCACCTGCTCTTCGTCGTGTGGGTTCAGCGAGTCTTGATAAAAAGTCGAGAGAGCTGAAGCGCCTGCAGCCAGTACCGACATCGGATGCGCGTTCTGCGGCATCGCGTGGAAGATGTTCTTCAGCTCTTCGTGAATCAACGTGTGACGGCGAATGCGGCCATCAAAATCTGCCAACTGTGTCTCGTTTGGCAACTCTCCGTAAATCAAAAGATAGGCAACTTCAACAAAAGTCTTTTTGGCCGCAAGCTCTTCAATCGGATACCCGCGATAACGCAGAATTCCCTCGTCACCGTCGATATAGGTGATGGCAGATTTGGTTGATGCGGTGTTGACGAAACCCTGGTCGAAAGCATTCAAGCCGGTGGCGGCATTTAGCTTAGAAAAGTCGATTACATCGTCGCCGGCGGCTGAAGGCAGAATCGGAAACTCTGCCGTACCACCCGGATAGTTCAGGGTGACTTTGTCGGCATTAACCTGGTCGGTCAACGTTGCTCCTAAGGGTTTAGCGGTGTTCCAAGCCTATGGCATTTTGAAGGCGTCTAGCACCCTCGGCAATGCGCTCATCAGTGGCAGTCAAGGCAAATCTCACATGCTTCAGTGAGCTAGTTCCATACAGCGATCCAGGTGCAACCAGGATGCCGAGCTCGGCCATACGCGACACCGTGACCCAGCAATCTTCACCGAGTGTTGCCCAGATGTATAGACCTGCTTCACTGTCGGTAACCTCGAAGCCAAAGGCTTTGACCGCTGGCAACAGAACTTCGCGTCTGGCGCGGTAAATCTCTTTTTCTGTCGCCACGTGATCGTAATCAGCGAGCGCCACTGCAATCGCGTGCTGCACCGGTGCCGGCGTGTTTAAACCGGCGTGCATGCGAATGTTCACGAGCGACTTAACCAGAGCCGCGTCGCCAGCGGCAAAAGCGGCTCGGTGCCCAGCCATATTCGACTGTTTGCTCAGAGAATACAGAGCGAGGATGTTCGTGAAGTCGCCTCCGCAAACTCGAGGGTCAAGCACCGACGGAATCAGTTTGTTCGACCAAGCATCCCAGCCGAGTTCTGCGTAGCACTCGTCACTGGCTAGAACCGCTCCCAGTTCACGGGCACGATCAACGGCAGCTTTCATCTGTTCAACGTCAAGAACTCGACCATCGGGGTTGCCGGGGCTGTTGATCCAGACCAGCTTGGTGTTGTCGGGCCAAAGACTTGGGTCGTCTTCACTAACGATTTCGGCATCGACCAAAGCCGCACCGACGATGTATGCGGTGTAAGCCACTTTGGGTTGAACAACGACATCACCCTTGCCGAGCCCTAATAGAAGCGGCAAAAACGAAATCAGTTCTTTCGACCCGATGCTTGGCATCACATTTTCGGGAGTGAGACCAGGCACCTGTCTGCGTCTAGCAAACCACTCGACCACTGCGGCTTTGAACGCCGCTGAACCACCGGTCGAAGGGTAGCCAGGTGAGTTAGAGGCGGCTTCTAGAGCAGAGCGAATGATTTCGGGCGTTGGGTCTACTGGCGAGCCAACCGAAAGGTCAACCAGGCCACCATCGTGCGCGCGAGCCTTTTCACCGTAGGGTTTGAGTTGCTCCCATGGGTACTCGGGCAGGCGGTCGAACACCGGCTATTCGCCCTGCGGGGGCAGAACAGAAACTACTGCGTGATCGGCATCAATTTTGCCAACCTTGGCAGCGCCGCCAGGTGAACCAATCTCGCTAAAGAATTCAACATTCGCCTTGTAGTAGTCGGCCCACTGGTTTGGTAGATCATCCTCGTAATAGATGGCCTCAACCGGGCAGACCGGTTCGCATGCGCCACAGTCAACACACTCATCTGGGTGAATGTAGAGCATGCGGTCGCCCTCGTAGATGCAGTCGACCGGGCACTCTTCGATACATGCCTTGTCTTTGACATCAACGCACGGCAGTGCGATTACGTAAGTCACGAATGGTCCTCTCAAAAAACTAGGTCTATTAAAACACCGACCGACTGTGAATAACTGTTAGCGGTGCCCAGATGTTCCGCGTTTTAGGCTTCTCGAGCTCATTCTCGGAAACAGCATTACGACAGCGCAGATTGCCATCGAACCAAAGAACCACCAGGTTCCTAGTTCATTTTTAGCTACCGCAAATCCGGTTGCATTGTTTTCATCGCTCAACCAGAACAGTGAACCGATCAAGGTCAATGTCATCAGATAGAGCGCTCCCCGACTCTCACGCAACAGGCGAAGCGCCAACGCAAGAAGCGCAGTTATACCTAGAGCTACATAAAGTCCAATCGGTGTAGATGCGGTGTCATCTGCAGTGATGGTGTGAAGCATGGTGCCCACGACGGTAAGCAGAACACCGAGCGGAAGCGCCCAAAGTGCCAAGGCGACAGGCTTAATCCATTGGAATGGTCTGATTGAAGACTTTCTTAGTCGCTCTGGTCGGTCATAGCGAATCTCTTTGCCAGAAACGATTGAGTAGGTTTCTTTAAAAACCGCAATTTGCGAGGCGTGTGCAGCTAGTGCGGCCTTCTTTACTGCTGCGGTTTCTTCATCTCCAATGGCAACGTCGAAACGTTCTCTACCCTCTGCAATAACCCAAAACTGTGGTGCACGTCCGCGACGTTCGCGGGCGTAGCGTCGCAATGCCATCGCCGAGGCTTCGTTGGCTCGCTTGTGGTCTGGGTGCCCAAAACCGCCACGGCGGTTGTAGGTGACCAGATAGTCGGGCTTGAACTGTGTCAGAACCTGATAAATGTCTTCGCTGACCACCGCAGTTGAAACAGCCGATAAAGCCATCTCGTCTAGGTCTTTGGGCTTGGTGGCGCGACCCCAAGGGTTCAGCTTGAATCCGGAGTCCAGGTAAGCACGTGTGCCAGCAAACTTGTGGTGCTTCACGCCGAGTTCGGCCAGCGCATTCTTTAACTCGGATGCACGGAAAGCTCCGACCGCAGATAGGTTACCCTCGAGCCCCTTGAGCTCTTCGAGTTTCATGCGTCCACGCTCTCCGCGGGTGAGCGTTAACACCATAACCTCAGCGCCATCCTTGATCGCTTTTGCAATCACGTGGCTGGTGAACAAGCTCTCGTCATCTGGATGCGCGTGCACCAACAGAAGGCGCTTCGGCTTGAATGACGGTTTGGACATAGAACTAACTATATTCCAGCCGAGTGCCGGTAGTCCGCGTTTCACAACTTTTGGGCAAACACTTGCCGAAGTTAGGTAACCCTAACTAAAATGATTTTGTTAGGTAACCCTAAGTAAACGAAAGAAAGACTCCAAATGCTCGCAAATTTCTTGATCGGTCTCCGCGAAGGCCTTGAAGCCGCACTAATTGTAGGCATTTTGGCCGGTTACCTGGTCAAAATTGGCCGACGTAGCGACTTTCCGAAACTTTTTACAGGCGTCGGCGCGGCCGTGGCTTTGTCGATTTTGGTTGGCTTCGCACTCACCTTTGTTGTCACCGAAGCACCTGAGGGCACAAACGAAATCATCGCCGGCACCATGTCGATCGTCGCAGTGGGCTTTGTCACTTGGATGATCTTCTGGATGGCCTCGCAGGCGAAGAGTCTCGGCGCGGAGCTTCGAGGCAAAATCGACCAGGCACTTGAAACTTCAACCATCACCTTGGTTGGCGTGGCCTTCTTTGCAGTCATCCGTGAAGGAATTGAGACCGCCGTATTTCTGTGGAGTGCGTCAAAGGCGACTGGTGACGAGACGCACCCGATTCTTGGCGCAACACTCGGCCTTCTAGTAGCAACCGTTATGGGCTACCTCATCTACCGTGGCGTACTAAAGTTCAACCTGTCTTCGTTCTTCAAATACACGGGAGCATTCCTAATCATCGTTGCGGCCGGAATTCTGGCTTATGGCATTCACGAGCTCCAAGAGGTTGGTATCTTCGCCGGTCTTGAGCAGGCGTTCCCTGTGCTAACTGCGAACGCATATGACGTTTCAGGCATCATCGAGAAAGACGGAGTGGTGCACAGCATCTTGAAGGGCACAATCTCATTCAGAGTGACCCCATCAAACCTCGAAGCGCTGGTCTGGTTCTTGTACACAATTCCAGTGACCTTGATTTACGTTCTTGGCTACCGCACCAAGCGTGCAACCGCAGAGGTCAAGTAACTGCATTGAGGCGCTAAAGAAAAATCCCCCGAGGCAGAGGCTTCGGGGGATTTTTTGACTCTTTGTTAGCTCTTTTTGCGCTGTGAGTAGAGGCGCGCGCGAACGTTCGCGTCTAGCTCTACCTTGCGAATTCGGATAGCCTCTGGGGTTACCTCGACACACTCGTCTTCGCGAGCAAACTCAAGACACTCTTCGAGTGACAGCTTGCGAGGCGGAGTGAGCGACTGGAACTCGTCAGACGAAGCGGCACGCATGTTGGTGAGCTTCTTCTCTTTAGTGATGTTGACTTCCATGTCGTCGGCTCGTGAGTTCTCGCCCACGACCATTCCGGCATAAACCTCGCTGGTTGGCTCTACGAAGAACGAACCGCGCTCCTGAAGGCCAATCATGGCGAACGGGGTGACAACACCTGCGCGGTCGGCCACCATTGAGCCGTTGTTGCGCGTGACGATTTCACCGAACCAGGCGTCATAACCGGCCGAGATTGCGTTGGCGATTCCGGTGCCCTTTGTGATGGTCAAGAACTCGGTTCTAAAACCGATCAGGCCACGAGAAGGAACCAGGAACTCCATGCGAGTCCAACCGGTGTTGTTGCTAACCATGTTCGTCATTCGACCCTTGCGAGCCGCCATAAGCTGCGTGATTGCACCGAGGAACTCTTCGGGAACATCGATGGTCAAGTCTTCAACTGGCTCGTGAACCTTGCCGTCGATTTTCTTGGTCACTACCTGTGGCTTACCAACAGTTAGTTCGTACCCTTCGCGACGCATCTGCTCGACGAGAATGGCCAGCGCAAGCTCGCCACGTCCCTGGACTTCCCAAGCGTCTGGACGCTCGGTTGGAAGCACACGAATTGAAACGTTACCGATTAGCTCTTTGTCTAGACGATCTTTGACCAGACGAGCGGTGACCTTTGCGCCCTTGACGCGACCAGCCATAGGCGATGTGTTGATTCCGATGGTCATCGAAATCGCAGGGTCGTCGACCGTGATCATCGGTAGTGGGCGAATGTCGTTCGGGTCGGCGAGAGTTTCACCAATGGTGATTTCTTCGATACCGGCAACAGCGACAATGTCGCCTGGGTTGGCCTCGTCAGTTGGGTAGCGCTCTAGCGCTTTGGTCTTAAGGAGCTCAGTGATTTTCACGTTCTGAGTCGAACCATCGGCGCGAACCCAGGCAACTTGCTGGCCCTTGCGAAGCGTACCGTTGAAAATACGCAAAAGAGCTAGACGACCTAGGAATGGCGAAGCATCCAAGTTCGTGACGTGCGCCTGCAGTGGGTGCTCGTTGTCGTAAACCGGCGCAGGAATGTACTTGAGGATTGCGCCAAAAAGCGGCTCTAGGTCTTCTGCATCTGGCAGGGTTCCGTCGGCTGGCTTGTTCAAGCTGGCGCGACCGGCGCGACCCGATGCATAAATAACCGGAAGGTCGAGGATCGAGTCAATGTCGAGATCTGGAACCGAGTCGTGTAGGTCGCTGGCAAGACCAAGAAGTAGGTCGTGGGTTTCCTCGACAACCTCATCGATGCGAGCATCCGGACGGTCTGTCTTGTTTACCAACAAAATAACTGGAAGCTTTGACTCGAGCGCTTTTCGAAGCACGAAACGGGTCTGAGGCAGCGGACCTTCAGATGCGTCAACGAGTAGAACGACTCCATCAACCATAGAAAGGCCGCGCTCGACCTCACCACCGAAGTCGGCGTGACCCGGGGTGTCAATCACGTTGATAGTGATTTCTTTTCCACCCGAAGCGGCGCCCTTATAGGCAATCGCAGTGTTCTTCGCGAGAATCGTGATGCCCTTTTCTCGCTCTAGGTCGCCCGAGTCCATGACTCGTTCTCCCATGTTTGAGTGGTCGCTAAACGAACCGGTCTGGCGAAGCATGGCATCGACCAGAGTGGTCTTGCCGTGGTCTACGTGGGCAACGATTGCAACGTTGCGAAGGTCTTCTCTGGAAACCAGAGTCATAACAAACATCCTCTTAATGGCACGCGACAAATCGAAAGAGATTCGTGCGATTTATGAAAAACCGAGCGAGATGCGCATCGGTGTTTCTAGTTTAGTTGGCTGGGCGTGAAAACTACAGGATGACTAGCCCTGTGGAGTCGGTTCAACTGCCCAGTTTTGGTAGCCCCAGGTGGCGCTATCGGCATAAGCGGAAGGCACAAAACCCTTGATTCGATCGGCGTAGACCAAAAGTGATGGCACCTCATAGAGCGGCATGCCGTAAGCATCTGCAACCAAAAGTTTGTCTAGCTTGGCTAGTGCCGCTCCCCTATCACGTTCGTCTGCTGCCAGGGCGAGTTCTTCGAGCGCACCGTCTACCAAGTCGCTGGTGTAGCCGAAAACTGCCGAGGACGTGATTGCGAAAACATTTTCTGACGGTAGCGATACGACTGGTCTCGCGCCGATGTAAACATCAAAATCACCTGATGCTAGAACCTGGGTTGGGTCTTGCGAGCTAAGGTCTTTCAACTTGAAGCCTGCCGACAGCGTTCTCTCACGAAGCAGAATCCAGGCCGCCTGCGCTCTTGGGTTATCGGTGTCAAACACCACTCGCACCTTGAGCGGTAGCTCGAGACCGCTCGCAGCCATTAGTTCAGAAGCCTTCTCAACGTCTTGGAACAGGTACTCGGTGAGACCGTTTTCACTCACCGACGAGTCGTAATAGTTCATGCCACTCGAGAACACCAAAGAATCCGAAGAGGTCACCGAATAGTTTTGAGAAATACCAGTGATGATTCGGTTCTTCGGAATCAGATTGAGGAAAGCCTTTCGAACGGATAACGCAGCGGCCGGATCTTGATTGTTTCGCTCAACCGAGAAAATGCTGGTGCTTCTGAAATTGAAAATCACCTGCTCGGTCATTGCACCCGACTTGACGACCGATGAAACTTTAGGAGATTCGATGGTTGAAACTAAGCCCAAAATGTCACCGAGCGATGCGATTCCGGAGTCTTCAGCCGTTGCGATGTCAATCTGACCAGAGGACATCGCCGCGATGGCGGCAGTCGCGTCAGCAAAATACTGGAGCTTCAGTGTTTGCACCCGAGGCAAGTGTCCATTTTGGTAGTTGGAGTTTGCGACTAACTCAACCGAGGTTTTTCCCGAAACTTTGGCAACTCGGTAAGCGCCAGATGACACAAACAAGGATTCATCGGTGATGCCCTGCCAAGAATCGAAACCAGAACGGTAGCTTTCAGCCAGAGCATCCAGAGCAACCGCATCTTGATTCAAGATTGCATTCAATGCTGCTGTCTTAGCCGCCGTGGAGTCTGAGCTTGCAAAGGCCTTGGTGGCAACCGTATGAGCGGCAACACTGAGTGTGAGAGCGGTCTGGTAATCGGCCACAGCTGACGAGAACTCGAGAGTTAATGACTTGTCGCCAACCTTTGGAGTTGAGGCCAAATTTGCGAACTGGAGGCCAGAGTCTCGGCGAACCGAGTAAAAGTTAGAACTGCCGAGGCTGGTAGCGGCGGCAAAAGATAGTGCTAGGTCGGTCGCGTCGATTTCAACACCGTCAGACCAAACCGCTGAGTCGTTCAAAGTGTAGGTGACACGCATTTGCTTGGCGTCTGAAACCTCAACAGTTCCCAGTTTTTCATTGGCAATTAGCTCACCAGTCGGCCCTAGGTCAAAAAACCTCGCTGTCGTCAGGTTGGCCAACTCGCTGGCATTGTGAGCCGTTGTGAGATCGCTAGAGACATCTGGGTTAATCGAATTCAACTCACCGATTTGAGCGATGCTGAGTTGGCTGCCGGCGATTACGCCTTGTTCAGAGCTGCAAGCCGAAAGTGACGTACCGCCGAACACGGCAATAAGAACTAAGGCCAATAAACGCTTCAAGGTGTCTCCAGTTTGATTCAACTGGTTCTAGGTTACTTTGCTTAGTTCGAGCGCAGAGCCATACGAGCTTCGCGGCGACGCTTCTGCTCAGCAGGGTCTGGCACAGGAACTGCAGAAAGCAAGCGCTGCGTGTATGGGTCTTTAGGGTTACGCAATACCTGGTCGCGGTCACCAACCTCGACAAGTCGACCGTGCTGCATAACCGCAATGCGGTGCGCCAAGATTTCTACAACGGCGATGTCGTGGCTGATGAACAAACACGCGAACTTGAGCTCTTGCTGAATCTCTTGCAGCAGGTCTAGGAATCGCGCCTGAATCGAAACGTCGAGTGCCGAAGTTGGCTCATCAGCGATTAGGATGTCTGGGTTCAGAGCCAAGGCACGGGCGATACCTACGCGCTGACGCTGACCACCCGAAAGTTCGTGTGGGTAGCGGTTGCGGTAAGAACGAGGCAGCTCAACCTTGTCGAGCAGCTCTTCGACCATCTTGTTTAGTTCGTCACCCTTGGCGACCTTAGCCAAGAACAACGGCTCACCAATCGACTCACCGATTGGTAGTCGCGGGTTCAGCGACGATGCTGGGTCTTGGAAGACGATTCCGGTGTGCTTGCGAATCTTCTGAAGGTCTTTTAGGGAGGCCTTGCTGATGTCGTTTCCGGCAACCGAAATGCTTCCTGCTTTGATCGGCAGAAGACCAATGGCAGCGCGACCAATGGTCGTCTTACCTGAACCAGACTCTCCTACGAGGCCAAGAATTTCACCAGGATAAATGTCTAGCGAGATGCCGTGGGCTGCGGTGAACGCTGGTACGCGACCACGCTTCGGGTACTCGATGGTGACATCGCGCAGGCTCAAGACTGCCTCGTTGCCCTCGGCTACGCGTGCGCGAACTGGCACTGAGCCAAGTTTTGGCACCGAAGCTAGAAGCGACTGAGTGTATGGGTGTTGCGGCGCATTGAAGATCTGATCGGCAGTGCCCTGCTCGACGGTAAAGCCATCTTTCATCACGAGGATGCGGTCGGCAAGGTCGGCGACAACGCCCATGTCGTGCGTGATCAAAAGAACTGCCGAGTTGAGCTTGTCTTTGAGGTTGCGCATCAGGTCGATGATTTCAGCCTGAACTGTTACGTCAAGAGCTGTAGTTGGCTCATCCGCGATTAGCAGAGCCGGGTCACAAGCCAGAGACTGCGCGATCATGGCGCGCTGGCGCTGACCACCGGATAGCTGGTGAGGGTACTTGTCGATGGACTTCTCTGGGTTCGGAATCTCGACCAGAGTTAGCAGCTCAATCGCACGGGTGCGGGCAGCTGCAGTAGTGATGTCGAAGTGAGTCTTCAGAGTCTCGATGATTTGGAAACCGATTGTGTAAACCGGGTTTAGAGCTGTCATCGGCTCTTGGAAAATGTAGGCAACTTCTTTACCGCGGTAGCTGCGCAGAGTCTTGCTGTTTGCCGTGAGCATGTCAACACCCTTCACCATTACCTTGCCGGTGGTGCGTGCATTCGAGGCTAGTAGACCCATCAAGCCCATCGAAGAAGATGACTTACCAGAACCAGATTCACCAACAATGGCCAACACCTCACCAGGCATGACGTGGTAGTTCATGTCAATGGCTGCCGGGTACCAGACGCCATCAACCCAGAACTCTACGTTGTAGTTCTCGACCTTGAGAATTGGCTCTACGTTTTGAGTCACGATCTCTACTTTCCTTCTACTGATGAAGTTGTTTGAAGCAATGGCAGAATGGTCTGGTGACCAATCTGAATGTGTTTCGACCTAGATCCGCCATCGTTCTCTCGATTTTGGCTCTGGCCATAAATGTCTTGTTCGTCGTTCAAGTGATTTTCTACGGCGACGGCAGCTGGATGGCTCAAGCTGGAGTTATTGCCACCACAGCAACCCTCGTTTGGCTTCTTTTTATCAAGCCCAAGGTTCTTATCTTCGATGAGGGCATCACCATCGTGAACCCCTTCATCACAGCAACTGTCGGCTGGGGTGAAGTCGATGAGATCGAAACGCGATTTGGTTTGACTATCTACAGCGGTGAGGCCAAGGTCGTGGCGTGGGCTGCCCCCGCTCCGGGACGTTACCGTCGACGCACTGTTCACAAGGCTGATGTCAAAGGCATCAACTACGACAGAGATTTCGGCCTCAGACCCGGCGACCTTCCCAACAGTCATTCCGGCGCTGCTGCTCACGTTGCCCGAACTCGAAGAGTCGAGTTTGAGCGAGCCGCAACAATTGCCTCGGCCAAGCGCAGCGGTAGCGTCGACAAGCTGGGCATCACGCTGTTGAGCGCTAGCCTTCTGCTGCTTGTTCTCGGTAACGTACTGCACTTTTAACTTTCTGATCTGCCTTGGTTAGGCAGAGACCTTAGCTGCCAACTTGGCCTGCTCGCGGTCTTTCTTGCTGATGCGGCGACGTTGACGAGGGTCGAACGCGTCGCGCAGACCATCTCCAATGAAGTTGATGCAAAGAGCAATCGCGATAATGAACAGACCTGGCCACCAGAACAACCAAGGGCGGGTGGCAAACGAGTCTTGGTATTGGCTAATCAACGAACCAAGCGACACGTCGGGAGAAACCACACCGAAGCCAAGGTAAGAAAGACCGGTTTCGAGCAAGATAGCACCCGACATCGATAGGGTCACGGCCACAATGATGATACCGACGGCATTAGGCAGGATGTGCTTGAAGATGATTCGGCGATGGCTTGCACCGGCGACTCTTGCCGCGTCTACAAACTCTCGTTCGCGAAGACTCAAGAACTCGCCTCGAACCAAACGCGCGAGTCCAATCCAGCCGAACAAACCTAGGAACACAGCCAACACGACCACCCCGAGGTTACCGACCTTGAAACCGATCACGGCACCAATAAGGATGACCGGGATGGTGGTGAAAAGGTCAACCACACGCATCAAGAAACCGTCGATGCGACCGCGGAAGTAACCCGCTACGGCACCTACAACAGTTCCGATCAAACCACCGAGGAACCCGATGATCAACATAACCATGATCGACTGTTCAGCGCCTCGCATTACCAGCGCAAAGTAGTCACGACCAATGTCATCTTGACCGAACGGGTGATCGCCGAGGCCGAACTGCATGGTGCCGACGCTTGCACTGGATACATCTTCAGGTGTTCCCGAAGCGGTGCTCTCATAACTGAGGTCATATTCGGTTGCTTCGGTGATCGTAAAGGTACCGTTGAAAGATTCTGGCTTCACACCTGAAATAACAACCTGGTCGCCAGCCTTAAGGGCATTAACGCCGTTCAACGAAACTAGGACTCTTGATCCGTCTCCTTCAAGGCCAGCAATGGTTCCCACTGGCGTGACGTCAAATGGGTTCAGGTCGAGTGTGGGGCAGCCCGTAGAACCATCGGGACACGCGTCACCATAGCGAAGTTCGGGAAGATCTGTGATGCTGTAGTGCCACCAACCCGGAATGGTGATCGGGTTCTTCTCATTGCCCAGGTGAAGACCTGAAGCCGAATAGGTGAACAAGACTATAGAGATTAGGGTGAACAGGCCAATCATCGCGCCGCGGTGACGCACAAAGCGACGACGAACAATCTGACCCTGGCTTAGACCTTCAGTCTCTTTATTCGAAATCGCGTTTTCATTTGATTCAGAAGACAAAGTCTCTGCAGAAGCTGCTGCCTTTTTCTTTCCAAACATGGTTATTCTCCGGTTCCTACGCGAATGCGTGGGTCAAGTGCTGAATAGAGCAGGTCTGAAACTAAGTTCGCACTCACAGCCAATGTTGATGTGATGAGGAACACACCCATCATCAGATTGAGGTCGAACGAGAACAATGCCTGGCGAACCAGCGTTCCCATACCGATCCAACCGAATACGCTCTCGGTGATAATCGCACCACCTATTAGGCCAGCGAAGTCCCAAGCCATGAGAGTAGTGAGCGGAATAAGGGCGTTACGGAACGAGTGGCGCATCACTACGGTTCTCTCGGTGAGACCTTTGGCACGCGCGGTACGCACATAGTCCATGTTTAGAACCTCGAGCAAGTTACCGCGGGTGTAGCGCACGTACCCAGCGAACGACCCGATGGTCAGGGCAACGGTAGGAAGAATGATGTGCAAAAGCCCGTCAAGAGTTCCCATCCAGAAATTAGGACTCTCTTGAAGCTCCATAGCTATTTGATCGTTGACCTGGCCAACGGTAGGAATTGGACGCCCTGAAACGAAGTCGCTGTTGACATATGGAACCCATTCCTGAGAAACGCGATCCATAACAATAAGTAAAGCAACCACTACTGCAGTAATGACGCTGGTGCGCATAACCGCAGCGCGATCTTCCTTTGCAAAAAGGAATCCGGCCAACATGCCGACGACACTAGTCGCCAAGGCTAGCCCGACCAAGGTCCAGCCGCTGAAGTCCTTGATCAAGACTGACTGAATTGGGTAGTAAATAGCCCCACCGATAGCAACCATGGTCAGTGACGAGTAGAGCGCCGGGCGGTTCGAAAGACCGGTTGATGCGGTCACAATCAAGAAGGCCAATCCCAGGCCGACAACGATTACAAATCCGATTCCTAATGAGAGGGTATTGAACCAGTTGGTGCTAGATAGCCAGAACAAAACGCCGGATGTCGAAGCAAAGGCAGCACCGAAAACAACCAGAACGCGCTGCATTGTGCCACCAATAACTCCGGACCAGAAAATACCTGCGACTATACCCGCCCCCACGAGCCAAAGCGGATCGATTATCGGATTTGCCAGCCAGTCGTTGAAGCTGATCGACATGTACTGCTTGAGCAATACTGCGACCCAGAAAATTGGAAGAGAGAAGAATAGGAACGATACGAAGGTAATCGCATAGTCGAAGCGGCTGTACTGGCGCAAAGCAGTAACAACACCGATTGTGATGCCGACGAGAATGGCGAGAATGGTGGCTGCGAGCACCAAGCGAATGGTTGTGGGTATTGCTGTTGCAATAAGTTCAGCGACATCTTGACCTTGGCGCGATTCACCCATGGTGAACTTGCCCCAGAAGATACCTAGCATGCCGGCCATCCACTTGAAGTATCGCAGGGGAGCTGGCGTATCTAGGTCGAGCTGGCGGGTTAGAGCGATGATGGTCTGCTCTTTTTTAGGGTCGCTGCTGAGGCGAAGCTCTTCTAGCGGGTCACCAGACCAGGCCAGAAGAATGTAGGTGAGATAGCTACTCACAAAAAGAATGAGTAGCAACTGTGTAACTCTTCGAGTTAAGTACGTTAGCACTTGATACCTTTCGCCACGGCGTTGTGACCATCGTATAAACGATGTCTAAACAAACCTCATTTAGTTTACCTTCAAGCAAGCCAATGGCACCCGGATTTTCATCCGGGTGCCATTGGTTTTTAGCTTGTTACTAAAAACTCAGTCGAGTCTTTAGTAGCTCCACTCCCAGTAGTTCCAAACGATGTTTGGAGTTAGTGGGGCCGGCTTTACGCCCTTCAGTGCCGAGTTGTGCGCGGTCACTGCTGGGTGCTGGAAGATCGGCAGGGTGATGGCGTCGTCAGCGATTAGCTTGTCGGCTGCCTTGTACTGCGCGATTACCTGAGCATCGGTCAATTTGGTCTCAAGCTTGTCAAGGATCTTGTCCATGGCTGCGCTCTTGTAACCGATTAGGTTGTTTCCGCCGTCGCTCTTGAAGTTGGCGTTCGAACCGGTCTGGCTGACCGAGCTTGGGCACCATGCGAAGAACGCGGCGTCGTAAGCATTCGAGTCAAGGAACGCAGACCAACCGTTGGTTCCACCAGCGTTGGTTAGGTCGAAACCGGCCTTACCAAGCTCGTAGCGAGCCAACTGGAATTCGTTTGCACGACGGGTGTTTGAAGGAGCACCCCAAAGGATGTTAACCTTCACCGACTTGCTTCCGGCCTTAGCAGTCTTGTAGTACTTCTTTACAAGAGCTAGAGCCTTGGCGGTGCGCTGCGCCTGGGTACCAGTCGCGTAGATCGACTTGGTGTAGGCAGCAACCTCGGTGTAACCCTTCTGACCAGGTAGCAAGAACGATGAGTTACCTAGAACCGCGTTCGAGTTAACTGGCTTGACCAGGGTGTCGATGATGTCTTGACGTGGGTAGGCAAGTAGGAACGCCTTACGAAGTTCTTTAGCCTTAGTCGACATACCAGCAAAAACGCCCTTGTAGTCTTCGCCAGGAATGATTGAACCAACGCGAACGTCAACGTGCTCGAAGCAAGCGTTAACACCACCGATGGTCTTTACACCCTTGAGTGCCTTCAGTGCCTCAACTGCGTCAGCGGTTGGCTGACCTGCGTAGATGTCAAGTTCCTTGTTAGCAAGGGCCTGAGCAGCAGCGGTCGAGTCACCAATGAACTTGTGAATCACAGTCTTGACCTTGCCCGAAAGCTTTGGTCCGCTGTTGTACTTAGGGTTCACGGTCATGGTTACCGACTGGTCTGCAACTGCCGACTTGACCAAGAAACCACCGTTACCAACGAAGAGTAGCGGGTTGGTCGAAGAGTTTACGGTCTTGATGTTGTAGTCGTTGCTCCAGACGTCACCGATCTTCTTTAGAAGAGTGGTGTCCTTTGCCTTGAACGCAGCCAAGAAGGCGGCCTTGTCAGCCTTGTTCTGGGTCAGGCTCTGAGCAGTAGTCTTGCCGTTTGCCATCTGAACCAGCGTGTGAACTGGAGCAGGACCAGGGCCCATGATCTGCCAGTCTGGCACGAAGCTTGAGTAGCAGAGGGTTACAGACATTTTGTCAGTTGAAAGAGCTGGTTCACCCTTGATAGCGCTGTCGTAAGGACCACCGTAGAACGAATTGAACGATGGAACTACCTCTGCGTTTGCAGGGTCACCTAGGCCAGCGGCCTTCGAGTAAGCGCTGCTTCCAAGAATGTGGCTTAGAAGAAGGTCAACACCATCGATTGGGGTGCCGTCTGACCACACACGACCAGGCTTGACGGTGTACTTGACAGCAAGTGCACAGCCACTCTTGGAAACGATACCGAAGGTACCGAAAGTGGTGTTACGAACGAGGTTCTTGTTGTTGTCGTAGTAGGCGAAGCCTGCACCAGTCATGTAACCCACATCGCTGTTGGTTACAAGGTTGGTCTCAGGGGTACCGCTGTTAAACGACGTGAGCGCGTTTGACGCGTGGATCACAACAGTGGTACGAGTTGCAGCCTGTGCAGGCGCTACCAAACCGGCAACGCCAAGGGCACCAGCTGCAGCCACGGCCACCGCGCGAACGATGCGTGTTGCTTTCATGTGTTTCTCCTTGTTGGATTCGGGCGATTGAGTCTCTCGAGAAAGACGCAATAACCCTTGGGTGTTTATAACTTTAGAGTGCAAAATCCCAGAATGTTAACAAAAATTTGCTTTTTTACATTTTGTAACATTCCTGTTACCTAAGTGCTGTCTTGTACTTGGGTGCGAAAACCGAAAACGCTTACAGCCAATAAGGTGAACGTGTGCCAAATCTTGCTGAGCTCTTCTTTTTCGGTCTAACAGCCGGCATTGCCCTCGCCATACCTGTTGGCCCGATGGCGCTTCTTCTGATTGACACAACCCTGCGCCACGGCCTCCGCGTCGGGGCCGCTGGCGCACTAGCCATGGCCTCGGTCGACGCGACCTATGCCGTAGTGGTTTTTCTGGCCGGATCTGCCGTTGCGGGAATCCTAGGAACCTACGGACTATGGTTCAGCTTGATTGGTGCCGCGATCTTGCTTGGTTTGGGTGCCCAAACCATTTATAAAGCGCTGAGGCTTAGGCGCGCATCCGAGAATTCAGCTCAATCGCAGACTGAGCTGACCACTGCTGGCAAGACCTACCTGAAGTTCGCCGCTGCCACAGTGGTGAACCCACCTACTGCGCTCTACTTCTTGGCCATCACTCCGAGCCTTGTGGGACTCACCGGCTCAGACCCGGTTTCGGCAACTATTGCGTTCGCATCGGGTGTTTTCATCGGCTCGGTGGTTTGTCAGCAGGCGCTGGCTTTGACGGGTGCTGCTATTCGAGGTGTAACCACTCCAAAAGTTCGAACCTGGCTTAGCCTGCTTGGCGGCGCCATGATCATCGCTCTAGCAGTAGTGCTAGCCATCAGAAGCTTAAGTTAGCCCTTAGGCGAAAGCCTCGGGTGGAGGGCAAGAGCAAACCAAGTTGCGGTCACCATAAACAGAGTCAATTCGACGCACGATTGGCCAGTACTTGTTGCGGTGTTGACCGACAACCGGGTAGGCGGCAAGTTCACGAGAGTATGACTTGTTCCACTCACCGATGACCGATTTCGCGGTGTGCGGGGCGTTGCGAAGTGGGTTGTCTTCGACGTTCCACTCCCCCGACTCAACCTTGGCAGCTTCGGCGCGAATAGCAATCATGGCGTCGACGAAACGATCGAGCTCTTCGAGCGGCTCGCTTTCGGTTGGCTCGATCATCAAGGTGCCGGCAACTGGGAACGACATCGTTGGTGCGTGGAACCCGTAGTCGATTAGACGCTTGGCGATGTCATCGACTGTTACACCAGAGTCTTTGGTGAGTGGACGAACATCGAGAATGCACTCGTGAGCTACCAGACCCTTGTTTCCGGTGTACAGAACTTCGTAGTGACCCTCGAGTTTCTTGGCCACGTAGTTGGCTGCCAAAACTGCGGTTGCTGTTGCCTCAGCAAGACCAACGTTGCCCATCATGCGAATGTATGCCCATGAGATTGGCAGGATGCTGGCTGAGCCGTAAGGCGCTGCCGAGATTGGTCCGAACGCCGGAAGCTCGGTTTGGGCTTGTGAGTGACCAGGTAGGAATGGTGCGAGGTGAGCGCGCGCTGCTACAGGGCCGACCCCTGGGCCGCCGCCACCGTGAGGAATGCAGAAAGTTTTGTGCAAGTTGAGGTGGCTCACATCGCCACCGAACTTACCGAACTTTGCATAACCGACAACGGCGTTGGTGTTTGCACCGTCGATGTAAACCTGACCACCGGCAGCGTGAACGCGATCGCAAATGTCGACAATGGCTTCTTCGTACACGCCGTGGGTCGACGGGTAGGTAACCATGAGCGCGCTCAGGCGGTCGCCTGCTTCATCAATCTTCGAGGCAAGGTCTGCGACATCTACGTTACCGTTTTCGTCACAGGCCACAACGACTACCTGCATGCCTGCAAGAACGGCCGATGCCGCATTTGTGCCGTGCGCGCTCGAAGGAATGAGACATACGGTTCGTTGAACATCGCCGCGGGACAGGTGGTAGCCGCGAATTGCCATTAGACCCGCGAGCTCACCCTGGCTGCCGGCATTCGGCTGAAGCGAAACAGCGTCGTAGCCGGTGACTTCGCAAAGCCAAGTGGTCAGCTGGTCGATCATCTGAAGGTAGCCGCGAGTGTCGTCGGCTGGTGCAAACGGGTGGATGTTGCCGAACTCTGGCCAGGTGACGGCCTCCATCTCGGTGGTTGAGTTCAGCTTCATGGTGCATGAGCCAAGAGGAATCATGCCGCGGTCTAGCGCGTAGTCATAGTCGGCCAGGCGCTTGAGGTAGCGCAGCATCGAGGTTTCGCTGTGGTGCGAGTTGAACACCTCGTGCGTTAGGTAAGAGGTGGTGCGAGCGAAGTTCGAC
Source organism: Actinomycetota bacterium (assembly GCA_041175645.1). Taxonomy (GTDB): domain Bacteria; phylum Actinomycetota; class Actinomycetes; order Actinomycetales; family Microbacteriaceae; genus Rhodoluna. Next base: position 2,602 of record JBEDEQ010000001.1, on the reverse strand, counting down.
AAGCGACTCGAGTCAGCGATGTTGACGAGCTCGGCACCAAACGCGTGTGCGATGGCGTTGAGGGTTGCCTCGCTGGTGGTTTCGTCGACCGAAATACCGATTGTCGAAGCATCCACTTTCAACATGGTGATGCCGTGGGCGCGCGCCTTCTGCCAAACTGCTTCGGCGTCAACATTCAAAACTCGGATGGTGTCAAAGAACTCTTGGCTCGAAAGCGTTAGACCGGCAGCCGTTAGCGACTCGGCGAGCGCGATGGTCTTGGTGTGAACCTCGTTCGCGATTGCGCGAAGCCCTCGAGGTCCGTGGTAAACGGCATACATGCCAGCCATAACGGCGAGCAGCACCTGCGCGGTGCAAATGTTCGAGGTGGCACGCTCTCGGCGAATGTGCTGTTCGCGAGTTTGCAGGGTGAGGCGATATGCCGGGGCACCTTCGGCGTCGATCGAGACGCCAACCAAGCGGCCAGGCATTGAGCGCTCTAGTCCATCGCGAACAGTGAGGTAGCCAGCGTGTGGGCCACCAAAGCCCATCGGAACACCGAAACGCTGCGAGGTTCCAACCGCAATGTCAGCGCCCAAATCACCAGGTGCAGCAATCAGAGTTAGCGAGAGAAGGTCGGCGGCAACTACGGCAATAGCCGAAGCAGCATGTGCCGCATCGATGGCTGGCTTGATGTCGGTGATCGCACCAGATGCTCCCGGGTATTGCAGCATGAGCCCGAAGTACTCACCAGTTAGTTCGTCGCTGCCTTTAGCCGCGTCAAAGTATCGAACCTCGATGTCGAGGGGTTCGGCACGGTGTTCTAGCAGCGCTTTGGTCTGCGGCAGAGCATCCGAGTCGACATAGAAAACGTTCGACTTTGAGTCACTCGAGCGACGAGCAATCATCATGGCTTCGACAACAGCCGTGCCTTCGTCGAGCATCGATGCGTTGGCGGTCTTCATTCCGGTCAGGTCGGTGACCATGGTTTGAAAGTTGATCAACGCTTCGAGGCGGCCCTGAGAAATCTCAGGCTGATACGGCGTGTATGCGGTGTACCAAGAAGGGTTTTCTAGAACATTGCGCTTGATGACTCCTGGCACATGTGTGCCGTAGTAACCGAGTCCAATCATCGACGCGGTGATTCGGTTGCGAGCGGCGAGCGCGCGAAGCTCACCTAGTGCCTCAGGCTCACTGATTGGTTCGGGCAGCGCGCCTTCACCATTAAAGCGGATGACCTGCGGCACGGCGTCAGACATCAAATCGTCGAGGCTCTCATAGCCGAGCGTTTGCAGCATGTGCTGTTGATCGCTGGCGCTAGGCCCAATGTGACGGTATTTGAAATCTTTGTGCGCGCTGGTCATTTTGTGTTTAGCCTTCGTTGGTTAGAGCTGCGTATTCGTCGTGGCTGAGCAGAGTCGGTAGCTCGGTGAAGCGAATCTTGATCAACCAGCCGGCACCGAATGCATCGTGGTTGATTAGTTCAGGGTTAGTGGCAACGGTTTCGTTCACTGCGACTACTTCGCCGTCGACCGGGGCGTAAAGTTCGCCAACCGACTTGGTCGATTCGATCTCGCCACAAATTTTCATGTAAGTGGTCTGGGTGCCAACCTTAGGTAGGTCAACGTAAACAACGTCACCCAACTTCTCGGCTGCATACTCGGTGATTCCAACGGTGGCAACGTCGCCATCGATGGCAAGCCACTCGTGTTCTTTTGTGTAAAACAGACCTTCACGGTTAATCATGGTTTTCCCTTTTTCTCTCTTTTTGAATCTGTTACTTGGCGCGCTTATAAAACGGTAGCGAACTAATTTGCATCGGTTGACGGCTTCCGCGAACATCGGCCCAAACGGTCGTGCCCAGTTCGGCGTGTACAGAGTCGACATAAGCCATCGCGATGGGGTAACCGAGAGTCGGCGAGAGGGCGCCAGTGGTGATTTCACCTATTGGGTGCTCAGATGCTTCGCTCTCGAACAGTTCGTAATGGGCGCGGGCTGCGCGACGGCCTTCACCAACCAATGCGACTAGCTTGCGGTCAGGGGTGTCGCCCGCCTTGTTTGCCAGAGCGGATGCACCAACGAAGTCATGGTCGAGGCGAACGACGCGCGCAAAGCCCGCGTCAAAAGGTGTGGTGTGAAGACCTAGCTCATTACCGTACAACGGCATACCTGCCTCGAGTCGCAGGGTGTCGCGGCAAGCGTATCCGGCAGGAATCAAACCGGCTGAGCGGCCTGCCTGAAGAATGGCGCGCCAGGTGGCAACTGCATCCTCGTTCTTCACCAACAGCTCGAAACCGTCTTCGCCGGTGTAGCCGGTTCGCGCGAAGAACGCGTGAGCGCCGTTGAACTCACCCTCGAAAATCGAGTAGTACTTAAGGTCATCAAGAGGGGCGGTCGTGAGGCTTTTCAGAACCTCGACCGCGCGTGGGCCCTGAACCGCAATGAGCGCGTAACGCGAAGTAGCGTCGTCGAGTTTCACATCGAAACCGGCGGAGCGTTCGGTTAACGCAGACCAGACGGCCTGATGGTTACCTGCGTTAGCGATGATCAGAAAACGCTCGTCGGTGAAGCGGTAGACGATGAGGTCGTCGATGATGCCGCCCTGATCATTCACAATGAGCGA